>DATJNO010000015.1:0-30465 GCA_035508055.1 Bryobacteraceae bacterium | reverse complement strand
TCGCGACATCCTCGGTCATGAGACCTTCCAGCTCTTGCCACCGGTCACCATGCACGAGCTTTACGTCGATGCCCACGATTTTTGAGTACTTCATGCCGGTAGCCGCGGAACTGCCTTGAAACGGGCTGGTGGAGTTAATCGCCTTTCCGCCGTCGCTGGTGATCAGGTTGCCGAATCCGAAAAACTTGTCGCTGGGGTCGAGCGTGTCTGTTCCGATTTGACCGGTGTCCGTCAAAGTTTGGCCTGTAAAAGTGCCCGCCATGTTTTTCTCCTTTTCTAACTACGATCCCTGCTGCTCAAGTGGGCCCGGACCTACTGGGCCGATGTGTGGGCCGGAAGGTCCCGCTGGTGGGACTGATACTCCACCGGCTAAGGCACCCGCATTTTTGGTTGGGATGGGGAGCGGTGGCGGTGGGGCGGGCATTCCGCCAACTTCGCGCGAGTAGAACTGAGAGTGCAAATGGATGCGCCCCTGCGGGGCGTTCAGCACGATGTCGCCCCTGTCCACCTGCAGCACCAGAGTCTCGCGCTTGGTCGGAGAAGCATTCGCTTCGACCAGCATCACCTTTACCGAATTGGGCGTCGAGAGGGTAATGGATTCCTTGCCGGCAGTGTCCACCATTTGCAGCCGGTTGCCGCTCTTGGTCACGATGCGCTTGACGTCATTGGGCTCAATGTCGTCCTTGGCGAAATCGAAGCGCGGCGCCTGGTCGACGCCGTTCCACAGGCATCCCAAAATGATGGGCCGCTCGGGATCGCCATCCTCGAAACCGACCACCACCTCGTCGCCTTTTTCCGGCATGAACATGAAGCCGCGAGTGGAGCCGGCATGCGGCGTCATCATGCGGGCCCAGTAAGCCTGGCCGTCCTGCTGCCAGAAATACTGCACCTGGATGCGCCCCATTTTCTTGGGGTCGTTATGCTCCACCACCCGCGCCGGAACCAGCCCGTACCAATGACGCATGCGCGGCGGACGGGGATTGGTGTAGTTCTGCCAGGGCGTACAGCGGAAGGTGTTGATGTAGGTTTTCGGCGTCCATTTGTGCTTGACGGCGGTGATGCCATAGAGCCCTTCGGAGTCCAAAACGCCGCTGACATTGACTTTCAGACCGGGCTGGAGCTTGGGCTGCGAGCATCTTCCGCTGGCCGTGATGGCGCTGCCGAGGGATCGCACACTCTCCTTCTGAAGAAGCTGCTGGTAATCGTCCAGAGTCACGACGCGGCTGCGCTGATACACGTAGCCAGGTGGGAGCTTCGCCGACTGATTTTTCACCGCGCCGACCAGAGGCCCGATGGAGCCCAAGAAGCTGGGCTCGTCTTTCACCTGATCGTAGTTCTGGCTCTTCATCTCGTGGTGATGATAATGGGCGCCGTTGAAGGAGGGCTGCGAGAGCCGGCCCTGCGTGGTGAATTCAATCAGACCGTACTCGTCCCTCCAGGTGAGGTCCACCGCGTCGCCGAACTGGTTGGAGATCTCCAGGCCCTGGGCGGTCGGCCGCATCCAGCATCCATAATCGTCGGCCAGCCGGCGCAGGAAAGAAAAGTCGGTTTCGGCCCACTGGACATAGTTGAGCGGCCGCTTGCTTGGGCCGTTCACGGTGGCGCTCAAACTGGCATTCCCGGCCAATTGCGACGCGATGGCATCCAGCGTCTTCTCCTGGTAGTAAGCTTTTCGCGGAGTCAAGTCCATTTTGTGCGAGCGCGTGACGCCAGTGATTTTGGCGGTGAAGCTACCCCACACCTCGTACTTCAGTTGGACTTCGAGTACGATTCCATCGAGCAGCACCACTTCTCCCTCGTCGTCGCTGGCGGTGATCAGCAAATCCTGGCCAATGAAGTCCTCCACCGGGATCCGTTGGTCTAATGTCCCGCGGCAGACGATATAACTCCACCAGTGGTGATTCAGCTTTTGATGCACCTCGACGCGCGAGAGCAGCACCGTCTCGATCTGATTTCCCGCAACCTTAACCGCGATTTCGGCCATGGGGTTGAACCTCCAGTGACGTTGCTCTTAATGCCGTAGTGCGGAGGCGCAAAGGCGCGTTACATGCAAGCGTGAAAAGACGGTCCGTCACCGCATCAAAATGGTGCAGGAAATGCAAACCCTCAGGTCCTCCTCCCTGTTGGCTGCCAACGAAAAGTCGGGTAGCGCGAGCATACCTTAACCGTACGAATGCGGCCATACCATGAAGTTGGTAGTTCAGGCCAGAATAATCTGGTAGGCGATGTGAATGTAGCGCAGAACACAATCGTGCGGGCCCGAGCCGACGCGGGTGAGCGGGAATCCCGCACTGCCGTCTTTCGCCGCAGATCTGGCCCCTGTATTGGCCGGGACGGATACATTCAAGAACACGGTCGGCTGCTAAGATAGTGGGCACCCAGCCGAAGGAGGTGTCCATGCGCCGAACCGTTCGTGTTTTCTCGCTGTTCCTTTTTGCAGGGGCTTTGATTTCCGCCCAGGAGCCCGCGCCCCCGGAACCCGCGCCACCTGAAACTCCCGCCACCCCACCGGCGGCCAATGCCAGAGCGCAACGGCCCGGTGCAGGTCCGCGCAGCGAAGAGCCGGAGCCTTACGACAAAGTCATTACTCCGGAGGCCAAGTCCAAAAAGGGCATCTTCACGGTGCATGAAGTAAAAGACAAATTTTTCTACGAAATTCCGAAAGCTGAATACGGCAAGGATTTCCTGTGGGTGACCCAGATCGCCCGCACCACGCTGGGCGTCGGCTATGGCGGCCAGCAGCTGGCCAGTTACGTCGTGTACTGGGAATTGCGGGGCAACAAGATGAATCTACGGCGCGTCAACTACGACGTCGTGGCCGATCCGAATACTCCCATCGCGCAGGCCGTGCGGGCCGCCAACAACGACGCGATCATCATGACGTTTCCGGTGGCTGCCTTCGGCCCGGGGAAAGAATCGGCGGTGGTCGACGTGACGCGTCTGTTCACCAGCGACGTGTTTGAATTCAGCGCGCGGCGGCGGCTGAACGCGAACGCCATGGACGCGACGCGATCCTATATCGAGCGGATTTCTCCGTACCCGCAAAATATCGAAGCCGAAGCTTCACTCACCTACACCAAAGGCAACACGCCTCCGGGCGCGCAAGCGGCGCTGCCGAATGCATTCGCGGGCGCAGGCATGCCGGCCGGCAGCGCCACGGTGGTGCTCCATCACAGCATGGTGAAGCTGCCTGAAAATCCGATGATGCCGCGCCTGTTCGATGAGCGCGTCGGCTATTTTTCCGTGAGCCAGATGGATTATAGCCGCGATGAACAAAAGGCGCCCGAACGCCGCTATATCGCACGCTGGCGCCTGGAGAAGAAGGATCCCAGCGCCTCGCTTTCCGAACCGGTCAAGCCGATTGTCTATTACATCGACCCCGCCACGCCCACGAAATGGGTCCCCTGGATGATCCGCGGCGTCGAAGATTGGCAAAAGGCCTTCGAGGCGGCCGGCTTCAAGAACGCGATCCTCGCAAAGAAAGCACCCACGCCCGCCGAAGATCCCGAATTCAGCCCGGAAGACGTTCGCTATTCCGTGATCCGCTGGCTGCCCTCAACGATCGAAAATGCTTCCGGGCCGCACATCAGCGATCCGCGCACGGGCGAGATTCTCAACGCGGACATTCAGTTCTATCACAACATCATGAACCTGCAGCGCGACTGGTATTTTCTGCAGGTGGGCCCGCTCGATCCGCGCGCGCAGAAGCTGCCCCTGCCCGACGACCTGATGGGCCGGTTGCTGGAATTTGTCGTCGCGCACGAAGTGGGCCACACGCTCGGCTTCGAGCACAACATGAAGGCGAGCTCCCTGTACCCGCAGGACAAAATCCGCGATCCGCAATGGCTGAAGACCATGGGCCACACGCCGTCCATCATGGATTATTCGCGCTTCAACTACGTCGTGCAGCCGGAGGACAAGGTCCCGGTGGAAGATCTGGTCCCGCGTGTCGGCCCCTACGATGTGTGGGCCACGGCGTGGGGCTACAAACCGATCCCCGGCGCCAAGACGCCCGACGACGAGAAGCCGGCGCTGGATCGGTGGGCGCGCGAGCAGGATAAGACGCCCTGGTATCGTTTCTCGACCGCCGGCGCCGCGGGCGCCGATCCGGGCGAGCTGACCGAGGCCGTCGGCGATGCGGATGCGTTGAAATCCACCGCGCTCGGCATTCGGAACCTGGAACGCGTGGCCAAGCTGCTGTTGCCCGCAACCACCACGAAACCCGGCGAACCTTATGAAGATCTGGCGGAGCTCTATGGCCGCATGCTGGGCCAGTGGACGCTGGAGCTGAATCACGTCGCGGCAATCGTGGG
The DNA here is from genome assembly GCA_035508055.1 of Bryobacteraceae bacterium. Classification (GTDB taxonomy): domain Bacteria; phylum Acidobacteriota; class Terriglobia; order Bryobacterales; family Bryobacteraceae; genus Palsa-89. The sequence continues at coordinate 26,152 of DATJNO010000015.1, read as the reverse complement.
CGGTTTCAACACGCAGGAGAAGTACGTCGGCCAAGCCGGAGTCCTTTATCAACCCGTCGCCAAGATGCGCCAGAAAGAAGCGGTGAAATTCCTCAACGAGAACGCCTTCGCAACTCCGATGTGGATGATCGATCCGCAGATTCTGCGGCGCATTGAAGTGGCCGGCGCGCTGAGCCGCATCCGCAACGCAGAAACCGCGGTGTTAACCAACCTGCTCGCCAGCGCGCGTTTGGCGCGGCTGGTGGAGGAGGAAGCCATCGACGGCTCGACGGCGTACCGGCCGACGGAATTTCTGGCCGACGTCCGTAAGGGAATCTGGAGCGAGCTGGACACGCCGCGCGTGAAGATCGACGCCTACCGCCGGAATCTGCAGCGCGCCTACCTGGATATTGCCAACGACAAGCTGAACGCCTCGCCGCTGCGCTTGCCGGTCAACTTTCCCGGATTCACACCGCCCAGCGGCGATGAACGGCCTTTCTATCGCGCCGAGTTAAAGACGCTCTCGGCGAGCATCGGCGCCGCTCTTGGCAAAACGTCTGATGCCGAAACGCGGGCGCACCTGGAAAGCTCGCGCGACGAAATCGCGCGCATCCTGGATCCGCGCTTTGCGCCGGCCGGGGACAATGGCGTCCGGGCGGTTCGCATCCTTGGCGACCAGTTGGCGCCGTTTCTCGCGCCGCCCGATCAACTGGATACCTGCTGGCCCGACTATGTGATCCGTCCCTGAACGCTACCAGCGCGCCCCAGTAGAAAATACCAAAATCAGGCGATGGGCGATTGAGGACCATGCAGATACACTGATTCCAGAATCCCCGTAGGGGGCGCTTCCTTACACAGGATCCTTTCCACAACCAGCGCCCCCGTCCTTAGAACCTCCTGCCTCGGTAGTGGGCTGCTTTGAACTTTCCGATTTTCCCGAACAAGGCGAACGAGCGGTGGTTGGCCAAATGCTGACGTAAAATGATTACGTGTTGACGCCGCGTCTCTCGGTTATGTTTCTCATTCTCAGTGGAGCAGCCATTGGAATGGTCGTGGGTGCACTTGCCGGCGTCTTCACTTCGCTTTTGCTAAGGCGCAAGTTTCGGCTGCGGGATATTGTTCTGGACGGCATACTCGCTGCAATCGCGTTCCCTCTAGCATTTGAAGGGGTCTTGCGTATTCCGTGGAGAAACACCGTTACATATCGCGTGGGCAGCACCCTCGTTACTTCTACTAGCTACCACTTTCAGTACCCGCACGTGGTAGCTTATGCGTTTGCAATCCTCCTGCCGGTATGGCACGAACTCTACCGTTCAAAGAACAAAGTCAGGTCGGTCTAGTCACGCCGCTCTTTCTAATCCCTGTTCGGAGGCTTCCGACAGCGCCACGAGATCCGAGACCTGTTTCAAAGTAGCGCACTAGCCTCGCGCTACCTGAGCCACAATGAGTCATATGCTGACTTCCATCTCCGGCCGCACCGTAATTGTCACCGGCGCGAGCAAAGGAATCGGAAAGGGAATCGCGCGTGTCTTCGCGAATAAAGGTGCGCGGGTGTTACTGGCGGCGCGCGACATCACGCAGGCCGAGGCTGCCGCCGGCGAGATCCGCTCGCAAGGGGGCATCGCCAGCGCCGTGGCTGCCGACGTGGCTAAACCCGAAGACAACGCGCGCATGGCGCGGACTGCGGTGGAGCGCTACGGAGGCATCGACATCCTCTGTTGCAACGCCGGGATCTTTCCCTCTGCGCGGCTGGGCGAAATGAGCGTGGCGGACTGGAGCCAGGTGCTCGACACGAATCTCAAAGGAACGTTTCTCTCCGTGGACGCCTGCTTGCCGCATCTCCAGGCGCGCGGCAAGGGACGCATCGTGGTGACTTCTTCCATCACCGGTCCGATCACGGGCTACCCGGGCTGGAGCCATTACGCGGCCAGCAAAGCCGGGCAGCTGGGCTTTATTCGCACCGCCGCGATCGAGCTGGCGCCTCACCACATCACCGTCAACGCCGTTCTGCCCGGAAACATCCGGACCGAGGGCGTCGAAGCGCTGGGCGCCGAATATCTGGCCAGAATGACGGCCGCGATTCCCCAGCGGCGCCTCGGGTCAGTGGAAGACGTCGCGTACGCTGCATTGTTTCTGGCGAGCGACGAAGCGGCGTTCATCACCGGCCAGACCATCGTTGTGGACGGCGGGCAGGTGTTGCCGGAATCGCACATGGCGCTCGAAGACCTCTAACTGCTGGCCAGGTCCACGACGCGCAAAATGAAGATTTTCAGGAAGTCGACCAACAGCAGATAGCAAAGCACCGCTCCGGCCAAGCCTCCGATGACCGCAAGCGGGAGCCGGGCCATGAGGATCCCTTGCGAGGCCAGGAAACCGACCGCAAGCAGGTCGGCCGCCGAACTCCACAGCATCCAAGGGCTTGGTCTCGAACTCCACAGGTGTCCCCGCTCGCGCACCAGATAGACCGTCCCTTGTCCGCCGAAGACCAAGGTAAGAAATACGAGGGTCCGTATTTGCGGCGTACTCAGTAAGAAAACATCACGGCCGATGAACAGTACAGCCAACGAAAACAAAACTAACAGAGCCGCCAAGGGAGCCGCGGCAGTTACTAACTCGCGGATGCGCCAGCGGTCCGGCGCCGGCGAGAACGAGACCCGGTCAGTGGCGATCGACATGGTCACGAAGTCATTAGTGAACAGCAGCAGGACGATCAGCAGCGGGTTGATCACCAGCGTCCGCGTCAGCAGCACGCCCAGCGTCAGAAACGCACTTACTTCAATGGTCTTGATGATTTTGTTCAGCGTATAAGTCAACATCCGCTGGTAAATGCGCCGGCTGGTTTCGACGGCCGAAACTACGTCGCTCAGGCCGGGGTTGGTCAGCACGATGCTGGCGGCCGCCTTGGCTACGTCGGTCGCATTCGCCACCGCGATTCCGACCTCTGCCTGTTTGAGGGCGGGGGCATCGTTGACGCCATCGCCGGTCATGCCCACTACATGACCCTGGCTTTGGAGCGCCTGCACCAGCCGGAACTTATCTTCCGGAAAAACTCCGCCGAAGACGCCGCACTCCGCCGCTGCCGCCGCGATGCCGGTCTCGAATTGCTTCCGGTCGCAGACTGCGCCGTGAATGCCCACGCGCGCGGCCACCGTCGCGGCAGTGGCCGGTCCGTCGCCGGTAATCATCAGGACGCGGACGCCAAGGTGCTGGAGGTCCGCCACCAGCTTTGCGGAATCGTCCCGCGGCGGATCCAGAAGCGCCACAAAGCCCACCACGCTCAAGTCGCTGCCTTCGCCGGCGGCCACTGCCAGTACGCGATAGCCTTCCGCCGCCAGCTTGTCACCTTCGCCGGATGCCGCGGCGCCGGTCATCGCGCTGATCGCGGAGGGCGCTCCCTTCAAGACGCGCAGCGTCTTCGCACCGTGTACGACCACCGCCTCCGAGTACTTCGTGGAGGGATCGAAGGGCACGAATTTCTGTACGGCGAAATCCTCGCTACCGGCGTCCCTGCCGCGTGCGGCAGCCAGGATCGCAAGGTCAATCGGATCCTGCGTCGCATCCGACGACGCCAGCGCCGCGTAACGAATGACGTCTGCCTCGCCGTACGGTGAAACGGGCCGCGTGACGGCCAGCGACAGCTCGTTCTTAGTCAGCGTCCCGGTCTTGTCACTCGCCAGAACGTCCATCGCCGCCGCTTCTTCGATAGCCGTCAGCCGGCTCACCAGTACTCCCCGGCTCGCCAATTCCCGCGTGCCCAGCGCGGCCGCCAGCGTGAACGTCGCCGGCAGCGCCACCGGAACAGAGGCGATCAGCAACATCAGGCAGAACGGGAGAATATCGCCCAGTCCGATTCCGGCGCTTAGCGCATACAGCAGCACCAAAACGGCCAGAACGACATCGATGGCCACCAGATACTTAACGATGGTAAAGATTGTTTGCTGTAAGTGGCCGGCGGCTTTTGCCTGGCCAACTAACTCCGCCGCCTTTCCGAAGTAGGTGTGGCCGCCCGTGGCCGTTACCACCCCGTCGGCCTCGCCCCGCTTGATGAGGCCGCCGGTATAGAGGACCCCGCCAACACCGAGGTCGGCCGGCATCGACTCGCCGGTAACCGCCGAATGATCCACCAGCACCTGCCCGCCCGAAATCCGAACATCCGCGGCGGCCACATCGCCGGTGCGTAGGTGAATGAGGTCGCCCGGAACGAGTTGTTCGGCGGGAAGACGCTGCCACACTCCGTCGCGGCGCACACGAACTTCGATGGTCAGCCGCCGGCGCAACAATGCCAGAGCCTTCTGCGCGTTTCTCTCCTGGACGTAGCTAAGACCCGCATTGAAGACCAACAAAGCGGCGATCACGCCGCCTTCGGCGTATCGATGCAGCAGCGCCTCCAGCACTACCGCGACTTCCAGCATCCACGGGACCGGAGCCCACAATTTCCCCAGAAGGCTTCGTAGCGGGTGCTCGCGCTCCTCGACAACCGCGTTCGGCCCGTATTCCGTGCGTAAGCTCCGGGCGGATTCCGATGTCAAACCGGACGGCACGCCGGGAGCGGTCTCTGTTCCGGCCGTTTCCATGACTGACCTTTCGAATTATGCCCGATCGAGCGGAGAAACGAACGGCGGACGCGCAAGCCGGACGGTTGACTGTCCGGTGCGAACGCCCGCCGTGATTGAGGGTTTCAGTCTGGACTCAGTTTATGCCTTGGCTCGAACCGATAACATACCCGCGTTTTGGTATCTTGGGGGCTAACAGGCTGGTAGAGCTGGTTAGCTTAGTTGATTCCGCCCGCGCGCGCCCCGAATTGGCAAAGATTCTCCAACTCACGTGGATGGGCGACATACGTGACGCGTCCTCCGGCTAAGAGGCGCTGCTAATCCGTGTGACCTCGCCGCCCGCGGGCGACCGGTCGCCAACACGCCGTGGGCCTGCGGCGCCGGCCGCCGCGTCCCCGCTATCGGGGCGCTGCGTCTGATTTCGCGGACGGTCGACGTCGGGCGGCCGGAAGTAGTAACCCAGAATGACCCCTGCGCTGATGCCTAACAGAAAGCCCACAATGCGCTCCCGTGTCATCGCGTTCCGCCCCCGGACCGCGGTTGCGTCGAACCGGCTAAGGGATACGGATGGTCCCATAGCGCCAGGTTGCCGATCGCACTGCCGCTCACAACAAGCTCGACGCGCGAGTTTTCCTTGCGGCCTTCGGGCGTGGCGTTCGAAGCCACCGGGCGGCCATCACCCAATCCCGAGGCGAAGACTTGATTCGCCGCGACGCCGTTCCGGATCAACAGCTGGCGCACCGCTTCGGCACGCTCCCGCGATTCGGCTGTCTTTGCGGCGCTATCCGAATGCCCTTCCACGGAAATCTGCAGTCCGGTCCGGCGAGCGAGTATCGTGGCAACAGACGCGATCTGAATGGAGGATGTTTCGCGGACGTCTCCACCCCGGAAATCGTCATCGGGCAGAGTCACCACCAAGCCGCGCGGCGTGTCCAGAGTGGGCAGTACACTCTTCAAATCAGCGAGCAGGCGCACCCGCAACTCTCGTCCCGTTTGGCCACTCGCATACGGCTGGATCGATCTTTCGGTGTACGAACTCGCAGGCGCCGGCGGTGGTGGAGGCGGCGGAGGTGCAGCCTGTGGCGGGGTGGACAAGGCCGTATCGGCCTGCTCGGTTGCCTCTTGCGCTTCCGATTGCGCCTGCTGTGCTTCGTCCAAAGCTTGTTGCTTGGCGCGTCGCGCGTTCGCCAGATCCGTCATGGCATTGGATAGCTCCGCTTTGGCGGCTTCCAATTGTTGGTCTTGTTGGCGCTGATCGGCGATCAAGCGGGCGTCCGCCGCGGTTTGCGCTGCTTCTCTTGCCTCCTGCACTACCATGCGGTAGTCGCCTTTGCGATCCTGCAGCGCTTGCGCCCGTGCGAGCTGCTGCTGGGCCCGTGCAAAAATGTCCGGCGCATAGCGCGCGGCATTTTCGCTGCCCGCGATGCCCACCGCGTTCCGGGCCTGATAAAGCTCGGAGACTGCTTCATACGCGTGCATCGAAATCTTGGGCCCGTTGACCGCGGCCGCATCCGGGCCATCGGGAAGCTGCAATGTGTACTGGCTGCGAGGCAGCAACTCGTACCGGGCTTCCACCGGCTCGACGCCACCGGCTGTATCGGGGCGAACCTGATTTTCGAGTACGACTACGTCGCTGGGTTTGCGCACCGCCGAGTAGGGCTCCGCCGTTACGATCAGGGCGAACGCCTGCAAGTCCGTGGTGGCGTGCAAGTCGGCCTTGTCGGACGCGCCGGGAACCAACTCACCTAAGTTATAGGGCCGGCCTTCAGGCGTGATGGCCCACAAAACATACGTGAGATACGCTCTGCCGAAGCGTTGCGGCGCGGCAAGGCCGCGGAGCGCGGCATCCACTCTCGTGCTTCCCTGCCGGGATTCCACCGTCGCTTCGCCCTTGGCGTTGGGCAGCAGGACCGTGCCGCGGAAATCGACCTTCGTTGGCCCAGACCGGTACTCGTAATTGATGGCTTTGACCGTGCGCTGCACCACCGTGACACGGTACAGCGGGGATGTTTCGTTATGCGCGGCTCCCTGTCCGGCGGAAGCGAGCGGTAACAGCAAAGCCAGAACGGTAACGCCGCTTCGAACTCTTACTTGTCGCTTTGTCATGCATCGAGATCGTGCAAGCTCCGTGCCATCGCCTACAACACTCTGCGAATACACAATCGGCTTAGCCTGCGTGTTGGTAAGAATTCCAGACTGGCGGTAACAACGACTCACGAAGTAACCTCTCGAAACCTGCCCCCGCCTGGCGCACAGTTTTTATGGCCAAGCCATCCATGGGCAAAATTTTCAAGCCCCTTCCGGCCGGCGACAGCCACCGTCCGCGTCCCTGCCCTAATCTTTGCAACGTGTTCGTTGAAGGCTCAGCAAAAAAATGCGATGGGCTTCCGCTTGCTCAATATCGCCGCGAAATTTGCCGCCCGGTTATGGCGGCGCTGTTTAACGTTGTGCCGGAACCATTCAAAAAGCCAGGTTGGCGCCAGCGCGCGGCCGCGCTCAGAAACCTGCCCCCCTTGTGCCGTCTCGTTTGGGATGCGGCGCCCGGCCTCGTGAGCGCCGGCATCCTGCTTCGCCTCCTCAGCGCCCTGGTTCCCGTCGCCGTTCTGGCCGTCTCCAAGTGGATTATCGATCTGGTGGTGGGCGCGATCCGGCATCCCGGCCCGCTGCCGCACGTCATCTGGTGGCTGCTCGCGGCCGAATTCCTGCTGGCTGCTGGTAACAACGTGTTCGGCCGCGGGATCGACTACACCGACGGGCGACTGGCCGAAGAGTTCACGCGAGCCGTTAGCCTGCGCGTCATGCGGCACGCCGCGAGACTCGATCTGGCCACTCTGGAGAATCCCGACTTTCAGGACACATTGGAGCGCGCGCGGGTGCAGGCGATGGACCGCGTCGGCATGGTGCAAGCCCTGGGACGGTTGCTTTTGCAGTCAGTGACGCTGCTGACATTGGCGGCCAGTGTGATCGCCTACTCTCCGGCGCTGTTTGCACTTCTCGTGGTGTGTGTCGTTCCGGCCTTCGCGGGCGAAACGCATTTTGCCTTCCTGAGTTACTCGTTGGCGTTCAGCCTCACCCCCCTGCGCCGCGAGTTGGATTATCTCCGAACCCTAGGCTGCAGCAAAGAGAACGCGAAAGAAGTCAAGATGTTTGGGCTCGGCGGTTTCCTGCACGACCGCTATGGCGCACTCGCCGGCCAGGCGATCGGTCAAACCCGCTCCTTGATGCGCCGGCGCTTGTGCTATGGCTCCGCGTTGGCTGTGCTCGGCTCCGTGGGCTACTACGGCGCCTACGCGTACCTGGTCTGGCGCGCCCTGCTCGGCGAAATCAGCGTGGGTACGTTGACGTTTCTGGCGGGCGCCATCGCCGGCGCCAGCGGCCAGTTGCAGGCCGTCTTTTCGTCGTTTTCTACCATCGCCGATCAGGCCTTATTCCTGGGCGACCTGGTGGATTTTCTATCCGTGCAACCGGCGATCCGTTCCAAACCGGATGCGCTGCCAGCGCCGCGTTCCATCCGCGATGGCTTCCAGTTCCGCGATGTCTCGTTCCACTACCCGGGATCGGAACGCCTGGTTCTGAACGATCTCAACCTTCGGATCGAGCCGGGCCAGCATTTGGCCGTAGTGGGCGAGAACGGCCAGGGCAAAACCACGCTGGTGAAGCTGATGGCGCGTCTTTACGACCCTTCCTCCGGCGCCATTCTTTTGGACGGCGTGGATCTGCGGGATTACCGCGTGCCGCAGCTTCATCAGCAGATCGGAATCATATTTCAGGACTTCGTCCGCTACGACTTTCCGGCGCGCCTGAACATCGGTGTTGGGCGGATCGCCGAATTGCAACATGACGCCGGGCTGTGGCGCGCGGCTCGCAAGAGCCGGGCGGACGCGATCCTGAACCGCTTCGACGACGGCCTGGACCAAATGCTGGGACGCCGCTTTGAAGGCGGCGTCGATCTGTCCGGCGGCGAATGGCAAAAATTTGGTTTGGCCCGCGCCTATCTCCGCGACGCCCAGGTCTTGATTCTCGATGAACCGACAGCGGCCCTCGACGCGGTGGCCGAGTACGAAGTATTCTCGCGCTTCGCCGATTTGGGCGAAGGCAAGACGGTCATCCTGATCTCGCACCGCTTCTCCACCGTGCGGCGTTCGCACCGCATCATTGTGCTGGAAGAGGGAAAAGTCCGGGAAGAGGGAACTCACGATCATTTGGTGCGAACCGGAGGCCAATACGCCCGGCTCTTCCGGTTGCAGGCGGCGAATTACCAATGAGCGCACCAGCAGCAGCCACAGTCGCCGTAGACGCGTCCGGGCAACGGCTCCTTCCGTGGAATGGTCCGCATGCCGCCAGGCAATTCCTGGTCCATTGCGGTCGCCTGATTCAGGAGCAGATTCGAAGGCCCGGGCAGGACTGGGAATCGGCCGGCCGCGTGTTGCAGCAAGGCCGTCCGGTGTTCGAGCTGCAGCTGCGTTATCTCGAGCAGCCGTTGTCACCCGCCGGCGTGAAGCGGCTGCCCAGGGAGGGCAACAGCAAGGAACCGCGCATCTATCGGATTGCGGCCCGGCATGTCGCGCAAACCGCAGGAGCGCTCGATGCGGACACGCTGCTGGATTTGGCGGCGACTCTCCGGAACAACAGCGCGCTTCTTCTGAGGGAATGGTGGGCCTATGACGCGATGCTGCGGCTGGCGCTGCTCCAGCGTCTGTGCGGCCATCTTCAGGACGCAGCCGCCGTGTCGGCGTGCATTCACAGCCTGCGTCTGCTCGACCGTGTATCCTGGCGCGATTTTGTCGAATCCATCTGTCCCATCGAGAAAGTTTTGCGCCGCGATCCCGCCGGTGTCTATGCCAACATGGACTTCGCTACGCGCGAATGGTACCGGCGCGAGGTGGAGAAGCTAGCCCGGCGATCGGGGCGTTCTGAGTTGGAGGTGGCGGAGCAGGCTGTCGCTTGCGCGCGGGAGGCGCTCGCGCCCAGTGGTCCGGGCGGTATCGCCGCTCATGTCGGCTATTACTTGATCGGCGCCGGCGCCCAACCGTTTTCCAAGTTTCTCGGATGCAGGTCTTCACTGTCTTCGCTCGCCAGGCGCGTCGCCCAGCGCTGGCCGGGCGCCCTCTACGCGGCCTGTGTCCTGCTGATGGGCCTGTTGATGATGGCCGGGTTCGTTCGGTTGGCTGGGGCCTTCCCTCTCTGGATGTGGCTGCTGCTGCTCCTGCCCGCCAGCCACGCCGCACTTGAAATCGCCAATTCTCTAGTCAGTCATTTCCTTCCGCCACGCCCGCTGCCCCATATGGACTTTCAGGATGGCATTCCGGATTCCTGCCGGACACTGGTCGTGGTTCCATGCTTATTGCCGTCCCCCGCCCGAGTTCGAAAGCTCGCCCGGGATCTCGAGATCCGCTATCTCGCCAATCGTGACGAGAACCTGATGTTCGGCCTGCTTACCGATTTTCCCGACGCCGACCGCGAGCACACCGAGGCGGATTCCGTGCTGGATATCTGTGTCGAGGAGATTGACCGTCTCAACGCACGTTATCCGGCCGGCGCCCGCCCGCCCTTCTACCTGTTCCATCGCAAGCGCCAGTGGAACCCGGGCGAGTCCAAATGGATGGGCTATGAGCGCAAGCGCGGCAAGCTGAACGACCTGAACAAGCTACTCCTGGAAGGCGCGGATCGATTTGACGTCGTTCGGGGGGAACGGCTCAGGCTTCGCAGCGTTCGCTACGTCATTACGTTGGACGCCGATACCGAGCTGCCCCGCGACACGGCCGCCAAGCTGATTGGCTGCATCGCGCATCCTTTAAACCGCCCTGTGCTGGACGCGGTCACCCGTACCGTCACCTCCGGTTACGCCATGATCCAGCCGCGCGTGCCGGTGAGCCTCGATTCGGCCGGCCGTTCTCTGTTTTCGCGCATCTTTAGCGGGCTGGCCGGGTTCGACCCATACTCGGCGTCCACTTCGGACCTTTATCAGGATCTATTCGGGCGCGCCAGTTTCATCGGGAAGGGCATCTACGACGTTGCCGCTTTTGATGGCGCGGTAGGGAATCGCTTCCCGGAGAACTCCATCCTCAGCCACGACCTGATCGAAGGCGAGCACGTGCGTACGGCGCTTCTTTCGAGCGTGGACCTGTTGGAAGACTGCCCGGCGACCTATCAGGCGTTCTGCCGCCGCAAGCACCGCTGGGTCCGCGGCGATTGGCAGCTCCTGCCCTGGCTGTTCGCGAACGCGCCCGGCCCCGGGGGAACCGCGGCCGGCAATCCCTTGTCCCTGCTTTCCCGCTGGAAGATCTTCGACAATCTCCGCCGCAGTCTGGTTGAAATCGCCCTGCTGGTGTTGCTGGTGGCGGGCTGGATCCTTCTCAATCATCCTCTGCGCTGGACCGTTGCCGTATTCGCGCTGTTGCTCGCGCCTGCCTATGCCATCGTTCTTCTGAGTTTGACCCGCCCGCCTCACCAGCGCCGCCTTTGGCCCGCTTTTGCCCGCGATCTGGCGGTTCGTATCTGGCACAAACACCGGGACGCGTTCCTGATCGTAGCTTTCCTCGCGCATCAGTCCTGTTTAATGGCCGATGCAATTGTGCGGACGTGCGTTCGCCGCTTCGTGACGCACCGCAAGCTGCTGGAATGGCAAACGATGGAGCAATCGGAAGCCCTCGGTGGCATCAACACCGGAATGGTCGCAGTCTACTTCTATCTTTCCGCCGGCTGCGTGTTGCTGTTTTTGTTGAGTAGCGAATACCTCAGTCTTACGATTGGGGTGGTTTGCGCGCTCTGGATCATCGCGCCGTTGATCGCCGCCTGGCTGAGCGAGCCGGTTCCGGAGCCCGCGAAGCTGTCGGAGCGTGACCGCGCCTTCTTGCGCGACACGGGCCTGCGCACCTGGCGATTCTTCGCCGATCTGAGCGATGCCCCGCATCATTGGCTGGTGCCCGACAACATCCAGCAGGATCCGCCACTCACGGCGCACCGCATTTCTCCCACGAACCTCGGCATGTCGCTGACCGCTCAATTGGCGGCACACGATTTCGGCTACCAAACTCTCGAGGAGCTGACCGCCGCTTTGGAGAGGACGTTTGGCTCCATGACGCAATTGCAGCGGCATAAGGGCCATCTCTTCAACTGGTATGACACGGCCAGCCTCGAACCCGTGCGCCGCTACGTCAGCACCGTGGACAGCGGCAACCTCGCGGCGTCCCTGTGCACGCTGCGGCAGGGTTTGCTGGCCTTGCCCAAGCAACCGTTATGGGGGCCGCACACTCTGGCTGGTCTGCGGGATCACTGGTTCCGCCTGCGCGATCAACTCTGGCCGGAGATGAGGAGCCAGGCCGTGATGCGCACCGTGGCGAGCCTGTCGCGGCTCCTGGAGTGCGAACCCACCAGTTTGTTCTTCTGGGAAAGCGTCCTCACAGAAGCGCAGGAACTGATCGCGCGTGTCCAGGATGCCCTGGACCGCGTTCCAGCCACGCCGGAACGCCCCAACGAAGACGCCCTCTGGGAGGAACTGCGGTACTGGGAGCGCCTGGTCGCCGAGCGTGCCGGCGCGGTTCTGCGCGAGTTGTATGCGCTCGCGCCCTGGCTTGCGCCCCCGCTGGAGCCGGAGTTGCGCCTGAACGTCCTCGATCCCAGTCTGTCCGCTCTGATGGCGGAGTTAAGCGCGCCGCCGGTTCTCGCCGGGCTTCCGCAACAATACGAGCGTATCCAGGCACGCTTGACCGAGCGGCTTGCCGGCGCCGATCCGCTGTATCCGGCGCTGCACGAAGCGCTCCGCAAACTGCAAGAACGCCTGCCTGCTGCCTGTGCATCTGCGCTTAACCTGATACGCCGTCTCGAAAAACTCAGCGACGAAGCGGGCCGCTATTTCGATGAGATGGAATTCGCGTTTCTGTATGAGAAAAATCGGGGACTGCTGCGCATCGGATATAACGCCGACACGGGCCGCGCCGACGAAGCCTGTTACGATCTGCTGGCTTCCGAGGCCCGGACAGCAGTTTTCCTGGCGGTCGCCAAAGGCGATGTGCCCCGCGAGACCTGGCTGCAGTTAGGCCGCAAAGTCACCGCCTATCGTAAACACCGAGCGCTGCTGTCCTGGAGCGGGACCATGTTTGAGTATCTGATGCCGCTGCTGCACCTGCGTTCGCACAGCAACTCGCTGTTGGACCGCAGCTTGCATGCCGCGCTTCGCATCCAACAGGCCTACGCGCGCGAGTGCGGTGTGCCCTGGGGCATCTCCGAAGCCGCCTATGGCTCCCGCGACCACCGCATGCAGTATCAATACCAGGCCTTTGGCGTGCCGGTGCTCAGCGCTTGCCCGGACCGGCCGAAAAACCTGGTAGTGGCGCCCTACGCTACCCTGCTGGCGCTCATGCTCGAGCCGGTGGAAGCCGTCGCCAACTTGCGCTCTCTGGAGAATTTCGGATGCGTTGGACGTTATGGCTTCTATGAATCACTGGACTTCCTCGATCGTCAAGGTCCGCCGGAAACCATTCGTTGCTTCATGGCGCATCACCAGGGCATGGGTTTGCTTGCCATCGTGAACGCTTTGCTGAACGGACGAATGCAGCAACGCTTCCATCAGGACCCGCTGGTGCGGGCCACCGAATTCCTGTTGGAAGAGCGCATGCCGGCTCTGGTGGAGATCATCCCGCCGCAGGAACAGCCGGCCGCCGCGTAGCCGGGCTTTCCGGCCCCAGCCGGGTGGGACGTTTGTGCGGGCGCCTCCGGCCCGGCAGGACGCCCGGTCTCTCCGTCGGCGGGGGAGGGTTGAACCCCGCCAGATCCATGCCGCGTTGGATGGCTTCGTTTTCCATGAACCAGCGCCACACGTTGCCGGTGAGGAGATTTTCGGCGCTCAGCAACGTAATGCCAGCGTCGATGCCGACCACATCGCTGTCGAACCAGTTGGCGGACGGATTGAAGCTGTCCACAAAACCGTAGCGGCTATACACCCGGCCGCCAAAGCGCTCCTGCATGTTGCGTAAGGTCGGAATGGAGATGTCCGGCGTGAACATCAGCGATCCGGCGGCCGCGCTGGGCGCCACCGTACCGTCGGCCGAATCGAAAGCCTGAATTTCGCCGTAAATCCGGTAGCCCTTGGGACCGTCCGACGCGGTAATGCCCCAGATTTCAGGGCCAAACGTGTGGGAAACGAGTCCGCTGATGTTCAGGCAATACGCGCGATCCGCCTTTGTCGCGGTCACCGAGTTGCGGTAAAAGTCGAGGAAGGTTCTGTCGCGCCGGTTCCGGAAATCGATCCAGGCATGCGAATACTGGTGTGTGAACAACGGTCCGCCGCCGATGAAGCTGAACGAGTCGTACGAATAGATGGGCCGCTGCCAGGCATACCAGGAGGCGGGGTTGATGGCGTGCGTCGGAGAGCCGATCGCCAGCAGGTACAGCAACGAAGCCTCGCTGTACACATCCCACTTGTACTTGAGGAAGCCTTGCCCTGGTTTCCAGCCGTGCGACAACAGCACCGGGTCGCCGTTCAGCATCCACTGAAAGTCAACCCGGCCAAAAATCTGCCGGGCGAGTTCGGCGATTTCGGCATCTTCAGAAAAGTACTGGCTGGCGGTCAGGACGCCCGCCAGAAGGAACGCGGTGTCCACGGACGAAGACTCGCTGTCCCATTCGCGGGCTCCGTTGGAGACCTCCATCCAATGGTAAAACCAGCCATGCTCGGTTTCAGCCCGGTCAGCCAGAAACCCGAGAGTGTTTCGAACCCGTTGTTCCGCTTGATCGCGAGGAATCCAACCGTGGTCGGCGCCGATGCAGATCGCGGTCAGCCCAAAGCCGGTGGCGGCGATGCTGGCGATGTTACGGCTGGGACCGTTGACACGCAGTCCAGCGGCGCGCGCGCGGTCCAGCACCAGGCCCGTGCCGGGGTCCGCCTGTTCCCAAAAATACTCCACGCTCCGCCGCTCCAGATCTTCAAGAAAAGCGCGGTCCTGAACCGAAATGGTGCCGGGCGTGATGGTGTCGGCGGCCCGGGCCGCATGCAAAGACGCAAGCGCCAAGAAACCACCGGCAGCGGCGAGGACCAAGAAACGCTGCAATGAAGACCTGATACTTCTATCATCGCTGGAAAATTTGCCGATATCAAATTCTCCGCTGTGCTCAGCTTCGGACTTAACCGTTACTTTCATAAACCGTTAGTTGTGAAACGGTTAGGTGTAGAAACCTGCATCGTTCCGGGAGGTTCTCACAACCGGCAGTCAAAACTTCCCGGAGGGAGATGATGAAACCGATTCTGTTATTCGCTGCCTCGGCCATTTTGGCGGCAGGCAGTCTTTCCGCTTCCGTCGTTCCATGCCCTACCAGCGCGACGTTCGCGGAACTGGAAACGTTCAATAGCGCCGCGAACGCGTGCTATAGCCAGGACAAGCTGTTCTGGGGCTTCGACTACACGCCTGGACCCGCGTCGCCGGCCGCCGGCGACGTGACCGCGAGCTTGATCGAGCAGACCAGCCCGTCTCTGGATGTGCACGGCTGGAACTTTGACGGCGACTGGATCCAAACCGGCACCGGGCTCGCCAGTTTCATCATGGGTTACACCACGGAATTCTGTTCCACGTCGCCATGTACCACTGGAAACGCCGGCGAGTACATTAGCGGAGCCGATGCCACCTATGCCCCCGTGTCGGTGTTGCCTGCCGGCGACGAGACCGTGAGTTGGTCCAACGGCGCCACGGCGACATTAACGAACACTTCACCGGGTCCTTTCCCTTCCAACGGCAAGATCGGTTTGACGCCGGGTTTTACAGGTCCGATCAGCGTGACAGCCGATTTTGTGGGGACGGGCGGCGTGACCCAAACGTCGTTGCGCTTCTTTGAAACTACGCCGCCGATGCCGACGGTTCCCGAGCCGGCGTATCTGGGCTTTCTCGTGGGGTCCCTGGTTCTCCTGGCGATCGTGGGCGCGAGGCGAAAGCGGCGAACGGCTTAGCCGCAGCCTGCTGCTGCTTAGCGTTGTTGGTCAACTCGCGCTGGTCCGAGACAGCGCGAGTTTGACGCGTTCAGCCAGATAGGCTGCCGTGAACGGCTTTTGAAGAAAGCCGGCCAGTTCCTGGGTGGCGAACCGCTGCTCGAACTCCACCTCGTGATATCCGCTGCAAAAGATGACCGGAACATCGGCCCGCACCGTTCGCAGCTTCCGCAGAGTAGCCTCGCCGGACATGGCGGGCATCGTCATGTCCAGAAGGATGAGGGAAACGCTGGCGGCATTTTCCTGGAAGATTTCAATGCCCTCAGGGCCGTTTTGAGCGGCCAGTACCGTATATCCATAGCGCGTGAGGGCCGATTTTGCGATCTGCCGCACGACCTCCTCGTCGTCGATGACCAGAATCGTGCCCGTTCCCTGCAGATCCGTGACCGCCGGTCCGGCCTCCTGGCTCACCGCCACACTCTGGCTCGCGGGGAAAAGCACTTTGAAGCTACTCCCCTGGCCGGGCGAGCTGTAGACCCGCAGAGCACCCTTGTGGCCGCGCACGATTCCCATCACCGCCGCCAGCCCCAGCCCCCGGCCCGCGAATTTCGTGGTGAAGAACGGATCAAAGATGCGCGCCAGAGTGGCTTCGTCCATCCCGCTGCCGGTGTCATCCACTTCCAGCAGCACATACCGGCCGGGTGAGATGCTGCTGGCGCCGAAGGTCTGCCGCAGATAGACTTCATCGACGTCCTTCACGCTCGTGGTCACGGTGACGGTTCCGGGCTTTTCATCGCCAATCGCCTCGGCGCCGTTGATAACCAGGTTCATCACCAGCTGTTGGATTTGAGCGGCGTCTCCGTCGATGGCGGGCAGGCCGGGCTTCAGTTCCAGGCGCAACGCGACGGTTTTTGGCATGGAGGAGCGGATCAGATTGCTGATCTTGCGGACCGCCTCGGCGAGATCGAGCGGCTCGATCACAAACTTCGCCTTTCCGGCGTAGGCCAGCAGTTGCCGGGTCAGAATGGCGGCCCGCTCGGTGGCATCCACAACGTTCTGGGCTTCGTTCTTCAGCGGACTGGTGGATGGCAGGTCCTCGAGAATCATGCTGGCGTTGGCCATGATGCCGGTTAGCAGGTTGTTGAAGTCGTGCGCGATTCCTCCGGCCAGCACGCCCAGACCCTCCAGCCGTTGTGTCTGTTGTAGCCGCTCGTTGAACCGCTTGCGCTCGGAGACGTCCCGGCCGAACACCGCCAGCCCATCGCGCGTGGGGTAGGCGTTGACTTCGAACCACGCGTCGAAGGGCGCGTAGTGTTGTTCGAACTGCGCGGGCGTCTGCTCGTCCAGGGCGCGGCGCAGCGGGCCGCTGACCTCCGCGCCGATCTCCGCCGGAAGGAGCTCCCACAGCGTCTTGCCCAGCAACTGTTCGCGAGGCACGCGGCTCAGCGCGGCCGCCCGCGCGTTCACATACGTACATTTCCACTCATGGTCAAAAGCGCAAAACCCTTCGCTCATGCTCTCCAGGATGTCCGTGATCTGTTCGCTGGATCTCAGCAGCGCCATCCGCGAATCCTTGAGCGAACTCGCCATGCTCTTGAACGTCTGGGCGAACATCCGTACCTCGGACGGCCCACCTGCCGGCACCGGGCTGTCGTAGTCTCCCTTTTGCAGGGACCGCGCGCGATTCCCCAGTTTATGGATCGGAAGCGAGAGAAAATGCGCGAACAGCAGAGAACAACAGATCGCCAGGGCGGCCAGCAACCCCGAAACAGCCGCCAGCCGCTTGCGCAAAGCGTTGGCGGGAGCAAACGCCTCCGACTGGTCGATCTGCACCACCACACATCCGCCGCCGATTTGGGGGACGTTCCTGAACCCGTGGATCACGGCGACGTCGCGGTAATCCCGATCCAGCGCTTCCGAATTCGCGCCCGCGAGACATGAACGGATGGACTGGTCGCCGCGAGGACGCTGCGCACTGTCCGTGTCGGAGGGCGCATGATACCTCAACGGCGTCAGAAAACGCCCCTGCGTGTCAGTGAGAAACGTTTCTCCGGATTGGCCAAGACCGTAATTGTCCTGGAAGATCTGATCGACCAGCTGCATGTCGCCGCGGAGCTCGATGCGGGCTGGTCCGTCCTCGGAAGTAGCCAAGGCTCCCACGACATAGAAAGGCCGGCCGGAGGAATCTCTTTCGAAGTGGGCCACCTGATTGCCCGTGGGTAAGGGCACGTCCACCAGGCCGGCCGCGCCAGGGCCGGCCAGGATGGGTGGACGTCCGCGATAGACGAGCCGGGCCGCGGTGGCGCCTCCGGTGGCTACGTAGTCGGCCAGAACTTTGCGCAAGCAAGGCGTCTCATCCGGCTCACAACCCAAACCGGCCGTTTTGAGGAGCGCGGCGGCGCGAGCGCGTTCGCCCGTGATCTCGCGGATGAGCGCCTGCTGGCGGGCGCTGGCGGCGATGGCGACCTCGCGCACCGCGCTGCCTTCCATGATCGCTCGCGAACTGCTGTAGGCCAGCGATCCAAAACTCGCCGTGGCGATGAGAACCAGCGCGATCAGCAGGGATACGAGTTGGGTCCGGAGAGAGAGGCTATGGCGGACCATTCTCGCGCTACGGACGATTACCCTCACTTCCCGCAACCCGCCTGCAGGTCATCCGCTGCTCGCGCAAGCCCAAGCTCTGGCTGGGGCAACCCGGACCAACTGCGGCTTCAATCTGATATCGCAGTGAGAGGCGCGAACCAGGGCACGCTCTCCCGTGGTCAGGACGATGCTGCCGGCCACGAAGAGATGAAGGGAGGACTGATCGTCGCGGAGCGCCGGCCAGTCAATCAATAATTCGACGCGCAGACCCCGTTCCAGCGCTTGCCGGGTGGAGAAAAGCACGCTTCCCGGGCTAATAAACTGAGTTCGTCCCTCTCCGGAACCCACCGGCTTTTGGCCCCGATACACCCGGTAACGGAGGTTGAGGGTCAGCGGATACTGACGGTCGTCCGCGACGATGGACGTGATCTTGATCTTTCGGCCTGGCAAGGTTAAAGGCATGATTCGCTTCCGAACGGGGGAGGTGCTTTTGGTCGAGCTATCTTGGCTGATTCCGGCGATTCCGGTAAAAGTTTCCATCATGTGCTTGTAGAACTTCCGCAGTCCGCTATACTGAGCCATTTATTTACATAAGCTTAGCGACTGTTAACGGAAATTAAGCAAATGGATGGCCAATGTAGCCGAGCTCCTGAGGCGCTCGAAGCTGGTATCCCGATTGCTTGCTCCGTTCCGTCAAAACTGGGTCAAAAGACGCAGAAGATCACGGCGTGAAGCTCCGCATGCCCTGGATGACGAATGGTGGCCGGGTGCTAAGAATCCCTGTGGCGCTCCCGGTCAATCCAGGCTTTGAGCGGCAGCAGGGCACGGAGCGTCAGGACATTGAGTAAAGCCAGGATGACCGCGATACCGTAGTGGCGCATCGCGACCGAAGCGCCGATCACGCCCGCATTCCAAACGCTAGCCGCGGTGGCGGTGCCTCTCACAGTGGTGCCGGAGCGCAAGATCGCGCCGCCGCCAACGAAGCCGATGCCGGTGATCAGTCCCTGCAGCACCCGGGATTGGTCGGCGGCATTCGGGGTCGCGCCCAAAATCAGCAGATAGCCGCAACTGGCCATGCCGACTAACGGAAAAGTCCGGAGACCGGCGCTGTGCGCCTCGGCCTCGCGCTCCCAGCCAATCAACATGGTTAGCAGGTAGGAGATGCTGAGTTGCGCCAGGTTCGTCCAGATTCCCTGCCCATGGTAGAGAAATTCAAGCATCCGCTGCTCCAGGCTCGTGCATCCCTGCCATTATGGCTGCCCGAATCGAGCAAAAACAACCCTGGAACGAGCCGCCATTGCGCGAGTGGCGTGGCCCAGGAAGTGCTCAAGCTCCGGTGGAGCTGGAGGTGTCCCATGCCAATTGGTGACGTATGTGTCCGCGACGTTGTGATCGCCGGGCCGGAGATGACAGTGCGCGAGGCCGCCCGGTTGATGGCGCAGTATCACGTCGGAAATCTAGTGGTGGTTCGCGAAGATCCCAGCGGGGTGGCGGTTCCCACCGGCATCATTACAGACCGGGATATCGTGCGGAACGTGGTGGCCGAAGCCCTGGACCCGTCCGTGTATACGCTGGGCGACCTGGGGGCGCGCGAGCTGATCACCGTTTGGGAGGATGAGGGCGTTTTTGAATGCATGCGCGAGATGCGGATCAACGGTGTCCGCCGGATGCCGGTGGTGGACCGGCGCGGCGGCCTGGTGGGAATCATTTCGCTGGACGACCTGGTCCAATTGCTGGCCCAGGAGATGGGCGAACTGGCCAAGCTGATCATCCGCGAGCAGGCCCGCGAGGAGCAACTGACCCGTTGACTGCGAGGTTGTTTAGCCTTTGACGCAGATGCGCGGTTCGAGGCGCGCGATTTTGCGCGCCAAGCCAGCATGGTCGGCTGCGTCGACGACGGCGGCGATGTCTTTGTAGGCGCCCCGCGCCTCCGTTCGCCGTGCATTTTCTAGTTGAGGCCGCGGATGATCTGCTCCAGCTCCCGGGCCAGCGCCGCATACGAATCACCCTGGAGCTGGATTGGAGCACCGATTCTAACTTGCACGCGTCCGGGCGAGGGCAGTTTCGCGGTGCGGTGCCAGACCTTGTCCAGGCCTTCGAGGCGGATTGGCACGACCGGCAGTTGCAGGCGCGAGGCAATGAGTCCGACGCCCGGCAGGAAGCGGCCGATCGCGCCGGTGATGGTTCGCTCGCCCTCGGGGAAAATCAGAATCGACCAACCTTCCTCCACCAGCTCGCCCATATAGCGGATGGATTCCCGCGCGCCGGTTTCAGTTTGCGGGATCGGAAACGCGTTGAACAGCAGCGTCAGCAGCCCATAGAGGATACTGTTGGTCCAGCGCTTCCACAAGGAATGCCTCGCGGGCGAGAAGTGGGCATCAAAATATTCTTTCCACATGGCGGGCGCCATGCGATAGCGCCATTTGTGCGGGAGGCAGGCCAGAATCGCCGGCGCATCCAGGTAACTCTGATGGTTCGCCGCAAAAATGATGGGTCCGCTCAGATTTTTTAGGTTTTCGAGACCCGATACTTTCAAATGAGCTAAGACTCGTGTGACCGGCAAAAAGATTGTGGAAAGCGCGACGCGGCGAATGATGCGCGCAAGCCAACGCCGGTTGTATCGCGGGAAGAGGGCCGGCTTGGAAGGCACCATCGGTCGCGCCAGATCCGCGACGGTGGTGACGGTCTGAAAGACACTCTCGTCGATGCTGGTATCGAGCTTTTCTTCCAGATCCAGCATCAGCTCGACGCGATCGAGAGAACTGAGGCCCAGTTCGTCGAGCGTGGTTTCGGGCGCAATGGTGCGGGTGGGCGCGAATCTGCGAACCAGCTGCAGCAGTTCGGCTTCCGCGCCAAGCTGGGGCGCCGGCTGGCCTTTGGCGACTCGCCCGGCGATCTCGGCGCGCTTCAGTTTCCGCGTAGTCGTGGTGCGCGGAAGATCGCCTTCACTCCACAGAGAGACGGCGCGAATACGCTGGTGGGGCTCCAGGCGTTCGTTCGCCTGCCGCACGACATCGTCCGCGCCGGCGCCAGGCGCGAGCACGAGCACGGCATGAACCCGTTCCTTGCCGATGACCGCGGAATCCCGTACGCCTTCAATCCGATTGAGCACCGTTTCGACATCCTCGGGAAAAACCTTGAGACCCTCGGGGGTGACGATGAGATCTTTGATTCGCCCGCGAATCGTCAGATGCCCTTCGGAATCCAGCTCACCGATGTCGCCGGTCTTCAGCCAGCCGTTCTGGAACGCCGCGGCGGTCTGCTCGGGAGCCTGATAATAGCCGGGAGTGACATTGTCGCCGCGCACCAGCACCTCGCCATCCGTGCCGATCTTGACTTCCACGCCCGCCATGGGCTTGCCGGCCGTGCCCGCGCGGACATGGAACGGGTGACTGAAGCTCACAATCGGCGCGGTTTCGGTGAGCCCGTAGCCCTGGACCACGACGAAACCCAGATTGGCCCAGAACTGCTCCAGGTCCGGCGCGAGCGGAGCGCCCCCTACGATGAGACAGCAGAATTTCCAGCCGAACAAGCGATGAATCCGGCGGAAGCGCCACCAAAGCAGCGGCCATCGGTCAGACGCGTGGGACACATCGGCCGCTTCGGGGAACCGGCGCAGGATGAAGCTTCGCAAAACTTCCAGGATCTTAGGCACCGAGATCAGCGCACAGACGCCGCGTCCATGAATCTGCCGCACAATCTCCTGCGCGCTGAGGCTGGAGATGAAAACCACCGACGCCGGAATAATCGGCGGCACGAAGAGTGAGACCGCCTGGCCGAAAAGGTGGCTCATGGGCAAAAGGTTTAGCGCGCGCAGCGGCGCAAACGGACGCAGGTAGCGCAAATAAGGGCCGATCAGATCTTCGATCGGCCGGATGCTGGCGGCCAGGTTCCGATGCGTGATCAGGACGCCTTTTGGCTCGGCGGTGGTGCCGGAAGTGAAGACAATTTCGGCGATGTCGTCGCGGCTTGAGGCGGTGGCTTCGGCCGGCGGCCATGTGGCCGGGCTTTGCTCGATTTCAGCGAGCCGCCATAGCAGCGTACGGCCATCGCCGGGCAATGCCGGCACGCGATTTCCCAAAAGAATGGCCCGCGGCCGGACCCTGTTTTTGATTTTCTGCAGGAAATCCGTGGAAGAAAGCTGGTCCACGGGCACGAGCACCACGCCAGTCGCGAGGCATCCCCAAAGCGCAGCAATCCAGCCGGGCCGGCTTTCGGACCAGATCATGACGGTTTCGCCCGAGTGAATGCCTGCGGTGCGGAGGCGCGTCACAAATCCTGCCGCCATCCGCGCGATGTCACCGTAGCTGTAACTCCAGCCGCGGTATCCGTCGTCGAAAACGACGAACTCTGAGTCGATCCGTGCGATCCGGTGAAGAAAATCGGGCAGCGCGCTCGGCGTGGCTGCGGCTCGCGCGCCAGGCTCCCGGCTGATCGGAACGGACGCCATCTCTTCTCCTACGGCAGTTCAACAGCCAAATGCAGGGCAGCGGCACATTTCACACCGGCATCCGCGGAAAGGGTGGGTGATGGTGCGCTGCCCATCTCGCCTGTCCCTATGAATTCGACGCTGCTATGCCCTGGAAGAGTACGTGCTCGCTTTTCATTAAAGCGAGGAGGAATCATGTTAGTGAACTGACCATCAACCCGCTCGGCCGGGGTACGCACCTCAGCAAAGATCTAGCCGAGATAGTCAAGATCGTAGAGGCCAGCGGGTTAGCTTTCTGCCTCACTCCATTCGGGACTTGTATTGAAGGCGATTGGGATCAGGTGATGGACGTGGTGAAGCGTTGCCGCGCCTGCGCCAAATCGTTTTCGCACCATGTGATGACTTCCATCCAGATCGAGGATGAGGACCGCGCCGCCAACAAGCTGGAAGAAAACGTGGCGGCGATCGAACGCATCGCGGGCCATCCGCTGACGCGGCTGGCGCACAAGGTGGTGGAGGCGGAAGCCTGAGGCTCCCGTGAAGCGATGAGACCGCAACTGCCGTACCGGAATCGTGCCGAGGCGGGCCGATTGCTGGCCGCTGAACTGGCCGGTTACAAGTCAAAATCCGATGTGGTGGTGTTAGGGTTGACGCGCGGCGGAGTTCCAGTGGCCGCTGAAGTGGCCCAGGCGCTCCGGGCTCCGCTGGATGTGGTGGTAGTTCGCAAGCTCGGCGTTCCTTTCGAGCCGGAGCTGGCCATGGGCGCCATCGCCGGCGACGGCACCGAGGTGCTGGATCAACAGCTCATTCATGCTGTGGGACTTACGGATAAGGACGTGTCCGCGACGGTCAACCGCGAGCGGGCGGAAGTGGAGCGCCGGGAGCGCCTTTACCGGGGCGGCCGGCCGCCACTGGACCTGAAGGAGCGAACGGCGATCCTGGTCGACGACGGACTGGCCACCGGATCCACCATGCTGGCCGCGGTTGCCTTTGCAAGAAAGCGCCAAGCAAAGCGCGTTGTGATGGCCGTACCCGTGTCGTCCGTGGAAGCTTGCGCAAAGCTGCGGGAGAAAGTGGACGAATGCGTTTGCCTGGCCACACCTGATCCTTTCTATGCGGTTGGGGAGTGGTATTGGACGTTTCTTTCGACGCCGGACGCTGAGGTTATCCAACTTCTGGAAGAGAACGCGAAAGCGACCGCGCTACCGTTAAGCGCTTAGCAGATTCGGGCGCGAAGACTTGGGCGACGGCTCAACCTTGAGGTTGTTGTCGACGTGACAGACCCCGGGCGTAGTCCATGCCGCGCGTTCCACCTCGCCGCGCTCGAATAAAGAGTGAACCGACCCCCGCAGGATGACATGGTCCCCCCGTGTTTCGACATGCACTTGACTCAACTGCCGGCCGAAATGACGCCGTAAAGCGGCTTGGACGTGGGCCTCCACGGCAATTCGCATACTCACCGGCTTCAAAATGATCTTGTTGGTGACTCCGGTGACCCCGCGCAGATGACAAACCGTATCGTGGGCGGCAATCTTTTGATAATGCCAGTCCAGATCGCCTTCCAGAGTGATCCAGCCGCTGGTTACTTCCACCTTCACCCGGCCTGGCGGGACCAACGAATTCCACGCCAGGGCATTGAGTGCTGCCCGCGCGATGTCTTCATCGGTAACCCGGCCGCCGTCCGGCAACCGGATGTCGACCTCGCTGGCGACCGCACCTACACCCTCCACGCGGGCCGCGCAACGCTCGGCTGCCAGTTTCTCCGAATAGCTGGGCACGTGACCAGAGAGCGTCACGATGGCCTCGCTCACCGACACGCTGATCGAGCTTGCGTCCAAACCTGGCTCCGCGTCGAGTTCGTCTTCGACATCGCGCCGGAGTTGTGTATCGGGTTTCATACGCTGTTGAAAAGCGAGCAAGATGACTGCCAGTGGAAAATTGCTGCTATCTCGCTGCAGGCAAGCATGATCGGCCATCGGACTGCGTGATTTCACGCGCCTGGGATGCGCGCGCTTGCGAAATGGAACGTGAACTGCTTAAAGCTGGGCGAGGGAGGGGAACCATGGTGAGAGCGTTATTCAGAAGGGAAGTCTCGATCCGGCTTTCCGAAGACGGCACGGCTTTCTTAAGTACGGTACAGTATGGCAGGTTCTTCTCCAAGACCTCCACGATTCCGTTGAAACCGCAGAGTTTACCTGAACCAGTGGAGGACAAGGCGCTGGTACCGGCGCGGAAACGCATCTTAGACATATAAAGCGTCCCGTCCCACGACAAGTCACCCTCCAGTGCGGAGAATCGCTCATCAAAAGGTGATTTCGCCAAGAAGCAGCCCAGTCTGACGCTGCAGGTCGTTGACTCCGGAGTTGCGGTTGCATTGGGTCAAACGCGCCGCTACACTTGTAGGAACCTTGCAGGCTTATCGTAAAGATAAGCGCGGCGGGGGACGCTGGAGCAGTTCGGATTGGCCACTCCTCAAGAATCAGCGGCTGTCGCCCCGGCTCATTCCGCCGCCTCGCTGGTGCGCGCGCTGGGCGTTGCGGATCTCACTTGGCTTTATGTCGTCGCCGTCGTCAATCTGAACATCATTCCCGTAGTAGCCGCTGACGGGTTGCGCGCCATCTGGCTGTGGATGGCGGCGATTCTGTGTTTCTTTCTTCCTCAGGGAATCGCGGTGCTGGAGCTGGCCGAGCGGATGCCCGGCGAGGGCGGCCTCTATCTTTGGACCAAGGAAACCTACGGCGACTTCCACGGCTTCCTGTGCGGCTGGTGCTACTGGCTGACGAATATGTTCTTCGTGCCGTCGCTGCTGTTCTATGTCACCGGCGTGACGGCGTACATGGGCGGCGGCACAGGCTCGGAGTTGAGCACGAGCCGGTTGTTCTTCTTCTTTTTGACCAACGCGCTGCTTTGGGGCACGGTGCTGGCCAATGTGTGCGGTTTGGGAGTCGGCAAATGGGTGAACAACATCGGCGGGATTGGGGCGCTGACCATCACCGTTACGCTATTGGCGCTGGCGGGCCTCACCTTGCTGAAGTCCGGGCATCCGGCCGATTGGAGCGGGCTGTCCTTCCGCGCGCTGGCGAACTTTCCTTTGCCGACGCTGGGCGTCGTGTGTTTGGCGATGGTTGGCCTGGAAGTGGGACCGGTGATGGGAGACGAGGTGCGGGATCCGCGGCGAACCTTTCCGCGCTCGATTCTGGTGGGTGGAACGTTGTGCGCTCTGGCGTACGTCGGAGCGACTCTGTCGCTCGCGTTGGCGATGCCCAAAAACGAGATGGCCGTGGTGCAGGGAATGATGCAGGCCATCGATAAAATGAGCGGCAGTCTGGGGCTGGCGGTCATCGTCCTGCCGGCTGCGATTCTGATGGTGGCATCCATTGTTGGCTCTACGTCGGCGTGGGTGAACGGGTCGGCGCGGATTCTATTTGTATCGGGGCTGGACCGTTATCTGCCGCAAGGCTTGGGCAAGGTGCATTCCCGGTTCGGCTCGCCCTATGTGGCGCTGTTAATTTTCGGGGTACTTTCGTCCGGTGTGATCGCGATGAGCTTCGCGGGCGCCACGGTGCGCGACGCATACGTCACGGTGCTCGACTTGGCGGTAGCGTTGCAGATGATCTCGTATCTTTATTTGTTCGCGTCGTTGGTGCGCCGGGCGTTCTCGCGGAGCGAAGCGCCCGTCTATTTTCGCCG
>DATJNO010000014.1:0-60223 GCA_035508055.1 Bryobacteraceae bacterium | reverse complement strand
CCAGACGCGCGGCTGGTGGCACAGCTTCGAGCTTCCCGACGGCACTCGGGTCGAAGGAGTCTGCGGCCTGGAAAGTCTAAAGAACCGCATCGCGCAGTTCCCCATTCCTCCAGACCTGAGCGGAAAGCGCGTTCTGGATATCGGCGCTTGGGACGGATGGTTCAGCTTCGAAATGGAAAGGCGCGGGGCAGATGTGCTGGCCATCGACAACTGGAACAATCCCCGGTTTCACGAGATGCGGGCGCGTCTGAATTCGCGCGTCGAATACCGGCAAATCGACATTTACGATTTGACCCCGCAACGCGTCGGCCGCTTCGATCTTGTCCTGTTCATGGGCGTGCTGTACCACTTGAAACATCCGCTGCTCGCGCTCGAACGCGTTTGCGCCCTGACTACTGAAATGGCCGCGGTGGATTCATTTGTCTTGCGCGAGGAGCACCGGCCGGGAGCCGGCGTCGAAGAGCGGCCCGTCATGGAGTTCTACGAAAGCGACGAATTTGGCGGCCAAACCGACAACTGGGTCGGCCCCAGCCTGTCGTGTCTGTTGGCATTTTGCCGGACCGCTGGATTCGCGCGGGTGGAGCTCCGGAACGTTCTCGCTCGCAGTGCTTGCGTGGCGTGCTACCGCCGCTGGGAGCCGCCCGCCGGCGAGGCGCGCTCCGGCCCGGAACTGCTGGGAGTGGCACACAACGCGAACGAGGGAATCAACTTCGATTCAGCCAAGGATGAGTATGTGAGTGTGTGGTTCCGTTGGCCGTCCCGCACCCTCACCCGCGACGATCTCCAGCCGGAGGTCGGCGGATTCGGCGTTAGGGCCCTGCACGTTGCCTCGTTGGCGCCGGACATCTGGCAAGCCAATTTCAAGCTGCCACCGGGACTCTCGGCGGGTTGGCACGCAGTGCGTTTACGGATCGACGGCAGTCTTCCGGGTGCCGCGCAGCGCATCGCCGTGGATGTTCCATTGCAAACCGGCAATCTTACAATCCAAGGCGTCTGCGATGGCACCGCGTGGGCCAAGAACCAGATCGACCTTTCGCGGGGAGATGTGCTCTCGCTTTGGATTGCGGGGCTGCCTGAGAATGCCGACCGCAGCAACCTTCGCGTGGAGCTGGCGGGCAGGCGTTTGACGGTTACTCACATCGAATCTCCTGGAGGCGCCGCGCGACAGGTGAATGTCCAGGTTCCCAACGACGTTCCGGTCGGATCACATTTCGTGAAGGTTGCGATCGGCCTCGCCCAGACCGGCCAGGCCGCGGTTGAAATCATCCGGCCCTAGCGCCGCGGGCGCAACCTCCGCCAAAAACGCTCTCAATGAGAGTATGATCTCTCTAGCAGAGAAGTTGAGGAACGAACGGCCCCAGACGCCATGGCGCGTGAGAGTCATGGGCCGGATCGTGAGGCGCGAATCGGTTCTCAACTCCCGTACCTCACGGAGGTGCAAGTGGCTGTGACTGTAGGAGTGCCACGGGAAACGTTCCCGGGCGAAAGGCGCGTCGCGCTGACGCCGCGCTCTTCGGAAGCACTGGCAAAGTTGGGCGCCAACGTGGTCGTGGAGGAATCTGCCGGGCTGCAAGCCGGATTTCTCGACGATCTTTACACCGCCAAAGGCGCAAAGATCGTAAGCCGCGCCGATGTGTTTGCCCAGGCCGACATCATTTTGCAGGTCCGCTCACTGGGCGCCAACCCGGAAGCCGGCCGGCCGGATGTGCGGCTCATGCGTCCCGGCCAGATGGTGATCGGCTTCGGCGAACCGCTCACGGCGGCCCCGGAGATTATGGAGCTGCTGCGCGCCGGGGTCTCGCATCTGGCCATGGAGCTGATCCCGCGCATCACCCGCGCGCAAAGTATGGACGCGCTCTCGTCCATGGCCACCATCGCCGGTTATCAGGCCGTGCTGATCGCCGCCGGCACGCTGCCCAAAATGTTCCCCATGCTGATGACTGCGGCGGGAACCGTCACGGCGGCGCGGGTTCTGGTGCTGGGCGCGGGCGTCGCCGGTTTGCAGGCCATCGCCACCGCACGCCGCCTGGGCGCGGTGGTCTCCGCGTATGACATCCGCACCGCGGTGAAGGAGCAGATCGAAAGCCTGGGCGCCAAATTCGTGGTGCTGGATCTCCAGGCTCAAGGCGCCGAGGACCAGGGCGGCTACGCCAAGGCCATGGGTGAGGATTTCTACCGCCGCCAGCGCGAGCTGCTCACCGAGGTGATTCGCGAGCAGGACGTGCTGATCACCACGGCCGCCGTCCCCGGTAAGAAAGCGCCGATCCTGGTCACTGCCGAAATGGCGAGCGCGATGACGCCCGGATCGGTGATTGTCGATATCGCCGCCGAGCGGGGCGGTAACTGCGAATTGACGCGGCCGGGTGAGACCGTCGTCCATCAAGGCATCAGCATCCTGGGCCCGCTCAACCTGGCCACCACCATCCCCTATCACGCCAGCCAGA
Organism: Bryobacteraceae bacterium; assembly: GCA_035508055.1. Taxonomy (GTDB): domain Bacteria; phylum Acidobacteriota; class Terriglobia; order Bryobacterales; family Bryobacteraceae; genus Palsa-89. The sequence goes on along the minus strand of DATJNO010000014.1, from coordinate 57,779 downwards.
TGTATTCCTCCAATCTGACCGCACTCTTAAAGTTGATGGTGAAAAACGGGGAGTTGAACCTGAATCGAGACGACGAGATCATCCGCGAAACGCTGGTGACTTTCAATAAGGAAATCGTGAATCCACGCGTGGCGGAAGCGCTGGGTCTGACGCCCGTGAAGCAAGCTGGGGGAGGGAACTGAACCGTGGGCGGTTACGAATTCGATTTGTGGGTTTTCATGCTGGCGGCCTTCCTGGGCTTCCAGCTGATTCGCGGCGTTTCGCCTTTGCTGCACACGCCGTTGATGTCGCTCACCAACGCCATCTCGGCCATCGCCGTGGTCGGCGCCATTCTGCTGACGGGTGAAAAAGACGCCACGCGGCTGACGCAGATTCTGGGCTTCTCGGCCGTCTTTCTGGCTGTCCTCAACGTGGTGAGCGGTTATCTCATCACCGACCGCATGCTCAAGATGTTTAAGAAGAGGGAGCCGGAAAAGCGATGAAACTCGACGACACCATTCTCCCCATTCTGTACATGCTGGCGGCCATGAGTTTCATCCTGGCCATCAAGTGGATGAACTCGCCGGCCACCGCGCGGCGTGGCGTGGTGATCGGCGAAATCGGCATGCTGCTGGCCGTGGTCGGCACGCTGCTGCGCTTTGAGGTCGTCAATTACCAGTGGATTTTCGTGGCGTTCTTCCTCGGCACGGCGTTTGGTATTCCCATCGCCTACATCATGCCGATGACCGCCGTCCCGCAGCGAACCGCGTTTTCGCACGCATGCGGCGCGCTGGCTTCCGCCCTGATCGGCACCGCCGAGTACTACAAGCAGTTCAGCCAGGGCCCGCACATGAACAATGTTGAGATGACGGCCTTGATCATTGAGACTCTGCTTGGCTTCCTCACCTTCACCGCCAGTATGATGGCGTTCGGAAAGCTCCAGGAGGTGAAATGGATCCCGCAGCGCCCCATTACCTACCGCGGCCAGAACTTCGTGAACCTGGGAATTTTTGCGGCGGCGGCCGGCATCGGCCTGGCGCTGATCGTCGCGCCCGGCCAGACGACGCTGTTCCCGATCTTCACGGCGCTGGCGCTGATCTTTGGCGTGCTGCTGATTATACCTATCGGCGGCGCGGACATGCCCACCGTCATCGCGTTGCTCAATTCCTACGCCGGCTTATCGGCCAGCGCGATGGGATTCGTCCTGAACAACAAGATGCTGATCGTCGCGGGCGCGCTGGATGGATCGTCCGGCTTCATTCTCTCCATCATCATGTGCCGCGCCATGAACCGTTCGTTTACCAATGTGCTGTTCGGCGCTTTCGGACAGTTGCAGACCAGTTCCGGGAAGGCGGAGGCCAAGCCGATCCATTCGGCCAGCTCCGAGGAAGCCGCGCAGATTCTCGATTCGGCCCGCACTGTCGTCGTCATCCCCGGCTATGGCATGGCCGTGGCGCAGGCGCAGCACAAGCTGCGTGAAATGTTCGACATTCTGACCAAGCGCGGCGTGAACTTGGAGTTCGCCATCCATCCCGTCGCGGGCCGCATGCCCGGACACATGAACGTGCTGCTGGCCGAAGCCGACGTTCCCTACGACAAGCTGCGCGAGATGGAGGATATCAATCCGGAAATGGCCATGGCCGACGTCGCCCTCATTATCGGCGCCAACGACGTGGTCAATCCGGATGCTGAGACCAATCCTCACAGCCCCATCGCCGGGATGCCCATCATTCAGGCCTACAAAGCGCGCACCGTGATGGTCATCAAACGCAGCATGAACCCCGGTTTCGCCGGCATCGACAACCCGCTGTATTACCGCGACAACACGCTCATGCTGTTCGGCGACGCCAAGTCATTTCTGTCCAGTATCGTCAAGGAACTGGGCGCGCTGGCGAAAGTGTAGTTCAAACTCTCGGCTCGGCTGTGGTTGGCATCATCACCTGAACCGTCGGCGCTGACGACGGCATCGCGATCTTCGCTTCCTCGAACCGCTTGATAATCCGGCGATTCATCTCCCGGCCCACCAGCCACTGCTGATTCGGCACGGTCTTCAGGCGGGCCTTCACCACGGCCCCCGCGTCGCCCAGCTTGTCCACGCCCCAGATCTCGATCGGCGCCAGCACCACGCCGCGGTACGGCTCTTCCTGGCTCAGTTCGTCCGCAATCGCCTTGAGCAGCGCGATCACCCGGTCCGTATCGTCATTGTAGGAAACCGTCAGATTGAACAGGTAAAACGAATAATCGCGCGTCAGGTTCGACAGGCTTTGGATGGAGCCGTTCGGGAAGACGTGGACCGCGCCGTCCTCACCGCGCAACACGGTGGTTCGGAGGTTGATCTCTTCCACCAGGCCGCCCTTGCCGTTGATGATGGCTACGTCATTGACGCGGATTTGATTCTCCATCATCAGGAAGACGCCTGACAGCACGTCCTTGATGATGTTCTGCGCCCCGAACCCGATGGCCACGCCCGCCACGCCGGCGCCCGCCAGCAGCGGCCGCACGTCGAAATTCATTTCCTTGAGGATCATCATCGCCGCCGTCAGCCAGATCAGGATGAACAGCGTTTTTCTCGTCAGCCCGGTGATGGTCCGCGCGCGCTTTTCCAACTCCACTTCCGGCGCGCCTCCGCTGCGCCGCATCATACGGACGACGTAATGACGCAGCCCGCGCAGCGTCCGGCCGATGATCCACGTGCAGACGAAGGCGAACACCAGGATCGCCAGAACCCGCACCACGTTGGCGAGAATCGGGGTGTAGGTCTCCAGGGCCAGTAAGTGGCTGCGGGTCAGCATGTCTTTCATGATACGCAGGGGTGGGCGGCTTGTCGCCGCGCGCTTGCTACACTGAAGTGAGCATGGCAAGTAATGTGAGCAAGGCTGAGCCACAGGCGCCTCCCACGCGGCCGTGGTTTGGAGTCGTTGTCCTGGCTTGGCTGATCCCCGGCGGTGGCCACTTCTTGCTGAAACGGCCCGGACGCGCTGCTCTGCTGTTCGGCTCCGTGGTCCTGATGTTCCTGCTGGGCCTCATGATGCGCGGCGCCATGTTCCAACCCCAAACCGGCGACGTGCTTACCACCATCATCTACTGCGGTGGATTCCTGGGCGACCTGGCCTCCGGGCTCCTGTACCTGCTCACCATCTGGCTCGGCTACTCGCAGCCGGACATGGCCGGACACGTCCACGATTACGGCACCAAGTTCCTGGTGGCGGCCGGTCTTCTCAACGTCCTGGCGATGGTGGACGCCTACGAAATCGCCGTCAAGGAAAAAGACTGATGCCCAGGATGAACCTGTCCCACTTCGAGGCCGCGGTGTTGTTCGCGTTTTTCTCGTCCGTCGTGCTGGGCGTCATCACCAAGCGGACCGACTCCGAACGCCTGCGCTACGGAGTCCGCTGCTTTGTCTATTTCCTGGTGGCGCTCATCGGCCTGGGCTGGCTCATGAAGTTGGGCCACGGCTAGGCCGTATTACTGCTTCTTGCAATTGCCCTTGCAAACCGTCTGAGAGATTTGCTGTACCGGTCCCAGGCTTCCCGGATCGGACACCGTGGGCCTTTGTACGCTGAGGGTTTCCGTAACGGACTTGTTCGGCCCGGGAGTCTGCTCGATATGCTGCCGCTCAAATAGTTGTAACGGGGAATCGCTCGCATCCACGGTGCCGGGTACATTCCGCCCATACAGGTCTACGGTGGTATCCTTCGACCCATCCGCCCGGGTCACGGTGTTGGTGACGGACTGGCTGTGCAACTGCATCGACCCGGCCGGCCCAGCTTCATATTCGGCCCGATTGTCGGTGGACTGCGCACCTTGCTGGGTGTGCTGATCGGTCTCGCGGACCGCCAGGTAGAACCCGCCGCTTCCGTTGTCACGGTAAGTCGTGGTTTCCGACTGGTAGCCGCCGTTCGGCTGCAGGACCTTCACTTCGTCTCGCTTCTCCACGGTATCCAGGCCGCCATTAATGTTGGGCCTCTCGACCACCGTGTCGGAGGTTTCGGTGGAATCGCTCTTGTGCGTATCGGTCACCGATTTCTCGATCAGCTGCAGGCCGCCGTTGATATCTCCCCGGTAGGTGGTGGTCTGCACCGAAGTACTCCCATCGGATCGTTTTTGCTCTTCGATGGTCTGCTTGATGGGCGCCGTTGGGTTGCCTTGCTGGTCGTACTGGTGGATCAGGCGTTCCACTACCCGCCCGGAGGCATCGTCGCGGAGCACGTGCTCCTCCACCCGCTCCAGCGGCACCATGCGGCCGTTGATGGACTGCATCGTCTCCGTGGTCTCGGATGTGCCATCCGATTTGGTATGTGTAACTTGTGGGCCATCCTGCACACGATTGCCGTTGATGTCCACGCTGGTGGTGTCGCTCACGCTGGATTGCTGGGCTGTGACCACCGTAGCGCACAGCAGCGTAAGGAAAATGAACCGCCTCACGATTCCAGCCTAGCGGCTTCGGCCTAACCCGGCAATGGGGTTAACACCTTAGAGACGCGCCCATTCGCACGGGATTACGTTGAAAACGCATGGGTTGTAGCCCTGGAAGCCTGTAATCCTGTTGCCCCGGAATGCCGATAAGCAGACTTAGGAACTGTGTACGGATGGAACCACGTCAATACCCTGCAACCATGACTGCAGGCGCCGGTGCGGACTTGATCCACGATCCGGACTTTACCAGCGCGATCTTGCAGGCTTGCGCCGCCCTGGTCGTGGTTCTTGCCCCGGACGGCCGGATCGTCGAGTGTAACCAGGCCTGCGAGCAGGTGACCGGCTACTCCCGCGACGAGCTGCTGGGACGGCTCATCTTTGATCTCCTCATCAGTCCGGAAACCCGCGATCGGAGCGAGACGCGGCTTCAGCAGGCCGTTTCCGCACGTGCCGCTACGGCGTTTGAAAACGACTGGATCACCAAATCCGGCGATCCGCGCCGTATCTCCTTTTCGAATACACCATTGCTGGGTCGCGATGGTGAGGTGCGTTACTATATCGCAACCGGCATCGACATCACCGAGCGCTATCAGGCGGAGCGGGAACTGGCCCGGGCCAAGGAAGAGGCCGAGTCGGCCAATCGGGAACTGGTGGCCGCGAATCGGGGTCTCCAGGAAACCGGGCGCCTGGCGCGCGAGATGGCCGACCGCGCTGAGGCGCTGAGCACCGCCAAGACCGACTTCCTGGCCAACATGACCCACGAACTGCGGACGCCGTTGAACGGAATTCTGGGCATGACCGGCCTGGTACTGGAGACCAAGCTCGAGGCCGAGCAGCGCGAATACCTGCAATTGGTCCGCTCTTCGGCACAGGCGCTGCTGAGCCTGGTGGACGACGTGCTGGACTTCTCCCGGCAGGAAGTGGGCAAACTTGCGCTGGAAGCCTGTGAGTTTTCTCTGCGATCCTTATTGCGCGACGTGCTGCGGCCGCTGGCTTTGCGCGCCTCCGCAAGCGGACTGGCGTTTGAGACCACCGTGGGCGGGGATGTTCCCGACCTGCTGATCGGCGATCCATTGCGCTTGGGACAGATTCTGCGCAATCTGGCGGGCAACGCGGTTAAGTTCACTACCGACGGCCGCGTCGAGGTGCGCATCCGCACGGAGTCCGTCCGGGACCGCCGCATCGTGCTGGCGTTTTCGGTGGCGGACACGGGAATCGGAATTTCTCACGAAAAGCAGAACTCGATCTTCGAACCCTTCACCCAGGCCGACACCTCCACGACGCGCAAGTACGGCGGCACGGGGCTCGGTTTGTCGATCGCTTCCGGGTTGGTGGAACTGATGGAGGGCCGGATTTCGGTGGAAAGCGAGCCGGGCCGGGGCAGCACGTTTCGCTTCACAGTCGCGCTGGCTTTGCCGCGAGACGAGCCGGAGCCGGCGGGGCAGCCGGTCCAACGCGAACGCGCCGCCCGCCGGCTTCAGGTGCTGCTGGCCGAAGACAATAGCGTCAATCAGCGGCTCGCCGCCCGTTTGCTCGAGCGCGAGGGGCACACGGTCGAAGTCGCCGCTTCCGGCCGGGAGGCGCTCGATCGATTCGCCCAGGGCCGGTTCGATCTGGTTCTGATGGATGTTCAGATGCCGGACCTCGATGGTGTCCAAGCCACCCGCAGGATCCGGGAAATGGAGCGCGGATCGGGATCCCATGTTCCCATCGTTGCCATGACGGCGCAGGCGGGAGAAACCGACCGCCAACGCTGTCTCGAAGCCGGCATGGACGGATATGTGACCAAGCCCGTCCACGTCCCGGAACTCATCCGCATTGTTCAATCCGTTGTGACAGGAGGAAGTCCTATGAAAGTCGAGTTTCCAAGCGATACTGCTTCCGCGGAAACGCAACTCGGTCAGCTGGACGAAGCCGTGGCCCTCAGCCGCGTGGGCGGCGACGCGGACCTGTTGCGGGAAGTGGCCGAGCTTTTTCTGGCCGATTACCCGCATACGCTGCAAGAAATCCGGAATGCCGTGGCGGCCGGTGACGCTTCCACGTTGGAACACAGCGCCCATAGCTTGAAAGGATCCGTGTCCACCTTCGGCGCTCCCCTGGCCTTCCAGGCGGCGCTGGCGCTGGAACAGCAGGGTAGAGCCCGCAGCCTGGCGGAGTCACAGGCTGGCTTGCAGCAACTGGAAACGGCATTGGCGATCCTGCGTCCGGAACTGGAAGCCTTGCAAGCCCGGTAACGGATCCGAAACATTCTCGCGCGCCTGTCGCGCCGCTCGGCGCGGGCCGGCGCACGGTGTTTGCTATAGTGTAAATCTGCCCCTCGCTATGGCATCCACCTCCGTAACGGAAATAGTCTGCGCCCACAGCCCCGATTCCGACGACGCCTACATGTTCTACGGCCTGGCGACAAAGAAGGTGCGCTCCAGGCTGGTCGGCTTCCGGCATGTTCTGGAAGACATCGAATCCCTGAACCGCAAGGCGGTGGAAGGGGCCTACGAGTTGACGGCCATTTCCTATCACGCCTACCCTTACGTGGCCGACAAATACGTCCTGATGGCCAGCGGCTCCAGCATCGGAGACGGTTACGGCCCGATTCTGGCGAGTGTCAAGCCCATGGCTCCCGAGGACGTCAAGGGCAAGAAAATCGCCATTCCCGGGCGCATGACCAGCGCCTACCTGACGCTGAAGCTGTTTGAACCCGATTTCGAGGAAGTGGTCGTTCCCTTCGACAAGATTCTCGACGCCGTCGCCGAACATAGCGTGGATGCGGGCCTGATCATTCACGAAGGCCAACTGACCTACGGCAAGAGCGGCTTTTGCAACGTCATCGATCTGGGCCGCTGGTGGAAAACCGAATTTGATTTACCGCTGCCGCTGGGAGCCAACGTTCTGCTGCGGTCGCTTCCCGATGACTTGAAGAGCGAGTGCTGCCGCATGATGCGCGAAAGCATTCAATACGCCCTCGACCATGGCGAAGAGGCGCTGAATTATGCTCTACAGTTTGCCCGCGATCTGGAGCCGCGTCTGGCGGAAAAGTTCGTGGGCATGTATGTCAATCACTTTACCCTGGACTGTGGCGACCTGGTGCCCCAAGCCGCTCAAAAGCTGCTGGATATGGGCTATGAAGCCGGTCTGATCAGCAAGAAAGTCCAGGTGGAATTTGTTCGATAGGTGAGATCCCGTGAATTCGAACCGCTGTAACCGCTGGCTCCTGCTCGGATGCCTGGTGTTGACGGCTGCCTCCCTGCCGGCGCAACAATCACAGCCGCAGACGGCGCCCCCGCAGTATTCCACTCCTAAAGAACGCTCAAAATACGTCAAAGATCTCGGCAAGACCGGCGGTTCGGAATCCATTCCCAAAATCGCGCCCTACCTCGCCGATCCCAACCTGGATGTTCGCCTGGATGCGGTGAAAGCCATCGTGGACATTGGCACCGAAAGCAGCCTGGACCCGCTGATCAAAGCCACCCACGACAACGACCCTGAGATTCAAATTCGCGCCACCGACGGTCTGGTGAACTTTTATCTCCCTGGCTATGTCAAGACCGGGCTGACGGCGTCGCTGCGGCGCGCCGGATCGTCGATTAAAGGCAAGTTCAGCGACCGGAACAATGTCGTAGTAGATGGCTACGTTCATGCACGGCCGGAAATCATTGCTGCGCTCGGCCAGCTCGCCACCGGCGGCGCCAGCATGGACGCCCGGGCCAACGCGGCTCGCGCGCTGGGAATCTTGCGCGGCCGCCAGGCCGTTCCGCAGCTGGAGCAGGCGCTGCGCACCAAGGACACGCAGGTGATCTACGAATCCCTGGTGGCGCTGGAGAAAATCCGTGACGAAAGCGCCGGCCCGCAGCTCGCGTTCCTGCTGCACGATTTGAACGAGAAGGTGCAGCTCACCGCCATTGAAGCCACCGGGCTGCTGCTGAATCGCGGTGCATCGGACGAATTGCGCGACATTCTGGACCGTTCCAAGAACATGAAGGTGAAGCGCGCCGCTCTCACCGCGATGGCCCAAATGCCCGACCCGAAATTACACGGCGTTTATGTCGCCTACCTGGATCACAAAGATGAAGGGCTGCGGGAAGCCGCGGCGGAAGGCCTGGGCCGCCTGAAAAATCCCGATGACCTGCCCGTGCTCGAGAAGGAGTTTTCCAACGAAACCAAAACCGAAGCGCGCCTGTCGGACGCCTTCGCCCTGGTGGATCTCGGCAAGCACGGAATGGGCGAATTCGATCCGCTGAGATATCTGGTGAATAACCTCAACTCCGCCGCCTATCGCGACGTGGCGATCCCCTACCTGACCGAGCTGGCCCGCGATCCCGCGGTTCGCCAGGCACTGTACCCCGCCTTAAAGGAGGCCACCGCTACCAAGGACGAAAAGACCGGTCTTGCCCAGGTGTTGGCGGCCAGCGGCGGCGAAGACGCGGTCGCGCCGTTGCAGGCCCTGTCCCAGGATTCGGACAATGACGTCGCGCAAGCCGGCCTGTTGGCGGTCAAGAACCTCCGCGCGCGCCTGCCGTGACCAGGTAGATTCGCCTGCTCGTCTGTTCCGCGTCCACACGCTTGGTGGCAAAATAAAGGCGTGCGAACCCTCCGGCTGCTGCTCTCCCTTGCTCTTCCGCTAACGCCGGTCGTTGTGGGTCAAACAACCCCAGCGGAACCCAAGCCTGCCGCCATCTCCTTACCCGACCTCAGCTCCTCGCTCGAAGGCCTGGTGACCCGCGTCCGTCCCTCCGTGGTTCAGATCTTCTCTACCGGCTATGTGACGCCCGACGAGAGTGAGTCCAGCACTGCGGCCGCCCTGATATCAAAGCAGCGCAGCACCGGTTCGGGGATCATCCTGTCTCCGGATGGGTACATCGTCACGAACTCGCACGTGGTCCGTGGCGCGCGGCATATTCAGGTCCGGCTGTCCACCACGCGGCATGGAGCCGCCGGGCTAGCGACCTTCGAGCCGGAAGGCAAGCTGCTGGACGCCAAGCTCATCGGGATGGATCGCGAAATGGACGTGGCGGTCATCAAGATCGAGCGCGCCGGTCTGCCGTCGCTCGAGCTGGCCAACTCCGACCGGGTGCGCCAGGGCGAGCTGGTGATGGCTTTCGGCAACCCGCTCGGCCTGGAAGGATCGGTCAGCATGGGCGTCGTCAGCTCCACGGCGCGCGAGATCCACCCCGACGACATGCTGACCTACATCCAGACCGACGCGCCGATCAATCCCGGCAATAGTGGAGGCCCGCTGATCGACGCCGAGGGCCACGTTATTGGCATCAACACCTTCATCCTGTCGCAGTCGGGAGGCAGCGAGGGCCTCGGCTTCGCGATCCCCAGCAACATGGTCAACATCGTCTACCGGCAGCTGCGCCGGGAAGGGCACGTCCATCGCGGCCGGATCGGCATCTCGGTACAAACCATCACTCCGGAGATCGCCGAGGGGCTGAAACTCCCGCGCGACTGGGGAGTGGTGGTAAGCGACGTCGCGCCGGACGGCCCGGCCGACCAGGCGGGCGTCAAGATTGGCGACGTGGTGCTGACCCTGAACGGGCGCACCCTGCGCACGGCCCGCCAGCTGGAGTCCTACATCTACCGCTCTCCGATGAAGGGCAGAGTCACCCTGGAAGTGCAGCGCGGCTCCGGCCAGCTCAGTATCGAGGTGCCGGTGATCGACAGCGTCGACGATCCCCAGCGCTTCGCCGATATGGTCAATCCCGAGAACAACTTGGTGCGCCGGCTCGGCATACTGGCCATCGGGATCGACAAGAATCTCGCCGCTCTGTTGCCCGACCTGCGCAATCCTTATGGCGTGGTGGTGGCGGCCGGATCCACGAGCACGGACCTCACCAGTGGAACCGGTTTGCAGCCTGGCGACGTCATTTATTCTGTGAACGGGACGATCGTAACCACCGTTGAGGCGCTGCGCAAGAAGCTCGACGAATTCAAAACCGGCGATTCGATCGTAACGCAGATTGAACGCTCCGGCCATCTGATGTACGTGCCGGTTGAGTTGGAATGAACCGGCTGGCACTCGCGATTCTTCTGCTCGCCCTGGCCGGCGCGGCTTCCGCGCAGACGCATCGCTCCCGAAAACCGGCCGCAACCCCCACGGCTCCGTCTTCCTGGCCGATTGAAACGCTGACGGTGGAGGGTAACCACAACTACACCGCGGCGCAGATACTGGCCGTCACCGGCCTGCGCGCCGGTCAGGCAACCGATCAGGCGCAGTTCGACGCCGCGCGCGAGAAGCTCAACGCCACCGGGGACTTCAACAATATCGCGTACCGCTACGCGCCCGCCAAGGACGGCCTGGGCTACGACGTCACGTTCCAGGTTTCGGAGATCGAACAGGTTTATCCGTTGCGCTTCGAGGACTTGCCCGCCACCGACGCCCAACTGCGGGACTGGCTGAAGCAAAAGGACCCGCTGTTCGCGCCAAAGATCGCCGGCACCGAGCAGGTCGTGAAGCGCTACGTGCACTGGGTCGCGGACTATCTGGCCCAGCAAGGTTATCACGAGCCACTCAGCGGCAAGCTCGCTTCCGACGCCACGCCCGATCTCGCGATCCTGATCCGTCCGGCCAAGGCGCGGCCCTCGGTGGCACATGTCGTCTTCACCAACACGGGCGACCTGCCGTCTGGCTTGCTCCAAACCCAGATGTATAACGTCGCCATTGGAGTGGTCTACACAGAACCAAGCTTTCGCCTGCTGCTCGATTCCGCCGTTCGTCCGCTGTATGAGGCGCACGGGTTGATTCGCGTATCCTTCCCCAAGATCACCACTGCGCCCGCCCAGGACGTGGACGGGATCACGGTCACCGTACAGGTGGAACAAGGTCCGGTCTACAAGCTTGACCGCGTCCGGTTCAGGGGCGCGGACACTCCCTATCAGGAGCTGGTCAACTTGGCGCACCTGAGATCGAATCAGCCTGCGAATTTCGATGATGTGCGGGCCGCCCAGGCGCGCATCCGGGAGAGCCTGCGCCACGAAGGCTATCTGGATGCCTTTTCCCAGATCAAACGAGACGTGAACGACGCCGAGCGCACCGTTGACGTGACATTTCAGATCCAGCCCGGCCCACTGTACACCATGGGCAAACTGAATATCGTGGGCCTGGATATCGAGAGCGAGCCGGTGATTCGCAAGATGTGGGGCCTGGGGCCGGGCATGCCCTTCAACCCGGACTATCCGGATCACTTCCTGAGCCAGGTGAAGGAACGTGGCGTCTTCGACAACCTGAAAACCACCAGCTCGGACACCAAGATCAACCCCGCGAGTCACGGCGTGGATGTAACGTTGTACTTCAACAAAAAACCGCAAGATGGCTGGTATCCTAAGTGAAGTGTCATCGCCGTTAAACTTTCATCTGGAGCAGTACGAGGGCCCGCTCGATCTCCTGCTGGACCTGATCCGCAAGCAGCAGATCAACATTTACGACATCCCCATCGCCTCCATTACGCAGCAGTATCTGGAATACATGCAGCGCGCGCTGGAGATGGACATCGAGCTGAGCGCCGAGTTCATCTACATGGCCGCCACGCTGATTCATATCAAGTCGCGCATGCTGCTGCCCCGCGATCCGGAGCTAGACAAGATTTCGCCCGAGGAAGACCCGCGCCAGGAGCTCGTGAACCGGCTGTTGGAGCACGAGCGCTTCAAAAACGCGGCCGAAATGCTGCAGCAGAAGCGCATCATCGAAGAGGCCGCCTGGTCGAACCCGCAGATGTCCCGGTTCCTGGCCGAAAGCGAAGAGCCGGAACTGGCGGTCGGCATCGTCGATCTGGTCAAGACGCTGCAAGTGGTCCTGGAGCGCGCCAAGAACCGGCCTGTCTACCAGGTGGGTAAGGAGGACGTCAGCATCCCGGACATGATCCGGTACCTGGAAAATGTTTTTCGCGAACTTCGCGTGGGCGAATCCATCTCGGTGAAGGAGCTGTTCGAACGCCAGCACAGCCGCCGCGCCATGATCTGCCTTTTTCTGGCCACACTGGAGCTGGTGCGGCGCCAGGCGCTGGTGTTGACCCAGAAGGATGCTTTCGGCGACATTGGATTGAAGAAGCACCGGGCGTTCGACGAGGTGCTCGGCCAATCGCTCACGGCCATCGAAGAGGAATACAACTAACCGAAAATGGAAACTCCAGAAGTACAAGCGGGTCTCGTCTTGTCAGCCGAGATGTCCGACGCGGAACTCAAAGCCGTGGTGGAAGCCGTGATTTACGTGACGGACGAACCGCTCTCCGCCGATCAGATCGCGACAGCTCTGCAGCAGCCCGCCGCGAACGTGGGCCGGATTCTAGGGGAGCTGACGGCCGAATTCGCCAAGCCGGAGCACGGCTTGACGATTCGCGAAGTGGCCGGCGGCTATCAGATGTCCACCAAGCCCGAGCATCATGAGGCGATTCGCGCGTTCGTCAAGAATCTGAAGCCGCCGCTGAAGCTCTCGCTTCCGGCGTTGGAGACGCTGGCTTTGATCGCTTACAAGCAACCGATCACGGCGCCCGAGATCATGGAAGTGCGCGGCGTCCAGGGCGCTGGGGTGCTGAAGACGCTGCTAGACCGCAAGCTGATCGCCACCGCGGGCCGCAAGCAGGTGGTGGGTAAACCCATCCTGTACAAGACCACTAAGGAGTTCCTGGTGCAGTTCGGTTTGAAGGATCTGAGCGAGCTGCCCACGCTGAAAGAGTTCGAGGAGTTGGGCCGTTTGTCGATGGGCGACGAACCGGAACCGGAAGCGGGGCCGGCGCCGTCCCGGGAGCCGGCGGCGGAGGCAGAGCAGGATGAAATCACGCCTCCGGAAACCGCCGCTGAATAAATGCCCGAAGAGAGGCTACAGAAGCTGCTGGCGCATGCCGGAATCGCCAGCCGGCGCAAAGCGGAGCAGCTGATCCTGGAAGGCCGGGTGACCGTGAACGGAGCGGTGATCACCGAACTGGGCACCAAAGCCGACCCCGGGCTCGACCACGTCAAAGTGGACGGCCGGCGCGTGGGCGCCCCCGAGCGCCTGGTGTACCTGGCGATGAACAAACCCAAGAGTGTGATGTCGACGGTGAGTGATCCGGAGGGCCGCCCGACGGTGATCGATCTGCTGCGCGGCGTGAAAGCGCGGGTTTACCCGGTGGGCCGCCTGGATTACGCGAGCGACGGCCTGCTGCTGCTGACCAACGACGGCGAGTTCGCTAAGCGCATCACCGCGGCCGCCAGCCACGTCACCAAGACCTATCTGGTGAAGACCAATGGCCCGCTCTCGCCGGAGCAGGAGCAGAAGTTCCGCGACGGTGTGCCGCTCAAGGGGAAGCGAACCGCGCCGGCCGGGCTAAAACTGATCCAGCGCGCCGAAAGTCCCTGGTACGAGGTGCGGCTTGTCGAAGGCCGGCAGAATCAGATCCGGCTCATGTTCAAGTATTTCGGCCGCCTGGTGGAGAAGCTGCGGCGCGTGAAGATCGGTTTCCTGGAGTTGGGCCCGCTCCAGGCGGGCGAGTTCCGGCATCTCACGCCGGCCGAGGTGGCGCGGTTCCGCAAGCTGCTCAAGATGGAGGAGGAATGAACGCCGCGATTCCCGAACTGCTCCGCAAAGCCAAAGTGATCGCGGTGGTGGGGCTCTCGAGCAAGAAATACCGGGCTTCCCACGGCGTCGCCGAATACATGCAGAAACAGGGCTATCGGATCATTCCCGTCAATCCCAACGAAACCGAGGTGCTGGGCGAGAAGGCCTATGCACGGCTGGAGGACGTTCCGGAGCACATCGACATCGTGGATATCTTTCGCCGGTCCGAATTCGTGAAGCCCGTAGTGGCGTCGGCGATTCGGATCGGCGCCTCCGCGGTTTGGATGCAGGAGGGCGTCGTGGATGAGACCGCCGCGCGCAAGGCTCGCGACGCAGGGCTTGCGGTCGTCATGGACCGCTGCATTTTGAAGGAACACCAGCGCTATCTGCGCTAGCGCTCACTTGCCCTTCGACTCCGCCTTCTCCATGTGCAGCAGGTCCTGGTTATTCTCGATGCATTCGTACTCTTCCACGCGGGTGTTGGGCGGACGCCGCAGTACGGCGCCGGTTACCCAGGGTTTGGTGAGTACCTTTGGATCGGTCACGGTAGCGGTGTAGGTGATGGTGTCGTCGCGATTGAGTTGAAACCGTTCGACGACGTGCAACTGGTCGCTGTGGAAACTGCCGGTGCCGCTGAGCCAGGTCTTATCGTTGAAGCCGGTGACGTCCACCACCAGCGTGTCGCCTTCCCAGCGGGCGACGGAATCGCCCATCCATGTCGGGACCAGATCGTCGGGGTGTTCCAGTTTGTTGTTGATCGGAATGATGCGAAAGGCGTGGAACGATTCGTAAGCGATGACGATTTGCGTCGGCGTCTCGACGATCTCAAACGGCATGGGCATGGACGTGATGCGCGGCACGCCGGGCAGCAGGCAGCGCAGAGTCGGGTCGTCGATGGGTGTGAAAGTCTTCGATTTTGTGGCGGCCCAGGGCTGATAGGGCAGCGCTTCACGCTTGGGTGGGGGGTTCACGGACGGCGCCGGCGGCTTGGCGATTCCCGGCTCGCCATAGAGGCTCACGCCGCCGCTTTGCCACACGCCATTCAAGTCCGGTTTGCCATCGGCGGTGCGGCGGATGGACTGGGAGGAAGATTGAGCGCTTGCCGGGGCCCAGGCGAGCAGCCCCAGGGCCGTTGCTGCTACAAGGTACGTTCTCATGGAAAGCCCTGCCTAATACCGCGGCGGTCCGGACGCGGCCGCGGGACCGGCGAATTTCTTGCTTCCGTCCGGGAATGTGACTTCGCGCCCGGCCACGCGGTTCGTGGCATCTTTGGCGCGGTAGGCCGTCACCGTTACCGTGTCGCCGATCTTCAGGTCACTTTTCGTGAAACCGGTGCGTTTCAGCGTGTTGGGAGGATAGCCTTCAATCGCCCAATTCTGGACATTGCCGCTCGAATCCTTCACGTCAATGTAGAAATACATGTGGGGATTGGTCCACTCCACTTTGGTGATCACGCCGGTCAGCGTGACGAGCTCCTTGCCGTCGTACTCGGCCGCGAAGGAATGGTGAGCCAGCACGGGCACGGCCGCCGTCATTACGCCAAAAACCGCGACTAACAACGCGTTCGACTTGGGCATTGTTATGCAAACCTCCACTCGACTACTTGCATATCAGTATTGCACAACCGCCGTCGAGCGCAGACCGCTACTGCCAATACTCCCAATGGTGCGTAGCCACCACGTAGCCGCACAGGCAGGCGTTGGTAATGGCGTGCGCCAGGATGCAATCGCCCAGACTGCGCGTGCGGACCATCCACCAGTTGTAGGCGATGCCGGCGATCAGGCCAACGTCCCAATAGGGGCCGTGCTCGGAGGCAAATAACGCCGCCGTGATCCAGAACGAGGCCGCCTGATAGGCGCCGAGCGGGATGCCCTCGAAGTGTGGATTGATCAGCCAGCGCATCAGCCAGGCGCGCCAGAACAGTTCTTCGAGGATCGGCACGAGAACCACTGCCTGGATGATGCGGGGCCACAGCACCAGCGGGGATCGGATGATATCCTCGGGAATCGTGTTCGAAATTTGGCCGGTGATGAAATTTTGAAACAGCCAGTGTTGCCGGTAGGCGGGCAAGACCACGTCCGGCGCCACCCAAACGACGAACACCGCGACGCCGATGACCAGCGTTTCCAGCCGCCGGACCGCGCGAAGCTGAATGATTTGGCGCGAAAACACGAATAATACCGCCGCCAGCACCACGTCCCGGACCGTGAACTCGACATAGGGACTGAGGGGCAGGTATCGCTGCTGCGCCAGAAATAGGAGGAATACCACGAACGGAAGCACGTACGGCGGGCTGGCCCAGTGTTTGATTTCGCTGCGCAAGGTCGATCGTTCGATGATACAACAGCACCGGGAAGGTCCGGCTATTGGAGTGCGGCCGTCAATGTGCCCGTCTGCCGCAGGAGGTCCAGGCGAGCGAGTTCCACGGTGTGCTGGGCATCGTAAAAGACGATCCACTTTTCCTGCTCATTGAACCGGGCATTGTCGACGGCCTGTTCGGCGGCGCGCCCCTCGCCGAGCTGCGTCAGCAAGACAGACACCTGGTCGCGGGCGTAATCCAGATCCAGGCGGGCGACTTCCAGGGCGGAATTGGCCTTTTCCAGGTTCTGGTAGCTCTTTTGCGTGTCGAGTTCGATGCGGTTGCGCGCCTGGTTCATCTGGGTCCGCAATGCCAGGATGTCAGCCTGGGCCTGCGCCGCCTGGCCTTTGGAAGCCGAGCCGCCGAGCACTGGAATGGTGATGGCGGCGCCCACCTCGGCATTGTTCCTCTGGAAGTTGGTGAAGTAAGCCGAATAGTTACTCTTTGCGAACAGCGCGTACTGCGCCACCAGGTCCACGGTGGGCAGCCACCAGGCCTGGTATTCCTTGAGTTCAAAACCCTTAGCTTGCAGTTGGGACTGGAGCTTGCGAATGTCTTTGTTGTTTTCCAGCGCCAGGCTGCGCGCGGCTTCTTCGCTGGCGGGCACTTCCAGAGGTGCTCGCCCCTCGTCGACCGGCTGCACACGATCCTCGCCGGAATAGCCCAGCACCACGGCGAGCGAAGCCTGGGCATAGTCGAGATCATCATGCAGCGAAGCCAGGCGCTGGCCGGCGCGCGCCAGATCCACGGCCACCCGTTTGTTTTCGATCGGAAGCTGCCGGCCTTCTTCCACCTGGAGCCCGACGGCCTGGCTCACGCGCTTCAGGCTCTCCACTTCCAGTTCCAGCGACTGCGCGCTGCGCGCCAGTTCCTGTGCGTCCATGAAGAGCGAGGCCGTCTGGTAGACCACCTGATCGCTTTTCGATTGCGTATCGATGGCCGCGCCTCGCGCGTTTTCGCGGACACGCGCCAGCTCGTAGCTCTTGGGGCGGTTGTACAGCGCCATGTCGGTGCGAGTCTGGATGATGGAAGGCGCCGCGCCCTCAATGCTGCCGGGGTAGCCCCAGACCTTGGCCGCGCCGCTGCCGGCGTAGACTTTGGGCACGAATGGATCGTGAGCCACGCGAATCGCAGCCTGCGCCTTTTGTTCGTCCAGGCGCGACAGCACCAGGTCCGGATTTTCCTTCACGGCGATCTCCACGGCCTGCCGTAACGTGAGCGGGTGTACCTCCGCGCACGCGGAAGCCGCGAAAAGAAGCAGGAGCAAGGTATGTCTTGGCACAGTTCCTAGGTTAGCCGAGGAACCCGGTGGCGGGCGATTACGTAGAGTCTATTAGCGATGCTCCGACGGATGGCTTGGGGCGCAGGCACGGTGACCGCTCTCGGCATCTTGGTATGCGGGGCTGCTGGAGCGATCCTCTGCGAGTCGGCCATCCGGGCGCCGAGACGGCATCCACCCGGTGCGCCATCCCGGTTGGGTCCAGGCGTTCGTTGGCGGAACGTCCGGATCACCGCGAGCGACGGCGCCGTTCTGCAAGCGTGGCTGCTGTGGCCCCGGAACGCCAACGGAAACTCGGTGATCGTGCTGCACGGCATCGCCGATTCG
This sequence comes from Bryobacteraceae bacterium, assembly GCA_035508055.1. GTDB lineage: Bacteria > Acidobacteriota > Terriglobia > Bryobacterales > Bryobacteraceae > Palsa-89. The sequence continues at coordinate 39,890 of DATJNO010000014.1, read as the reverse complement.
CGGGCCGGCGAGATGGGGCTGGCGCGCATGCTCCTGGCGCACGGCTACACGGTTCTGCTGCCGGACAGCCGGGGGCATGGCGATAGCGGCGGCGACTTGGTGACTTACGGACTGCGCGAAGCGGGCGATCTCCACCGCTGGGTCACGTGGCTGATCACCGATCAGCATCCGCTCCACGTGTTCGGGATGGGCGAGTCGTTGGGCGCCGCCGTCTTGCTTCAGTCGCTGGCTATCGAGCCGCGCTTTAGCGCCGTGGTGGCCGAGTGCGCGTTTGCCAGCTTTGCGAGAATAGCCGACGACCGGGTATCCCAACGGGTTCCGCGCGTTATGGCCTTTCCAGCGGTTTGGATGGGCTTCGAGTATGCGCGGCTCAGGTATGGATTGGACTTCCGCGGTGCTTCTCCGGAAGCGGTTCTGCCGAAGGTAGCGATTCCGGTGTTGTTAATTCATGGCCTGGCTGACGATAAGACTCCGCCGATTCACTCGGAAATTCTCGCGGCAGAGAATCCTCGCTGGGTCCGGCTTTGGCTCGTGCCCGGGGCGGGGCACACCGGCGCCTTCGGGACGGCCCCGCAGGAGTTTCAGCGGCGCGTGTTGGGCTGGTTCGCCGGAGTCCGTTAGCCTCGAAGGCCTCCGATGTATACTGCAGACTACCGCGACAAACAGCGGTACAACTAACGGAGGAGACATGGAAATCAATCAGGACAAACTGAATCAGTTCCTGGGTCAAGTGATCGGTGAGCTGGGCGCGGCCATGAACGCCGCGCTCGTGCTCATCGGCGAGAAACTCGGACTCTATAAGGCGCTGGCCGGGGCGGGGCCGATGACGGCGAACGAACTGGCGCGCAAGACCAGTACCGACGAGCGGTACATACGGGAATGGCTTTCGGCACAGGCCGCCGGCGGTTATGTCGCCTATGACGCCGGGAAACAGACCTTCGAGCTGCCCAACGAACAGGCGTTCGCGCTGGCGGTGGAAGATAGTCCCGCGTACTTGCCCGGCGCTTTTCACATTGTCAGCGCCATCATCAAGGATGAGCCGAAGCTGCTGGAGGCGTTCCGGACCGGTGACGGGGTGGGCTGGGACGAGCACGACACCGCGCTGTTTGAAGGTACCGAGCGATTCTTCCGTCCGAATTACGCCGCGAATCTGATCAGCTCCTGGATTCCGGCGCTGGACGGCGTCGATGAGAAGCTAAAACGCGGCGCGCGCGTGGCCGACGTGGGTTGCGGTCACGGAGCATCCACCATTCTGCTGGCTGAGGCATATCCGAACTCGCAATTCGTGGGCTTCGATTACCACGGGCCTTCGGTGGGCTGGGCTCGGCGGGCCGCGGCGAGGGCCGGCCTCAAGAACGCCAGCTTCGAGGTTGCCACGGCGAAAGATTTCCACGGCGCGAAATACGATTTTGTCGCATTTTTCGACTGCCTTCACGACATGGGTGACCCGGTGGGGGCCGCGAGCCACGTGCGGGAAATGCTCAACGCCGACGGCGCCTGGATGATCGTGGAGCCGTTCGCACACGATCAGTTAGAGAAGAACCTCAACCCAGTGGGGCGGGTATTTTACGCGGCATCCACGATGATCTGCACACCGGCCTCGAGAGCTCAGGAGGTCGGGCTGTGCCTCGGCGCGCAATGCGGCGAAGCGCGCATGCGCAAGGTGGTCGCCGATGGAGGATTCACACGTTTCCGCCGGGCCACCGAGACGCCCTTTAACCTGGTCTACGAAGCCAAGCCCTAGCGTAGCGTCCGGCGGCGAGAGAGCGGTCTACCAGAACTTGCCGCCGGGCATCCAGCCGCGGGAGATGTAGTCGCCCAGCGTCAGGGCCAGCAGGATGGCCATCCAGAAGAAACCCGCGCCGACGAACAGCTTGGTGAGCGGATTATCGGCCTTGACGTTCATGAAGACCAGGACCACCAGCGACATCTTGAAGAAGGCGATCGCGAGAGCGATCACAATGTTCCACGGCCCCAGGTCGATCTGGGCAATGTAATACGTGGCGAACGTCATGAACGTGAGAATCGCCCAGACGGTGACGTAAGCTCGAACGCTAGGCTGTGAGTGCATATCAGATAAGCTTTCTGGCGTTGCCGATGAGGTAGAGCAGCGGGAACAGGAAGATCCAGACGATATCCACGAAGTGCCAGTACAGGCCGCTAATCTCCACCGGCGTGAAATAGCTGGAGCTGAATTTGCCTTTACGGGCCATGATGAAGATCGTGGTCATGATGCCGACCCCTACAATCATGTGCAGCGCGTGGAAGCCGGTCATGAAGAAGTAGAAGCAGAAGAGAATCTGAGCCTGCCGGGCGAATTGGGGAGCCTCGCTGTAATTCCAGTGATGCCAGGTATCCGGAAAGAGGGGAACCTTCATGTCCACCCAGTGCTCGTGATACTCGAATCCCTTGATGACCAGGAAGGCGATGCCGAACAGGAGGGTGAGAATCAGGAAGAGTTGAATTTGCACTTGCTTGCCCATGCGTGCGGCGCGTACCGCCAGCGCCATGGTCAAGCTGCTCACGATCAGCACGGCGGTATTGGCCGCGCCGAACGCCGGATTCATGTGCAGACTGGTGCTTTCGAACGCCAACGGATACATGGAGCGATATACGGTGTAAGCGCCGAACATGCCCCCGAAGAACATGATTTCGGTAAGCAGGAAGACCCACATGCCAAACGTGGCGGAGTCGAACTGCTGGGCCATGTCATCGAAATGATGACGAAGTTCCGGAGAATGCTCTGGCGATGCGACGTGCGTGTCAGCCAACGTGTTCCTCCTGGTGTTTGGCGTAGGCGTACGCCTCTTCGGTAACGATGGGGGTCTGGTCGAAGTTGAAGGTGGGCGGCGGGGAAGTGGTCTCCCATTCCAGCCCCTTGGCGCCCCACGGATTGTCACCGGCGGGCTTTCCGAACTTGAGCGACCAGAGTAAGTAAACCGCCGGAATCAAGAAGCCGAGCCCCAGCACGGACGCGCCGGCCGTGGACATCACATTCAGCACTTGAAACTCGGGCGCGTAGGCATGATAGCGGCGCGGCTGGCCCAGGTATCCGGCGATGAACTGCGGGAAGAAGGTCAGGTTGAAACCGGCGAACACCAGCAGGGCGGAGAACTTGCCCCAGCCGTCCGGATACATCTTGCCGGTTATCTTGGGCCACCAGAAATGCAGCCCTCCCAGGTAAGCCAGCACCATCCCGCCGACCATGACATAGTGGAAGTGAGCCACCACGAAGTAGGTGTCGGTGAGGTGAACGTCGACACCCAGCGTGCCGAGGAACAGACCGGTCAGGCCGCCGATGGTAAACAGGCCGATGAAGCCGAACGCGTATAACATGGGCGTTTCATAGCTGATCGATCCTTTGTACATGGTGGCCGTCCAGTTAAACACCTTGATGGCGGAGGGAACCGCGACGAACATCGTCAACAGCGAGAAATACAGGCTGGCGTAGGTGGACATGCCGGTGACGAACATGTGATGGCCCCAGACCAGGAAGCCGATGATCGCGATGCTGAGGCTGGATCCGGCGATGAACGAATAACCAAAAACGCCCTTGCGGGAGAAACACGTGACCAGTTCGCTGACCACGCCCATGCCGGGCAGAATCATGATGTACACGGCCGGGTGCGAATAGAACCAGAACATGTGCTGGAACAGGATGGGATCGCCGCCGATGGCCGGATCGAAGATGCCGATGTGGAAAGCGCGCTCCAGGCCGACCAGCGCCAGGGTGATGGCCACCACGGGCGTGCCGAGCACCTGGATCAGGGCGGTGGCGTAGTTGGCCCAAACGAACAGCGGCAGGCGGCCCCAGGTCATGCCGGGCGCGCGCATTTTATGCACGGTGACGATAAAGTTCAGCCCGGTCAGGATCGACGAAAAACCGGCGACGAATACGCCCACGGCGGCGGTGATGACGAAGGTGTTCGAATAGGTGGTGCTGAAGGGCGTGTAGAAAGTCCAGCCGGTGTCCACGCCGCCCATGGCGATGGCGGCAATGGCGAACGCCGCGCCGACGATGTAGATGTACCAGCTCAGCAGGTTAATTCTCGGAAAGGCCAGATCCTTGGCGCCGATCATCATGGGCACCAGGAAATTTCCCAACGTCGCCGGTATCGAAGGCACCAGGAAGAAAAACACCATCACGATTCCGTGCATGGTGAAGAACTTGTTATAGGTGTCGGAATTGACCAGATCGCCCTGCGGCGTGAGCAGCTCCAGGCGGATCAGCATGGCGAAAATGCCGCCCAGAAGGAACATCGCCGAGATCGAGATGATGTAGAGTACGGCAATGCGTTTGTGGTCGGTGGTCAACAGCCACGACTTCCAGCCGTACTCGGCGTTCAAATAGTTGGGCTTCTCTTGCGCCCGCGGTTGTTCTAAAGCAGTACTCATAGTTTGCCGCCATTTGGCTGGGCATCGCCCGCCGGTTGCGTCCCAGCCGGCGCAACCGTTGTTCCGGTGATCGCCAGCGATTTAATGTAGGCGATCAACTGAAGAATTTGTTCTTCGCTGACTTGGCCCTGGAAGTTGGGCATGACGTTGGGCCGGAACCCTTCGATGATCTTGGCATTGGGGTTGAGAATCGACTCGCGAATGTAGGCGTCGTCAACGGTGACGGATCTTCCGTCGGTTAATTGCACTTGCGTGCCGTAGACGCCGCGCAGGTTGGGACCGCGTCCTTGCCGGTCCATGAGATGGCAGGAAGAGCATCCAGCCTGCTCGAACAACTGCTCGCCCTGCTGGGCCATCGTTCCGCCGGTGCCGCCGCCCGCCAGCCAGGTCTCATAGTCCGCGGGGCTCATGACGGTGACCCATCCCACCATGCCGGAGTGCTCGGTTCCGCAATACTCGGCGCAGAACAGGTGATAGCGGCCGGGCTTGGTGGCCGTGAACCACATGGTGTCATAGCGGCCCGGCACCACATCGTGCTTGATCCGGAAGGCGGGGATGAAGAAACTATGGATCACGTCTTCCGACGCCAGGGTGATTTTGACCGGCCGGCCCACCGGGACGTGCAGCTCATTAATCTCGCGCTGACCGCCGGGATACTGGATTTTCCACATCCACTGCTTGCCCACCACGTACACGTCCATGGAGTTGGGCGGCGGTGTGGCGTTCAGGAAGAAGATCTTGGCGCCCCACCAAAAGAACGTGAGCATGATCAGGAACGGAATGATGGACCAGGTGATTTCCAGCTTCAAGGAACCGTGGATGGGGGCCGGAATTTCATCGTTGGAGCGGCGGCGGTACTTGACGGCGAACACGAAGATCGTCGCGAAGATCAGCAGCGTCATGACCGCGCTGACCAGCACCAGATAAATGTAGAGGTGGTCTACATCGCTCGCCATCGTGGATGCTGCTTCCGGCCAGAGTGGAAAATCCATTGACTAAGCGGGCCTCCCCGAATTAGCGTGGCGCTTGTCACGCCGCACCATGATAAACACAAATGCGACCAGGGCAAACAAGGTCGCCGAGCCGAACACGCGGAGGACGTTGGAGATCACCAGGCCGTATTTGCCTTTGGTCGGGTCGTAGTGATAGCAGAACAGCAGCACCTCGTCCACGGGCGAACCGATCTTGTTGTCCGCCGCTTCCACCAGTCCCAGGCGCAGATCGCGGGGGTTGTACTGGACGCCGTACAGATAGCGCGCCACTTTGCCTTCCGGCGTCAGCACCATGATTCCGCTGGCGTGGGCGTAAAGCTTGGTGGCCGGATCGTAGCGGTAGTGGAATCCCACGGTCTTGGCCAGCGGGACGATCTGGTCGTCCTGGCCGGTCAGGAAATGCCAGTACTGCTTGCCTTCCGCGGGGTTCTTCAACTTCTCGATGTAATTGGCCTTTTTGGCGGCGGCCAGCTGCCAGGTTTCCTGCGGATTAAAGCTGACCGTGACCACCTGGAAATCTTTACCCAGGGTCAAGGTGCTTTTCTGCATCGCCTCTTCGAGGCCCATCAGCACCAGGTCGCACAGGCCCGGGCAGTCGTAATACACCAGCGCCAGGACCACGGGCTTTTGCCCGAAGTATTGTCCCAGGTGCACTGCTTTTCCAGTGTCGTCGGTGAAGGCTAATTCGAGCGGCACCTGAGCGTTGAGATTCTGATCGATTTTGATGCCCTGAATAATGGGCGGGACGCCGGCGGGCTGAATGCTGTAGCCTTCTCCCACGCCATATTTCTGGGCTTCCGCGGTGGCGGAAAAAGCGGCGGCGATCGTCAATACTGCAATCCAACTTCTCTTACTGCGCATGAGTACTTCCTTGATTGCTCCCTTGCGGTTTTGTTGCTGCGGGCGGCTTCGGTACGGGCGGTTTTCTACCCGCCAAAATATCATCCAGGTAGTTGTGCGAAGGCAGGCCCTTTTGCGCGAGCAGGTCGATGGCGCGATCCACGGGAATGCGTACCAGGCCCGCGTCCTTGTCCACCCACGCGTAGGTGTTCAGGACGTGGTCTTCATGCTTGCGCAGGTCCTGCAACTGCAGGTACGGATGTTCCTCGATGCGTGGCTCCGGCGGAATCACCGGCTGAGCCAATCGCTCAGCCTCCGCGGTGTGATATTCCGCATGCAGGTAGTTGAAGATACCCACCACCAGCACGCAGACCAGGAACGTGAATACGGCCAGAAAGGCCAGCGAGACGACGATCAGGCGTACACTGACTTCACTTTGCTCATGGCCCGCGCCGTTGGGACTATGTTGAACCGTGTGTTCCATGTTAGTGAGCGTGCACCTTTGCCAGCGAATAAGTATCCCGGGGATCCTGAGTTACCAATAGGGGCCGGGACTTCAGGTTGCGAATGAAGAAGCTCAGCCAGATTCCTCCGATACCGATGAGCGCGACGATATCGGTCCAGTAGACCACGAGTCCCTGCTGGCGGAACGCCGGCTCTACGATCCAGAATACATCCAGAATGCGGACCAGGATCATCCAGATGGCCAGCTTCTGGATCAGGCTGGGGTTCTTCTTAATGAAGCGCATCAACAGCAGGAAGAAGGGCACGCAGAAATGGAAGATGGAGATGGTCCAGGCCACGTAGCCCCATCCGCCACTGAAGCGGCGCACGTACCAGGGAATCTCATCCGGCAGATTTTCGGCCCAGATAATCAGGAACTGCGAGAACGACATGTAGGCCCAGAGCATGGTGAAGGCCAGCAGCATGTTTCCCAGGTCGTGATAGTGCTGGGGCGTCAGGAAATGGGAAAAAGGTTCGCGCTTGGAGAGCAGGACCAGCACCGCAATCAGGAACGCGATGGTAAGCACAACCTGACCCACGGTGAACATCCAAGGGTAGATGGTGGAATACCAGTCCGGCTCCAGCGACATGATCCAGTCGATGAAGGCGTAGGTGGTGGAAAGTACATAAATGAGCAGAGCGGGTGCGCTGGCGGCTTTGATGCGCTTGAACAGGGCCGGATCGCCGGTGCGCTCGTGCTCGTTGGCCATGCTCAGGATGCGGTACCCGAGACCGAACCAGAGCGCGAAATACAGGATCGTTCGTCCAATGAAGAACGGCTCGTTCATGTAGCCGGCTTTATGGCCGGTGGCGAAATGCTCGGCGCGATAGGCGGCGTCGGTCCACTTGTAGAGGACCTTCAGGGCGAAGAAGAGCGGGATGGCGAAAAATGCCATGAGCGGCAGGTTCTTCATGCCGGACTCGACCAGTCGCCGGATGGCGACGCCCCAGTTACCGCCCACCACGTTGTGCAGGAAAAAGACTCCCAGGCAGCCCAGCGTCAGGCCCGCCCAGAAAATGAAGGCGAACAGATAGGATTGCCAGAAATGCTGGCTGTCGGTGAACAGGCCGATCAGCGCGGCGGCCAGGGCAACCACGCCCACGATGAGAGTCGTGCGCTGCCAGCGGTCAAACCCGGGTTGCAAGGTTTCGCTTGGCGTCATCGATTGGCTCCTTGGCGGGCGGCCGGCCCGGGTAGCGTGAGTTCGCGCGGAGCGGGCTCGACGATCATGTTCCCCCGTTGATCGGGTGGAACATCGTTGATGCTGGCCGTCTCACTCAACTCCAGAGCGCGGATGTAGGCCGCGACGCGCCAGCGGTCGTCCGGCTCGATGCGCGAGGCGTAGCTCGGCATGGCTCCAAACCCGTTCGTGATGACGTCGAAGAAATGCCCTATCGGAGCTTTCATGAGCTTGTCGCTGTAAAAGGAAGCGGCCTGGCGAAAGCCGCGCTGAACGATCATGCCTTCGCCGTCGCCGATCCGGCTGTGACACGGTGTGCAATAGATGTTGAAGCGGTCCTGTCCGCGCAAAATATCGGCCTTGGTGATGGGAATCGGAAACTCGTCGACATCTTCGCCGTCCATCTTGCCGGTGTAGCGCGCTTCGTCGATACGCAAGTGGCCGCGCGCCACGGTGCCCTCCACCATGGGGCGCGCCGAGCGGTGGTCGGAGAAGAAATCGCTTTCCACCAGCGGATCGTATTTGGGTTCAATGTGCATGTCCTGCCGGCAGCCGGTCAAGGCCACCAGGGGAAGCGCGGCGGCGGCCAGCAACAATTTATTTTTCAACTTCGGCCACCTCTTCTACGCTCATTTCCTGCAGGAATGCTTTCGTTTTCTCGCGATCGAACTGCGGATCGGTTGCCTCGATGCACAGGAAGAACCGGTCAATGGAGGCGTGCTGGCAGAACCGCTCCACGTTGAACACCGGATGGTACGGCTGGGGAAGCTTGTTCATCGCCAGCATTCCGATCGCCGAGGTCAGCCCCGCCAGCAGGATCGTACACTCGAATGTGATGGGAATGTAGGCCGGCCAGCTGTCAAACGGGCGCCCGGCGACGTTCAGCGGGTACGCGATTACCGTGATCCACCACAGCAGCGAAAAGCCGCCGATGCAGCCGCACAACCCGCCGGCCAGTACCGCCGTTGACACCCAGTTGCGGCGAAAGCCGATCGCTTCGGCCAGCCCTTCGATGGGCATGGGCGTATACGCATCCATGTCGCGATAGCCGGCCGCGTAAGCGCGATTCGCGGCCTCCAGCAATTGCTCCGGCTCCTCGAATTCGGCCATGAGCCCGTGCAAACCGTGTCTATCCCAGAATGTTTCGCCCATCGCTAATCTCCCGCCACCGGCGAGGTGGTAGGCCCTTCGTCAACAATATTGGGTGCCAGGTGGTGCAGCACTTCGCGCACTTCAAAGATCGAGATGGAGGGCAGGAACCGGACGAACAGGGTCATCAACACGATGAAGAATCCGAGCGTGCCGATCAGCACCGCCCAATCCCATTGCGTCGGGAAATACATGCCCCAGGAGGACGGCAGGAAGTCGCGATGCAGACTGATGATGACAATCACGAACCGTTCCAGCCACATGCCGATGTTTACCACGATGGAGACGAAAAACAGGCGCGGAAGATTCTGCCGCACGTTCTTCGACCACAGCGACTGGGGGATGATGATGTTGCACAGAATCAACATCCAGAACAGATAGCGGTAGGGTCCCGTGGAGCGGTTCAGGTACATGAACATTTCGTGCGGATTGCCGCTGTACCAGGACATGAAGGCTTCCATCATGTAACCGTAGGCGACAATCAGCCCCGTGCCCAGCATGAGCTTGGCGCAGCAGTCCAGGTGCCGCATCGTAATGAGGTCTTCCAGGTGGAACCATTTGCGCGTGGGAATCGCCAGCGTGACCACCATCGCGAATCCGGAGTAAATCGCGCCGGCGACGAAGTAAGGCGGGAAAATGGTAGTGTGCCAGCCGGGCAGCAGGCTGATGGCGAAGTCGAAGCTGACCACCGTGTGGACCGAAACCACCAGGGGCGTCGCCAGGCCTCCCAACAGCAGGTAGGCCATTTGATAGCGCGCCCAATGTTTCGCCGAACCGCGCCAGCCCATGCCGAGCAGGCCGAACAGCACCTTTTGCCACTGCCCCTTGGCGCGATCGCGCATCGTAGCCAGATCCGGGATTAAACCCACGAACCAGAAGACCAGAGAGATCGTCAGGTAGGTCGAAACCGCGAACACGTCCCAGACCAACGGGCTGCGCGGTTGCGGCCACAACCACATCGAACTGGGGTAGGGCAGCAGCCAATACGCCAGCCAGGGACGTCCCATGTGCAGGACCGGGAACATGCCGGCCTGTGCCACGGCGAACAGCGTCATGGCTTCGGAAAAGCGGTTGATGGAGGTGCGCCAGTCTTGTTTGAGCAGCAGCAGAATCGCGGAGATCAGCGTCCCGGCGTGGCCGATACCGATCCACCACACGAAGTTCACGATGGCGAAGCCCCACGCCACCGGGATAACAATGCCCCATACGCCGACGCCTTTATAAAACAGCCAGAAAGCGCCGGCCAGCAAGCCCTGCATGGCTACGAAGGCGATCGCCAGGGTGACCCACCACGCCAGCGGCGTGGTCTGGATCGGCTTCAGTACGACGTTGGCGATCTTGTCGGTGACGCTGCTGTACTGGTACCCCGGGGCGATGATTTTATCCGGGCCTGGATCGATCGCGATTTGCTCTAATTCGTCGTTCTTCAAGCTGCTAGGCATTACCGATCTCCGGGTTCGGGTTTCGCAAACGGCCCAGGTAGGTGGTTCTAGGCCGCACGTTCAAGTCTTCCAGCAAACTGTAGTTGCGGGCCTGTGCCTTCAACTGCGCCACGCGGCTCTTGGGATCGTTGATGTCCCCGAAAACGATGGCTTGCGCCGGACAGGCCTGGGCGCAGGCGGGAGTCACTTCGCCGTCGGCGATCCGCCGGTTCTGTTTCTCGCTGTCGATCTTGGCCACGCTGAGGCGCTGGATGCAGTACGTGCATTTCTCCATCACGCCGCGGCTTCGCACCGTGACGTTGGGGTTGCGCAATCCATACAGGCTTTGTGTGTCCCAGTCCGAATAGAGCAGGAAGTTGAAGCGCCGCACTTTGTAGGGACAGTTGTTGGAGCAATAGCGCGTGCCGACGCAGCGGTTGTAGATCATCTGATTCAGCCCGTCCGCGCTATGAGTTGTAGCGCCCACCGGGCAAACCAGCTCGCAGGGAGCATTCTCGCACTGCATGCAGTTGACGGGCTGGTAGTACAGCTCCGGGTTGTCCCAATTGCCCTTGAAATAGCGGTCGATGCGGATCCAGTGCATGTGACGTCCGCGCGCCACTTCCAGCTTGCCGACCACGGCGATGTTATTCTCCGCCTGGCAGGCGATTACGCAGGCGCCGCAGCCGTTGCACGCGTTCAGGTCGATCGTCATGCCCCACTTGTAGCCTTCATACCGGTAATTCGGATACAAGGTGAGATAACCGGGCAGCGGCTTGTCCTGTTCGCTGACCTCGGCGAACTGAGGGTCCTTCTTATACGCATCCAGCGTCGTGACCCGCACCGGCTCGGTCTCTTCCATGGTCTGCGTATGCTGCGTGGTGGCGAAGGTATAGCTTTCGCCGGTCTTGCGAAGTTCCAGGCCGGGGCCTCCACCCGGCGCAGCGGACGTGCGCAGCAGGTACGCGTTGAAGCCGATTCCGTTGCCAACCTGGCCCACGCGCGTGCGGCCATAGCCGAAGTGCACCGTGGCGGAGTCCGGAGCATGGCCGGGCATGATCCAGACCGGGCCCGTGACCGTCCGCCCCTGGTATTTCATCTCCACCATGTCGCCCACATTGACATTGAGCTTCTGCGACAGGCTGGGACTGATCCAAACCGCGTTGTCCCAGGTCATCTTGTTTTGCGGTTTGGGGCATTCCTGGAGCCAGCCGTTATTGGAGAACGCCCCGTCCCAGATGGTCGGATCGGGACGGAACATGATTTCGAGTCCTTGCGCCGCCTGTGTCTGGGTAGGCGGCGGCATCTTGGCCGTGACCGGGATGGCCGCGAGTGCGGTGTTGGGAATGACTCCGTCGTGCAAGCCCTTCTGCCAGAAAATGTCGAAGTTCGCCGCCTTGGATTGTGCTCTCCAGTAGTCCTGCACCAGATCGTGGTCCGTCTTGTCGGGCTGGCCGGCCAAAGTCGCGACCATCTCGAGCGCGGTCTCGCCGCCGTAGAGCGGAGCGATCAGCGGCTGGATGAAACTGACGGTTCCGTCGAAGGTCCGGACGTCGCCCCAGGATTCCAGATAATGCGCCTCGGGGATGTGCCATACGCACTGCGACGCGGTCTCATCGAAATATAATCCCAGGTAGGCTTTCCAAGCGACGTTGCGCAGCGCTCCGGCGAAATCCACATCCGCGGGCGCGCTGTAGACCGGGTTGCCGCCCAAAATCAGCAACGTGTCTACCTTGCCGGCCTTCATGTCGGCCACCAGCGCACGCAGCGACTCCATCTGGTCGACGGGATTGCCTTCGATCGGTTCGGTATACGTGACGGTCTTGCCGACGGCGCCCAACGCCTCGTTGATGGCATGCGCCAGGGCGTGCACGGCCGGCGGCTGGTGATCGCCTGCGATCACCACGGCCGCGCCCATGTGCGCTTTCAAGTCGCGAGCGATCGCCGCCACTTCCTTGTACTTGTTGCTCGATTGCGCGTTCAGTCCCAGCGCAGCCGCCAGATCCCAGGTCCAGGTTTCGATTTCGCTGGCGCGCAGCACGAAATGGTGATCGGCCATGCTGGCCGTAGGCGAAGGGCTGGGTTCCACGACGTAGAGCCGGTTTTGCACGGTTTCCGCGGCTGGCTTCCCGATGGCCTGCACCGGCGGCGGCAGATGCACCGGACCGCGGTTCTGATCCGCGTAGGAGGCCGATTGCGTATCGCGGGGAGGGATGGGACCGGCCTGATAGCCTTCCTGCAAATCCTCTTTCGGCGGGTTGGTGTGGGTGACGTTGGTCAGCACGCGGCGCTTGTCGGCGAACTGGCGCGCCAGGCGCAGGCTGTCGGGACCGCAGGAGAGAAAATCCGCGTCCAGCGATACGATCACGTCCGCCTGATCCAGATGGTACACGGCGTTCACCGGCCGGCCGAACGCCAGCACCGCGCCGGCATGCCGGTTGTTCCGGCCGCAGGCTTCGTATTGATGCCACTTCGCCTCGGGCATCTCCTTCAGCACGCCGTTGATCAATGCCGTGAGCGTGGGCGAGGTAATGGTCTCGGTGAGAATGCGCACCCCGGCGCCCTTGTTCGTCAGCGCCCGATTGCGCTGTCCGGTGAGTTCGCCCTGAAACGCCGTCCAGGAGCTGATCAGCCCGGTCTTGACCGGCGTCTGACCGCGGTCCGGATCGTACATCGTCAGCAGCGAGGCCTGCTGGAAATAGTCGGAGGCGCCGACGCTGGCCGGATGGTCCGGATTGCCCTCCACCTTGGTCGGCCGGCCCAGATGGCTGGTCACGATCAGCCCCGTCGCCGACCCCGCAAATTGCATTGCCGTCGCGAAGTAAAGCGGTATCCCGGGGATGAACTCTTCCGGCTGGCGTACGTAAGGGACGATCTTTTGATCCGGTATTTTGGTGCAGGCCGTCACGCCGGCGAAGGCCAGCGAAGCGCCCATGAGTTTGAGAAAACTGCGGCGGTGAGCCGGGTCCAGCCAGTTCGGAGTCCGGTCGGGGAACTCGTCTTCGACAAAGGTCTGGAATTCTTTGGTCTCGGCCAGCTCATCCAGGCTCTTCCAGTAAAGGGGTCCCTGGGCTGATTCCAGCCGAGCCCGAATCTTGTTTAGGTCAAGAGCGGGTTTATCGTTCATCGGTGGCAAGTGTAACAGTCGGTCAAACTTTGAATGTGGTACTCCTGAACCAGCTGGGTGCCTAGTTCTTCCTGATTGGAGGGCGCCTCATACGCCATGTTGAACACCTGGTCGCGAGGCCGAACGTACTTTTCCGGATTGCGGTGGCAGTTGATGCACCAGTTCATGTACAGGGTGTTCTCCTTGTACATAAGCGGCATCTGGTCGACGCGTCCATGGCAGGTGGAGCAGCCGATGCCCTTATTGATGTGAATGCTGTGGTTGAAGTATACGAACTCGGGCAGTTGGTGCACGCGAGTCCATTGCAAGGACTCGCCGCTGCGGTAACTGGCGCGCACCGGCTCCAGCATCTCCGCGTTCGTCCAAAGCTGCGAATGGCAGCTCATGCAGATTTCGGTGGCCGGAATCCCCGCGAACGACGACGTCTCCACCGAGGTATGGCAGTAGCGGCAATCGATGCCGTCGTCGCTGACGTGGTGCTTGTGGCTGAAGGGTACCGGCTGGGGCTTGACCACGTGAACGTCGGTGATGTACCTTCCGCGGTCCATCGTGTAAGCGAAAGTGATGAGTGCGCCGACTCCCATTACGCCTACTACGATGCTGATTTTGGCTAGACTGTTCGTGCTGCGGTGGAAGATCTGGGGCATCCAGTTTTCTATCCTGCTTGGTGTCCGGTATGACCCACTATGGTAAATCAGATTGCGCTAGAATTGCAAAAAATATTATTTGGCGAGTTTGTAAGTAAGATCAGTTACACTTCGAGCGTATAAGTGGAGGGAGAGATTTTGGAACTTAAGCTACGGCGCGCAAACGCTTATTCACTGCGCGTCGTGCGCGGAGCAGCCGGATGCGAACCGCAGTGTCGCTCCAGCCATGCGCCCGTGCGATTTCCTGGACCTTGTAGCCTTCCAGGTAGTGCCGTTGCAGCACCATGCGATCGTTCTTCTTGCAGGTCTTGAGGATACGGCGAACGTCGATCGCCGCCAGATTTACTTTCGGGGGAGTCGGGAGTTCCGGCAGGGATTGCAGGTACGGTTCCCGCCGTACACAGCTCCGGTGAATATTCAAGGCAATGCTGTTCATCCAGGTCAGCACCATGCTGGAATCGCGCAGTTGGCCCAGACGTTCCCAACCTTTGGCCCAGGCGGCTTGGGCGGTCTCCTGCGCGCTGTCGAACGAAAGACCGCGCGACACCAGGAAACGCACCGTCATGTTATAGCCTCTGCTGTAGGCGCTGCCGAATTCTTCTCGTGTCATCGTGGCTCCTCAGTAAAAGCTCGCTCTGAGCGGAATGGCAGTTTGGGGGCCAACCCGGTTCGGAGTACCGGGTTGAAAGTACTAACTGTTGAGAAACGTTCATCTTAGGACCCGTAGTACGAAGTACTCGATGACTAACCTCTGACCTAGCAATAATTTCTGGTCTGGCAAAATTTTCCCAAGCTACTGTTTCCTTTGTTCCGGGGACGTGGGCTGGAGCCTGCAAACCATGTGACTCTCATGGACATAAACTTCGCCGACCTTCAATGCGTGCTGCTCGTAGCCGAAGACCTCGAAACCCAGCGACGCATACAGCCGCTGAGCGGCGGTCTGAGTGTGTCCCACGGTGAGCCGGATTTGTTCCAGGCCCGCGAGAGTTCGCGCGCGGCGCAGAACTTCGGTGAGTAACGCGCGACCGACCCCTTGCCCGCGCCAAGCGCTGGTGACATACACGCCCCAGATCACCGCCTTGTGGCCGGTCTTCAGGCGGCGCTCGCGGGCGAAACCGGTGGTCCCCACCAAAGTGCCGCTCGCGAACGCGCCGAGGATGTAGTTGTCTTCCTGAGACGCGCGCAGCCGCGACACGAAGCTCTCCATCGGGGCAGCGCGATGTTCTTCGGCAGAAGACGCGAACGCCTCCGGCTGCTGTTCGAGCGCCTCCACGCGAAGTTGCCAGAACGCTCCGGCATCTTGCGCTGTCAGGGTTCGAATCTCTATAGTCATCTTGGGGTCAGTGTATGTTGCGCGCGGTGCTTTTGGCGACCTCTCTGATGGGACTGACGGCGGCGTTGGGCCAAACTCCGCCGGATGCCGGGGAACAGAAACGCGTCTGGGCCGACGCCGCCGATTACGCACGGCACCACGAGGAGAATCTGCCGAACTTCATCTGTATTCAAACCACCCGGCGCTTCGGCGACTTCACCGGCCAGGAGAACTGGCGGCCCATCGACATCATCGTGGAGCGCCTTACCTACTTCGAGCACAAGGAAGACTATAAGGTGATCGAGGTAAACGGCGAGCCATCGCATCTGGGCCATAACCAACTAGGCGGCGCGACTTCTTCGGGGGAGTTCGGTTCCGTCATGAAGGGCATCTTCGCGCCGGAAACCGAGGCCGAATTTTCCTGGCAGGGATGGTTCACGCTGCGAGGGCGGCGGATGCACGTTTACTCCTACCGCGTCGCCAAGGACAAGTCCGACTACCACATTGTCATGCCCAACGATCACATCGACCTGGTGGCGGCCTATCACGGACTGGTGTTCATCGACGAGCGCAAACACTATGTGCATCGCATCACGCTGCACGCGGACGGCGTTCCGCCGGATTTTCCGGTGCAGGATGTGAGCCTGGCGCTGGACTATGAGTACACGCGGATCGGAGACGCGGATTACCTGCTGCCGCTGACATTTGAATTGCGCTCGCGCGAAGGCAAATCCCTGGTCAAGAACGATGTGGATTACGACCAATACCGTAAATTCGGCGCCGACTCCAGCATTACTTTCGGCGGAGCGGCCAAGTAGCGCTGCAGAAAAATCGGGCTATAGAAAAGCTGTAGTCTTGATGCCGGATACGTCAAAACGCTTCCGGCAGCGCATGTTCTTGCACATCACCTTGTCGTCCAGCAGGACCATATAGCTGGCGGCTTTCTGGAACTTGGCGCGGTCCCTTTCATCGGCGTGACCCGGAAGGCGGTCCACTTTCTTGCGGACCAGCCAGCGCAGTTCGTAGGTCTCCAAGGCCCGGCAGAAGGGGCAATTCAACGAGGCCGGTTTGGTGGTTTGCGATTCTTTATAAAAAGCTCGTTCGTCCATGATGCCTCCTGCTGCGCTACACCGCGGCCAGCGCCTGCGCGCGCACGAAGCTCGCGTCCAGCAGGCGGAGAAATTCGTCGACGTCCGTTTTGGCGATATTCAAGGGCGGGGAAATGCGCAGCACGTTGCCGTAGAACCCTCCCTTGCCGACCAGCAGGCGGTTTTCCCGCGCCGCTTCCATCACCGCCGCGGTCTGCGCCGGCGCGGGCGTCTTGCTCTCGCGGTCCTCCACCAGCTCCAGCGCCTGCATCAGGCCCATGCCGCGCACATCCCCGATCATGGCATGCTTGGCCTTGAGTTTTTCCAGACCGTCGCGGAGGTGCGCGCCGACTTCGGCCGCGTTGATCGACAGCTTATGGTCCTCGATGAAGTCGATCACGGCTTTGGCGGCGGTGGCGGCGATGGGATTGCCTCCAAAAGTCGAAATGGTCGCGCCTTCCAGTGCGTCCGCCACTTCCGGCCGCGCGATCGTCAGTCCGATGGGCGTGCCGTTGCCCAGCCCCTTGGCGCTGGTCATAATGTCCGGCTGGACGCCCCACTGCTCAATGCCGAACCACTTGCCGCCGGTGCGTCCCCATGCGGTCTGCACCTCGTCGCTGATGAAAACGCCGCCGTATTTCCTGACGATATCGGTCACGATCGAGAAGTACTCCTGGGGAGGCGTAACGAACCCGCCAACGCCCTGGATGGGTTCCGCAATGAACCCCGCGATCCGTCCGGAGGTGGTAGTGCGAATCACGTCCTCGACGTCGCGCGCGCACTGCACTTTGCACGAAGGATACGTCAGCCCGTAAGGGCAGCGGTAGCAATAAGCGTTCGCCGCGTGCACGATCCCGGCCTGCGTCACCGGGCCCAGCCGCCACGTGGATTGCGCCGTCAGACCCATCGCCAGGGAGGACCGGCCGTGATAGGAGTGGCGCAACGCCACAATCTCGGTGGACCCGGTGTAACAACGCGCGGTCAGGATCGCCGTTTCGTTGGCCTCCGTGCCGCTGTTGGTGAAGAACGATTTGGTGAGCTTCCCGCCCGGCGTGATCTGCGCCAGTTTCTTGGCCAGCGCGGCTTGTGGCTCGTTGGCGAACACCGTGGATACGTGCTGCAAACGGTCCATCTGCGCGTGAAGCTTCTGGTTTACCTCCGCATTGCAGTGGCCGACGCTGATGGTCACGATGCCGCCGAAGAAATCCAGATATTGATTGCCGTCCGCGTCCCAGACGTATTGATCCTTGGCATGCGAGACCACCAGCGGGTCCTGGTAGTAATGAAAGACGCTCGGAAACAGGTGCTGGCGGTTGGCGAGAATAACCTCTTCTTTGGTCATGGACTTGATTCTAATACCGGCGGCCGTCTCGCGGTCGATTTGTGCGGCGCCAGCGTGAATTTCGGGAACCTGCTCGGCCGGCTGAATCCGCATGGGACTCAGCGCGACAATCGCGTTCGGGAACAAGCCTCCGAACACCACGAACAAAATCGCCGCGGCCAGGATCCAGCGTTCGCGGGGCAGGGCATCGGCCATCACGGTGAAGCCTGTTCGCCGCTTGCCCAGAAAAAGCCGCGCGAAAAGACGGAAGATGCTGACTGCATTCATCGCGATGGCGATGGGCAGCAACAGGCCGGTCAGCGGGTGCGACATCAGCGTTCCGTGGATCAACAGATCTTGGGAACAGAAGCTCAACGTGCCCGGCAAGCCTACCAGCGCAAGCCCGAAAATAACGAAAAACACCGCCAGGCGCGGCGCATGCTCCGCCAGGCCCAGGTGACGGCTGGCCGTCAGATTTTCGCCGAAACGAACCTCCAGCAGCCGCAAAATCCCAAAGAGGCCCATGGTCGATACCGTGACGACGAACCAGTGCACAAACGCCCCCGTCATTCCCTCTTCAGTGCGGCTCTCCAACCCGGCCAGAATGCAAGCCGACTGGCTGAGGGCAAGGAATGCAAGCAGCCGGCGCGGGGAATTCTCGGTCAGCGCCCGAATGGCGACGTATAGCGCGGTAACCAGCGCGAGATAGGAGAGTAAAGGAAACAGATCGCGAGTGGCGAAAGGAAACAGCGGCACAATCAGCTTGGCCACCAGCAGCGCCCCCAGGTGGCCGTTCAGCAAGAGGGCCGCGGGAACCACGGGACCGCCCTCGGCTGCGTCCGCTACCCACGCATGCGCCGGGCAAATGCCCTTGCGGAAAATCACTGCCAATACCAGCAGCCCAAAGACCGCCATCCCGCCGGGGCTCCGGCCCACGAGTTGATCGAGCGACATCGACTGGCCCTTGGCCGCGAGCAGCAAAATGGCGAGCGCCAGCGCGGCGCTGGAAAGCAGCAGGCCCAGGCGCGGGCGCCAGCTACGCGCGCCGAACAGGCGCTCCAGGAAAAAGGGCGCGGTGGTCAAAATCCATGCGGCCAGGAAAACGAGCAGGTTCCGCGTCGAGTAAGCCAGCAGCGTGAAACCCAGGATGAAGAGCATTCCCGCGATATTGCTCCAGTCGCTGTCGCGCCGTGGGAGCACCAGCATGGCGATCGCCGCGAGGCACGAATAAAGAACCATCAGGGCAGGGCCCAGCGTTTGGCCCGCAGGCGCTTCATGCAACAGCAGAGCGCTCGCCAGTGCGGATAGCAACGCCGCGACAAAGCCGATCGCGCGTGCCTGCCGCTTTGCCGCTGCGGTCAGAATTGTAGCGGCCCAGGGGATGCCGATCGCGATTGCGCTGAGACTCACGCCGGTCATCCGCCGCCTCCCGGGCGCGCGGTGCTCCCCACCGAAAGGAGCACTTTCTCCGGCCGGCTCGCCGATTGGTCCAGTCCCAGGCGGTCCAGCTTGGCAAACAGGTTAGACAGCCGAATCAAGGGATAAATCACGCAGAGGTCTAGAACCGTGTCCAGATGACCGCGGTCCAGGGCCCAGCGATAGAGCCACAGTTGAAAGCGTTGGGGAAGCAGATCCTCCAGGCGCTTGCCAGCCGGTGAAAGCTCGCCGCCGATCGCCGAGTGCATCGCGTGATAGTCGTGCAGCATGGATGGCGCACGCAGGAACTGCAGCGTGCGGAGCGTGGCGTGTCCCAGGATGTGAGCGACGGCCATCCATTTCCAGCCCATCCCAATCTCCACGAACACCACGCCCACCTGCGTGAGCGAGGCGTAGGCCAGCGAAGTTTTCGCGTCGGCGGCGGCGCGGCCGACGATGGTTCCGTGTACCGCGGTGATCAAGCCCGTCAGGATCACTAAAGCGGAGGCCCACCGCGACTGGACCAGCATCGGTTCCACCCGGAGCAACAGGTAGGCGCCGGCGTGAATGGAGATCGCGCCATAGAATATTGCGCTGGATGGCGTGGGTCCCTCCATCGCGCGCGGCAGCCATCCCGAGAAGGGAACCTGCGCCCCCTTGCCGGCAGCCGCCAGGAGGAGAAGCAGGCAAACGATCGTCGTTTGCGCCGGCGTCAACAGGGGAAGACCGCCGGCAAACGATGCGGTCCCCGCCCAATGATGCATGGCGAACACGGCCAACAGCAATCCGATGTCGCAGGCCCGGTACACCGCGAACACGCGCAGACCGTTTTCAACGGGCGCCGTTCGCTGTTGAAAGAAAGCGATCAGCAACACCGAGGTGATACCCACGATCTCCCATCCGGCCACCAGCAGGTCAAAAGAGCCCGCTGCGAACGCCAGCAAGGATCCGAACGCGAAAAGATGCAGCAACAGGAAGAAGCGCAGAAAACCGCGCTCGCGATGCAGGTACGTGGCGGAAAACTGTCCGATCAACCCCGACAACACCAGGGTCAGGACGAGGAAGGGAAGCGAGAGACGGTCCGCCAGGAGCACCAGCGGGAAATGGTAATCATGCACGGCAAACCAGTTCCCGAACGCGACCCTCACGGCGCTGGTGGAATGGATCTGCCATACGATCAGGGCCACGGCGAACAAGGCGGCAGAGAAGGTACCGCCGGTGATCCGGGAAAGCACGCGTTCGGACGGAGCCCCTCCCGCGAGCCACCACAGCGCCAGCACGACGAAAACCGCACCGGGCGCCGCCACGGCAAACACCAGCGCAATTTGCGAAAAGGCCAAGTCTATCTGCCTCCTGCTCCGGTCTGAATCCAGGCCATGGGGAGATGTTCGATCTTGCCGCCGTACCATTCGACGGAAGTGAGGGCAACCGGAAGCCGCTCGGGCGGCCCATCGAACTCCTCAAAGCTGCCGTTCCTGCGAATATGAACGACGCCCGTTACCGGATCGATCGTGGCCACGCGAATCCATCTGTTTTCGACCAGCTTTTGGAGCGGTTCGCTCGCGTTCACCACTTTCCGCAAGCGGTCGGGCGACGTCTCGATGACAAAGAGCATGCGAACCGGCTCATGGATCTCGACCATTTGCCAGGGCAGGCCCGTTCTTAGGTCGCTGGCATGCCCATCCATGACGCCCACCAGGCCGGTTACGTTGTGAGGCAGTTTTGTGCCGCAGCCATAGCGGTCGTTGTCGACGAAAGAGAAGTAATATTCCAGACTGATTCCGGCGCACACGGGAACGACTCCGGCGAGCACCGCCGCCAGCTTGCGGTCGTCCGGGTCCTGACCGGCATCGTAGGAAGAGAGAAATGCGCGCCGGTCCAGAAACAGCCCGCGCGTCAGGCTGCGCCGCCCCACGATGCAAACCGCATTCGTGCAATGTCCGTACTCGGGCCTCGGCTGGGCCAGGTGCTCGCTGCGTTCCTCCACGTGCCGCAACGCTTCGCCGGGGGAAATATGCGGAGGGCAGGACTCGAACCGCCGGGTGCGTTCCTGCGCATTGCGCGCCTTCGCCTGATTGAGCGACTCGCGAATGCGGTCCAGGCCGGCTTGGTGCGTGGCGGGCAGCGCGTCCAGGTCGTAGAGTTCCACAGCATCGTTACAGGTGTCGTGATAGCCTCCAACGAACCACGTATCGGCGGGAATGTCGATGCCGCGTTCGCGCACCAGTTCCCGTACCTCCGGGCGGTTCGCCATGGCCGCGAAGAGGCGCGCGTTGGGGCCGCCGCGTCGTCCGCCGCAGGCTCCGCAATCGTGAGCCGACTCGTGCGGGTTATTCAGACTGGTGGATCCATGGCCCAGGACTACGACGAAACGCGCGAACCCATGCGTCAGTCCGGCGGGGGCCAGAACACTGGCCACTCTGTCTGCTTTTTCCCCGGCGGCGAATCCCGTCAACAGACCGGTCATGGCGCCCTGCGATTGCGCGGTGTGGCGCATCAGCGTCAGTTCCGTGCGCGGCTCCGGGAGAAATGCCTTGTTCAGCCACTCGCGCAGTTGGGCGTAGCGCCGTGGCGCGAGCAGATGGCCAATCAAGGGGACGGCGGAAAGCAACCCGAGCGCGCTGGTGGACAGCCATCCGCGCACCAGCGTCCTGGATGAGAGGAACGATTGCCGCATCAACTCTCCCAGCAGGCGTCTACGAAGCCGCCGTGTCTGCAGTAAGGAGCTATCCTCCGCCTTCGGTCGCTCCAAGACTGCGTGCTGCGGTTTCACTACGACCGGAGAAAGCGCAGCTCCGTGAGGGTCGTCAATCCCCTTGTAATTCACGGCCACGCCGAAGAACCCGGCTGCGCTCAGCGTCTCAACGTCCGGGTCTACTTCTTCGAGCGCCCGCCGCATCGATTCCTCGCGCTCGTCAATGCAGAAAAAGACCTGCGCCGCCGGCCTGGCTTTCGCCTCGGTCAACCCCCTATACTGGCGATGGCTCGCCAATCCGCTCAGAATCTCGTGTTCGTGCCGGCGTTCGTAAGCCAGCTGGAAGACGCGCCGGCGCTCCAGTCCATTGCAGGCCCGCACCTCTCTCACGAATGCAGACCACTCGTCGTCTGACAGGCGCTCGACCTCCTCAGAGGAGAGCGATACCACGCGGGCTGCGTCATAGATGCGCGCGGCGCGGCTCAGGCGCCGTTTTTCCTGCGTCTTCAAGGGACTCTCTTGCGGGATCAGCTCATCGGCGCCACGGCTGGCCGCCACGCGGGCCATGGTGAGGCGTATCGCAAGGAAGTCCACCAGCCGGGCAGGCACAGGTTCGTGCACGGCGAGGGCCGGCTCCTCCTCCATCCGGCACATCAGCCCCGCCCAACCAGGTAACGCCAAAAGCTCGGCTTGAAGGACGCTTTTCCAGTCCGCTTCTTGGACCTGCGCGGAGTCGAGATAGTCCAGGACTGCGTCGGCCGCTGAAAATCCCAGCCGCTCTTGCCTCTGGAACTCTTCGTCCAAACCCTCCAGAAATCGGGGAAACACGCCGCCCGGCTGAGCGAGTAAGGTCCGGACTCCCACGTAGAAGCCTCGCTCGCGATGCGGCATCGGCCAGTAAGCCGTTCCCTGGTCGAGGAACACCGAGCACAGCCGGATCAGCCAGGGATGGATGATCTCATTCACCGGATTCGGCGAAACAGGTTCTTCTTCGTGCGCGACGGACCGGGCAAGGCAAGCGTCGAACAAGGCGCGTAGAGCCGCCGAGCGGAAATCTTTAGCCAAGTCGCCCTGCTCGGCCCGCCACAAGATGGTGGCGGCATCAAACTCGCGGACACCCGGCGTCATCATGGCGCGCCGGAGCGAGTGCCGGCTGAGACGCGGAAAGACCATGGCGGCAGGCTCGCCCGCCAGCACTGCGTCGATATCTTCCAGATGAATGCGTCCGCGCGCGAGTTCGGCCCGGTAGGCCGCTTCACTCATGTAGGGTTCGGCGCCAAACAGTTGCCAGGCTTCCAGCACGGCCTGCTCAAATGGCAGGTGCTCAAACGCATGCAAGGTGTTATGGTGGACGAAGACCCCGATCGGACCTTGCTTCGGAAGCAGATGCCCGGCATGATCCAACACTTGACGCAGCCGTTCCTGGCGCGATTCCGGCAGCTGTTCGCGCTCAGTCAAGCCTGTTCCGTAGGTACGATTAGATTCAGAAGAAAAAACAAACCAGTTTACTCTAGTGTAAATCAAAAGCCTCCACGCGCGTCCAATGGAGTTAATCTGCCGGTGGTTGGTGCCTGTTGCCGTCAAGAAGTAAAAGTCGCGCATCGACGCGTAGGCTGCTGCTGCGCCTGGCCCTCCTCGCCGCTCTGAGTGGTCTTCCGCTTGGTGCGGCCGCGGTTGTGTTCCACGGCCGCGTCGTGGATGAAAACGAAGCGCCTGTTCGCGGCGCCCGCGTGAGCGTGCGGCCGGCAGGTTCCGGGACCGCGGCGTCAGGGGAAACGCAAACCGACCCCGATGGCGGATTCACGCTCGCGCTGCCTGCTCCGGGCGACTATGTCGTCAGCGTGGAGCGCCAAGGCTACTACGCGTTGAAGGACCGCGCCGTCCACATCGAAGGCGCCGAGGAGCTCACGTTGGCGATCAACAGCGTGCGCGAAGTGTTCCAGTCCGAAAACGTCAACGCCGAGACCTCGCCGCTCGACGTCGGCCAGGCGCAAAACCAAGAACACCTGAGCGGCACCGAGGTGAACGACATGCCCTACGCCAACAGCCACAGCCTGCGAAACTCGTTTGCGCTCATGCCGGGAGTGGTGGAAGACGCCACCGGCGCCTTGCACGTGAATGGATCCCAGGAAAACCAGCTCAACTACCTCCTCAACGGCTTCGACATTACCAACCCCATTTCGGGCAACTTTCAGACGCTGCTCGCGGTGGAAGGAATCCGCGACGTGAATCTCGACTCGGGCCGGTATTCGCCGGAGTTCGGTAAAGGGTCGGCCGGCGTGCTGGCCATCGCGACCCAGAATGGCACCGACGCGTTCCACTACACAGCGACAGACTTCATTCCGGGACTCAGTTTCCAGCAGGGTCTGCACCTGGCGAACTGGTATCCGCGCTTCGGACTTTCCGGCCCCATCGTGCGCGGGCGAGCCTGGTTTTCAGACACCTTCGATTCGGAGTACAACCAGGCCATCGTCACCGGACTGCCGAGCGGCCAGGACACGCGCAGCGGATGGGCGGGCAGCAACCTGCTGCACACCCAGGTGAATTTGACGCCTTCCAACATCCTGTTTGCCGACTTTCTGGTGAATCTCGATAACGAGGGCCGGATCGGGCTCGGTCCGCTCAACCCCGTGCCCACGACGTCCACGGTGCGGACGCGCCAATACATGGGAAGCATCAAGGACCAGCATTACTTCGGCCATGGCACGCTGGTGGAGTTCGGTTACGCCCATACCGACTTCTCCGCCACCAATACGCCGCAAGGCGGGAGCCTCTACATGATTGCGCCGCTAGGCAACAGCGGCAATTATTTTGTGAATTCCTCGCAGGGCGCGGCGCGGGATCAGGGCCTGGTGCACGCTTATCTGCCGAAATTCCAGTTCGTCGGCGCGCATCAAATCGAGGTGGGCACGGACGTCGATTGGCTGCACTACAACGGCGATTTCCGCCGGACCGGCTATGAGGTTTTTGGTACCGCCGGCACTCTGATTTCAGAAACGCTTTTTCCCTCGCCGGCTACTTTCCAGGTCACCGATACAACGCAGGCCGCCTACGTGCTCGATACCTGGCGCCTGTCCCAAGGCGTTCAATTGAACCTGGGGGCCCGCCAGGATTGGGACCGGGCAGTCGGCGATGCCGTGTGGTCGCCGCGCCTGTCCGCGGCGTGGTCGCCGTTCCGGTCCGGCCGCACCAGGATCGCGGGCGGATACGCGATCACGCACGACGCGGTGACGTTGAACATGCTCGGCCTCCCGCTGGACCAGACCGCGCTCACCACCCAATTCAATCCCGACGGAACGGCTGCCGGCCCACCCACTCCGACCACCTTCACGGTCCCGCATAGCGGACTGGTCCTGCCCCGGGCGGACAACTGGACGTTCGGCGCGGATCAGCAAGTGTTGGAGCATGTGTATCTCACCGCGAAATACCTGCGGCGGCGCGGGACCGATGGCTTCGTTTTTCTGAATACGCTCGAACCTAACGCTCCGCCATCCCTGTTGCCCCTGCCGAACGGGACCACGGGCGGACTCTACCAGCTCACGAATCTGCGCCGCGACGATTATGACTCCGTCCAGATCTCGGCGCGGGAGACTCTGTCCGGACAGTACGAATGGATGGTGTCTTACACCTGGTCGCGAGCGCTTTCCAACGCCGTGGTCGATCCCAATTCCGCTCAGCCGCTGCAGGTGCTTCCAGGCCTGGTGCCGTTGCCGTGGGACGCTCCCCACCGGTTTCTGGGGTGGACCTACTTGCCGCTGCCCTGGAAGAATTGGGCCGTATCGGCTCTGACCGACATGCGCACGGGGTTTCCCTTCTCGGTGCGGGAGGCGAGCGGGCCGGCGGTCGGCGCGGTGGATTCCTATCGCTATCCTTTGAATTTCGATCTGAACATCGCGATCGAGCGCATGGTCACCTTCCGTGGCTACCGGTTCGCGGTGCGCGTCGGCGTGGACAACCTCACCAATCAATCCAATCCGACCGCGGTGAACAATGTCACCGGCGTGCCTCAGTTTCTCCAGTTTCTGGGTGATGAAGGCCGCCATTACGTAATTCGCATCCGGTTTTTTGGCCACGCCGGAACAAAGTAGTTTCGCGAGGCATCTTGATGAAGATGAAATGCACGGTCCTGATCCTTTTCGCAGCCGCCGCCTTCGGCCAGGAGCAGTACGAGATTGGAGCCGACGTCGGTTACGGCTTGTACCGCGATGGCAGCATTTATTCGGCGTCAGGAACGGCGGAGGCGGGCATTCGCAACCGCTTCGCCGCGGGTATTTTTCTGGGCGACGATTTTTCCAAATATGTCTCTGCCGAATTTAACTACCTGTATCACGACGGCCACCCGTTCCTACGGGCGCCGGGCGTGAACACCGACATCCAAGGGAATTCGGATGCCCTGACGGCGAGTCTGCTATTTCACTTCAAGCCGCGCGAGAGCCGCTGGCGGCCGTTCCTTGCTGGCGGCGCCGGCGCCAAGGAGTATGTCATCGCGGGACCCGCACCATTTCCGCAGCCGATTCCGCAAATCGCCAGCCTCACGACCAATGACGTGTGGAAAACAGTTTTCACGGTAGGTGGAGGCATCCAGTACCGCTTGATCCCGCACATGTGGTTGCGGGCCGAATTCCGCGATTATCTCACCACTTTCCCCAGGCAGGAGATCGTTCCCGCCCCGCATAATACCGCCCGCGGCATATTCGAGCAATTCACCCCGCTGTTCGGCGTGAGTTACACGTTCTGATCATCGCGGCGTTCAGCTGTGAAGCGGGTTCCGTCGAGCGCAGCGGCGCGGGCACTCCTGGCTAAGCTGCCGCAAGCGGTCTGGCATTCCCTTTATCATCGAAGGATGAAGATCGCGCTGGACGCGACGCCGTTGACGGTCGCAAGCGGCGGCGTGCGCCGCTACACCGAGGAACTGGCGCGCTCGCTTGCCGCGAACTTCCCGCGCGACGAATTCTGGCTGCTTTCCGACCAACCGTTTCAGCCGCCCCAACCCGCCCCGCCGAATTTGAAATCCGGTCAGGGGCCGCGCAACGCCCTGGAGCGCCGCTGGTGGCTGTGGGGCCTGCAAGGCGAGATTTCGCGCCTGGGCATCGAAGTGTTCCATGGGACCGATTTCTCCGTGCCCTATCTCGCCTCGCGTCCCAGCGTGATGACCCTGCACGATCTGTCCCCGTGGATGAACCCGTCCTGGCACGCGCAATCGGACCGGGTGCGGAAGCGCACGCCGTTGCTGCTGCGGCTGGGCTTGGCCACTTTGGTGATCACGCATTGTGAGGCGGTCCGGCGCCAGGCCATCGATCGTTTTCATCTGCAGCCCGATCGCGTGGTGGTGGTGCCGCTCGCCGCCAATCCCCGGTTTCATCCGGCGCCGGCCACCTCGAATGGACGGCCCTATCTGTTGTATGTGGGAACGCTCGAACCCAGAAAAAACATCGGCTTGTTGCTGGACGTCTGGCGCGAACTGAGCCGCGAACGCCCGCTCGACCTGGTGCTGGCGGGCCGCCGCCGCGAAGATTTTCCCCAGATCCCGCCCGAGCCCGGCCTGCGCCAGTTGGGTCTCGCTCGCGAGGAAGATCTGCCCCGCCTCTACTCCGGCGCGCTGGCTTGCCTGTATCCGTCTTACTATGAAGGATTCGGTCTGCCGGTGCTGGAGGCCATGCAGTGCGGCGCGGCGGTGATCGCCTCGCGCGATCCGGCGATTTCAGAAGTGGCCGGCGACGCCGCCATCCTGCTGGACGCCGCGGACTGCCGGGCGTGGGTAGAGGCTCTTCAATGCGCCTGGGCGCAGCCCGAACGTTTGCAAAGCCTGCGCGATCAAGCCGTCGCCCGCGCCGCGCAATTCTCCTGGGACCGGACCGCGCAGCTCACCAGAGCCGTTTATGACCACGCCGTCGAACGCTTCCATAAAGCCTAGAGCGCTGCTGTTGGCCGTGGAGACGCCCTACCCGATGATCGGCGGGGGGCCGTTTCGAATTGCCTGCCTGCTCGGATACCTGGCGCAGCACTTCTCGGTTCACCTGATTCTTTATCACCAGCACGGAGTACGAAACCCCGGAGGCGCCATCCCGCCAGGGTTGGTCGACCAACTGGACCTCATCGAATTGCCCTATCATTCCAAGCGTTCCGTGGCGCGGCTCTTGCGAACCGCCTGGCGCCTGGTGCGCAACCGCCCGCCCATGTTCGACCGCTATTCGGGATTCGAAGCGCGGATCGCGGCGCTGGTCTCGGGCCAGTCCTACGATGTGGCTGTGCTGGAGCACTTCTGGAACGCGACCTACGTGGAGCAGGTGCGCCCGCTCGCCGGCGCCGTGATGCTGGACTTGCACAACGTCGAGTCTGCCTGGCACTACAGCATGGCGGCGAGCGCCAACCCAATCGCGGCCGCGGCATTCCGGAGATTCGGACGGGCCTGTATCGCGCTGGAACGCACCTGGCTGCCGCAATTCGACGCCATCCTGACCACTTCGTCCGACGACGCGGCGATCATTCAACCCATGACGCGAGCCCGGCTTTCTGTGTTCCCCAATGCCTTGCCCGAAATGCCGCTCCCGCCGCGCCCGGAAAAGTGCGAGATCGTCTTTAGCGGCAATCTGGAGTATCCACCCAACGTCGCCGCGGTACGTTACTTTTTCCACCAAGTGTGGCCCGCGCTGCGCACGCGGTGGCCCGAATTGAAGTGGAAGATTCTTGGCCGCTCCCCGCAGTCGATCACGGGCATGGTTTCGCGCGATTCCCGGATTCTTGTGACCGGCGCCGTGAAAGAAGCCGTGCCCCTTCTGGCGGAATCTCAGATCGCGGTGGTGCCGCTCTTGGCGGGTAGCGGAACGCGCATCAAGATCCTGGAGGCTTGGGCGGCTGGCACGCCGGTTGTCTCCACGACACTGGGCGCCGAAGGACTCGAATGCCGCGATCAGGAGCACCTCCTGCTGGCCGACGATCCGGCTGCTTTCGAAAAAGCCGTCTCGCGTCTGCTCGCCTCGGCCGAGGATCGCGCCCGCATCGGAATGGCAGGCCGCCGGTTATATGAAGAGCGCTATTGCTGGCCGGCCGCGTGGCAAGCTTTGGACGCGGTCTTCGGCGAGGTCTCGCGCACGTCTCGTTCTACTCTGTAAAATGGCCGAAGAATGTTGCCGGTCCCCCGCGCGATTCCGCTACTATAGTTGGCAGGGTGCTACCCAGCACGTGTAAACATTTTGTGAACCGCTTGTGAACCCACCGTCTACGCCGGGGAAACCTCTATACTGGAGAAGGTCATGCGCTTTGCTGTAGACGCTCATGCGATCGGCCAGCATCTCACGGGGAACGAAACTTACGTCCGCAATTTACTGAACTGTTTTGCGTCGTTGGACCGCGAGTCGGAGTTTGTCACGTACCTTTCGAGGCAGAACTCCTTCCGTGACGTTCCCGGGAGGTTCGAGAAGCGGCGCGTTGCGGTGAATCCGTTCCTCCGGCTGGGCTACGATCTGCCCCGCGCGCTTCGTCAGGACCGCCCCAGTTTGTTGCATGTGCAGTACACCGCGCCTCTGTTTTGCCCGGTCCCGGTCGTGGTCAGCGTGCACGACGTCAGTTTTCTCGAGTATCCCGAATACTTCACCACGTTTCGAGCGCTGCAATTGCGTTGTACGGTGGAGCGCACCGTGCGAAGTGCCGCTGCCGTGCTGACGCCCAGCGAGTTTTCCAAGC
Source organism: Bryobacteraceae bacterium (assembly GCA_035508055.1). Taxonomy (GTDB): domain Bacteria; phylum Acidobacteriota; class Terriglobia; order Bryobacterales; family Bryobacteraceae; genus Palsa-89. Next base: position 10,119 of record DATJNO010000014.1, on the reverse strand, counting down.
ACCAGATTCTGAGGGCCTACGCCCTGGATGAGCGCAAGGTGATCGCGCTCCCCAATGGCGTGAGTTCTGCCTTCCGCCCGGCCGGGCGAGTCACCTCTCAACGGAGCCTGCAGGCGAAATTCGGCTTCCAGTTTCCGTTCATCCTGACCGTAGGCGACCTCCAGCCGCGCAAGAACCACTTGGGTCTCATCCGGGCCTTCGAACAGCTCTTGCGCGCGTTTCCGCATCTGCCTCACCATCTGGTGATCGTCGGCAAAGAGACCTGGTATGCCTCGCATATCCGGGCCGCAGCCCGGAAGTCCGAGGTGGCCGGGAGGATTCACTTCACCGGCTTTGTGGATGACAGCCTGCTCCACCGTTTTTATGGGGCTTGCGACCTGTTTGTGTACCCCTCCTTCTACGAGGGTTTCGGCCTCCCGATCCTGGAAGCGATGGCTTGCGGTCGCGCCGTGGCGTGCTCCAACACTTCCGCGATGCCCGAAGTGGCGGATTCGGCCGCTATTCTGTTCAATCCGTCGTCGGAACAGGATCTGGTGCTCGCGATGCGCGATATTCTGCTGAACGCGGAGTTGCGCGCTCGCCTGGAACGGCTGGGCGTGCAGCGCGCGTCGATGTTTAATTGGCAGGATACCGCCGCCAAGACGCTGGAGCTGTATTACGGAATCGCCTGCAAGACCTCCCGGCGGCCCAAGGACGTACCGGCTCGCGCGGTCAAATCGACTTCCGCTGCCCGCTGATGAAGCTGTCCTTTGCCAAACTGCCGATTTCCTTCTGCGCGGCGTTCGCGGCCCTGCTGTCGGCGCCCGTGGGCGGCTCTCCCGTGCCGGGCGAAACTTTGCATTACAACATCAACTGGCCCACCGGAGTGACCCTGGGTGAGGCGCAGCTGAGCGCGTCCGATTCTCAACCCTCCGGCGATGCGGCGCCCACGCTGCATTTGGCGTTTGATCTCGACGCCAGCATTCCGGGATTTTCGGCCAGCGACCACTACCGCTCCGAGACCTCCGAAGATTTCTGTTCCGTCGAGTTTCAGCGCAGTTCCACGCACGGCTCCAAAAGAGTCGAAGACAAGACCATTTTCGACGCGCAGGAAGGCACCGCCACCCGCGTCAGCGCCGGAGGAGGCAAGTCCCGGATGGAGGCCTCCCGTTGCAGCCACGACGCGCTGGCATTCCTGTATTTTGTCCGTCACGAACTGAGCCAGGGGCGCGTGCCGCCTCCGCAGACGATTTTCTTCGGAGTGCCCTACGACGTGAGTCTGGATTCCGACGGCGCGCAAAACATCTCCATCCGCGGTAAGCAGCAGGAAGCCGATCACTTTACCGCCCACGTGCAGGGGCCCGCTTCGAATACGACGGTCGAAATGTTCTTCCTCAAAGATCCGGCGCGTACTCTGGCGATGGTGCGGGTTCCGTTCATGCTGGGTACTTTCTCCATGGAGCTTGTGAAATAATTCTTGAACAGGTCCCTTCCGACTCGTGCCCATTAAGGTTGCTTTTTTCTCTCCGTTGCCGCCGGCCCGCAGCGGAATTGCCGATTACTCCGCCGCTCTGCTGGATCAGCTGCGCCAATTCGTGGACGTAGAGGCCTTCGCCTCCCGGCCGCCCGGCTTCCGCCCGTCCGATTTCGACGTCCTGCTCTATCAGATCGGCAACAACGTCCATCACGATTTCTGTTATCAGACGGCGCTGGAGCATCCCGGCGTGGTGGTGATGCACGAAGCGAATCTGCATCACCTGATCGCCGACATCACCATCAAGCGCAATGACTGGGACGCATACATGCGCGCCGTGGAGGATGAAGGCGGCCGGGAAGCGCTGGAATACGCGCGCCGGGTGCGCGCGCTCGAGGTAGGGCCCGACTACGAAGGCGTACCCATGTTGCGGGGTTTGCTGGCCCGGTCGAAAGCGGCCATCGTGCACAGCGGTTGCGTGGAGACCGAGCTGCGCGCCGCCGGGTTCACCGGTCCTGTGGCGCGCATCCCCCACGGCGCCTGGATTCCCGAGGCCAGCCGATCGGAATATCGCGCGCGCCTGGGGGTGGAGGAGACCGCGCCGCTGATAGGCATCTTCGGATTTTTAAAGCCTTATAAGCGCATCGCGGAATCGTTGCGAGCCTTCCGCCGGTTGGTGCGCGTCCAGCCGCGGGCGCGGATGATTCTGGTGGGCGAACCCCATCCCGAGCTGCGCTTGGAGCCGTTGATCCGTTCGCTCGACCTGGGCGCGCACGTGCGCGTGCTGGGTTTTCGCCCCATCGACGAGTTCGTCGGGTATCTGGCCGCTTGCGACATCGTTCTCAACCTTCGCTATCCGACCGTCGGCGAGAATTCCGGTACCTTAATGCGCGCCCTCGGTCTGGGCAAGGCCGTGGTCGTGTCCGAAGTCGGGTCCTTCAGCGAGTTACCGGACTCCATCTGCCTGAAGACGCCGGTGGACGCCAGCGAAGAGGACCACCTGTTCGAATATCTCAACCTGCTGGTGAGCCGGCCGGATTTGCGGCGGGAACTCGGCGGCCGGGCGCGCGAATGGGTGGAGACCGAGTGCACTTGGCCCAAGGTGGCCCAGCGCTACGCCGAGTTTCTGGAATGCGTCGCGGGTGAGCGGCAAGTTTCCTCGCCGGCTCCGGCGCCGGAACCGGAGCCCGAGCGCGCGAGCGTGCACGTCGAACCGGAGTACATCCTTTCCTGGGCGCCGGACGAATCGGCCAAAGGCTACATTGAGACGCATCTCACGCGCCTGGAGAAGACACTCGCCATCACGCCACCCGGCGGCTCCGCCGACCGCATTCTCGAAATGGGTTCCTATCTGCAAATTACACCGGCGCTGAAGACGAGGCTCGGCTACGGCGAAGTTCGCGGCTGCTATTACGGGCCCGCCGGCAAAGTGGAACGCCGCTCACAAATTTCCGCGGACGGCGAGCAGTTCACTTGCGGCATTGAGCTGTTCAACGCCGAAAAGGACTGCTTCCCTTACGCCGACGGGTATTTTTCCACCGTGCTGTGCTGCGAGCTGGTGGAACATCTGACCGAAGATCCCATGCACATGATGGCCGAGATCAACCGCATTTTGCGCCCCGGCGGCCACCTGGTGCTGACCACCCCCAACATCGGGTCGCTGCGCGCGATCGCCGCGATTCTGGAGGGCTACCATCCGGGATTTTTTCCCGCCTACATTCGCCCGCGTGCGGAAGGCGAAGAACCGGAAGCGCGCCACAATCGCGAGTACACGCCGCGCGAGATCGTCTTACTGTTTCACTACGCCGGCTTCGAGATGGCGCTGCTCGAAACCGGGCCCTTTCTGGCGGAGCCCAAGCCGGAACACGAATGGGTGAAGGATCTTCTGGAACGCTACGAGCTGCCGCCCGATCTGCGCGGCGACGGCATCTACGCGGTGGGACGCAAATCCGGCCCGGTACGCGAGCGCTTCCCCAACTGGCTCTATCAATGACACGCGCCGGGTATCGCGACGTCCAGGTGAACGCGCAAGGCTCGTCGCTCGAAGTCCGCGTGAAGCTGGAAAACACGTCGCGCGAAACCTGGAAGCCGGAGAACTTCTCGCTGGGCTGGCAGTTTTTCGACCCCGAGACCAATCTGTTCATCCTGGAAGGCGAGTGGAATCCGGTGCCGCGCGAAGTGGCGCCCGGCGATACGGCCTCATTTGACATCTCCATCCCGTTCCCGCCCGAGGCGGGTGGATACCAGGTGTATCTTTCGCACATCCAGACGCCCGGGGGCTGGGCTTACACGCGCGGCCTACCGTTCGTGCGTATCTCCGTGGAAGCTTCCGAAGGCGGCTTGCGCGTACTGGAGCAGGAGATCTCGACGCTCCGCAAGCTGCGTTGGCGGCGCATCTGGGCATCGCTTCCGAAACTCTTGGGCGGGCCCATTCGTACCGTCGCGCAGAACCACCGCCTCATCCGCTCCATGGCGCGTCGCGATATTCTGGCGCGTTATCGCGGGTCGTTCGGCGATGTCTTCTGGACGGTCCTGAATCCGCTGCTGCTCATGGCGACTTACTTTTTTGTCTTCGGAGTCGTGCTGCGCACGCGCTTCGGAGCGGATCAGAGCCGCACCGGCTTCGCGCTGTACTTCCTGGCTGGGATGCTGCCGTGGCTGGCCTTTTCCGAGCCGGTCGGCCGCTCGCCCTATGTCATTCCGGAACACCGCAATTTCGTCAAGAAGCTGATCTTTCCGCTGGACACGTTACCCGTGAACCAGGTGCTCGCGGGCCTGGTGACGGAGGCCTTCGGCGCGCTGGTGTTCATTGCGGGCCTGCTGGCGATCCGCCACACGGTCCCGCCATCCGTGCTCTGGCTGCCGGTTCTCTTGATTCCGCAGCTGCTGTTCACGATGGGCGTCTGTTGGTTCCTGGCGGCTCTGGGCGCTTTCGTCCGCGATCTCGGCCAGATCATGGGCTTCGTGCTCACGCTCTGGTTCTTCATCACGCCCATTTGCTATCCGGAGGCCAGCCTGCCCGCCGGCGCACTCGCGCTGTTGGGCAAGAATCCGCTGTTCGTGCTGGTGCGCGGCTACCGCGCGGTGTTTCTGGAGGGGCACGCGCCGGAGCTGCTGCCGCTGTTTAAGCTATGGGCCGTCGCGCTGGCCGTGTTCTTCCTGGCGCACATCTGGTTCACCAAGCTGCGGAAAAGCTTCGCCGATATCATCTGATAGAATCGCAAACACCATGCACATCTACGAGTGGGATCGGGTCGAAAAGGAACAACTGAATCCCGCGCTCGCGCGCCAGGTGATCCACAGCGAGACCATGACCGTCGCGCGCATGTATTTGCGCAAGGGCTGCCTGGTCCCCGAACACAGCCACCACAACGAGCAGATCTCGATGATGGAGAAAGGTTCGGCGAAATTTGTGCTGGAAGGCGTCTCGCGCATCGTGACCGCCGGCGAACTGGTCCGCATTCCCCCGCACCTCCCGCATAGCGTGGAAGCGCTGGACGACTGCATTGCGCTGGATGTGTTCTCACCCCGCCGCGACGACTGGATTCGCGGCGACGACGCCTACCTGCGCAAGTGAGTCAAAAGACGGTACTCTAACTAGTAAGACCCCGGAAAAAACCCGAATCGGGCCGTTGGGGAAGTCGATCTAACTTTTATGCAGACCACTGCGAATCCGGCGGCCGCGCCGGCCGCTCCGCACACGGGCGAGAAGCTCGTCTTTAGCATCCTGCTCGCCGCCGCCTTTTGCCACTTCCTGAACGACATGGTGCAATCGCTGCTGCCGGCGATTTACCCGCTGCTCAAGACCTCCTATCATCTCGACTTCGGCCAGATCGGCTTGATCACGCTGACCTATCAGATCACGGCGTCGCTTTTGCAGCCCATGGTCGGCTACTTCAACGACCGGCATCCGCAGCCCTACTCGCTGTCCGTCGGCATGGGGCTGACACTGATCGGGCTGGTGACGTTGTCGCGCGCGGGCACCTATCCGCTCATCTTGCTGGGCGCCGCTTTGGTCGGCATGGGCTCGGCGATCTTCCACCCCGAATCGTCGCGCGTCGTGCGCATGGTCTCCGGAGGACAGCACGGCTTCGCGCAGGCGTTCTTTCAGGTCGGCGGCAACACCGGAACCGCGCTGGGCCCGCTGCTGGCCGCGTTTATCATCGTCGGCGCGCGCGGCCAGGAGCGCATCGCTTGGTTCTCGGCGGTGGCATTACTCGGCATTGTCGTTCTGGCGCGCGTGGGCGCCTGGTCGAAGAAGCATCGGGCCGGCGGCAAGAAGGTCCGCGCTCACTCCGAATTCCCGCACGCCCTAACCCAGCGTAAGGTGGTGCTGTCGCTCGGCGTCCTGATCTGCCTGATGTTCTCGAAGTTCTTTTACCTGTCCAGCCTGAACAGCTATTACACTTTTTATCTCATCAACAAATTCCATCTGGCCATCCGCGACGCCCAGATCCATCTGTTTATCTTCATGGGTGCGGTGGCGGCGGGCACCATTATCGGAGGCCCGGTGGGCGACCGCCTGGGCCGCAAGTACGTCATTTGGGTCTCCATTCTGGGCGTGCTGCCGTTCACGCTGATGCTGCCCTATTCGAACCTGTTCTGGACCACCATTCTCACCATGGTCATCGGCGTAATCCTGGCGTCGGCCTTTTCGCAGATTCTGGTTTACGCGCAGGAACTGGTGCCCGGCAAGATCGGCATGATCTCCGGAATGTTCTTCGGGCTGGCCTTCGGCATGGGCGGCGTCGGCGCGGCGCTGCTGGGCCAATTGGCCGATCACACCAGCATTTTCTTTGTGTACAAGATTTGCTCGTTCCTGCCGGCCATCGGCTTGCTCACCGGATTCCTGCCGAATCTGGAAACGCACAAGTCGCGCGCGTTGAAACCGGCCGGCGCTTAGACGCCTGCGACGGCGCTGCGGCGTTCCATCAAGACCACGTCGCGCCACTGGCCGTCCATCCGGCCCAGCCGTTCGCGCGTGCCGACGATCCGGAAGCCCGCCCCGGAGTGCAGATGGATGCTCGCGGCGTTTTCCGGAAATATGCCGGCCTGCAGCGTCCAGATGCCGGCGCCTTCCGAATCGGCCACCAGCCGCATCAGCAATTCGCGCCCCACTCCGCAGCCTCTGGCTGGCTCGGCCACGTAAACGCTGACTTCGGCCACGCCCGCATATACGCATCGGCCTGACACCGGACTGAGCGCCGCCCAGCCGAGCACCGCGCCGTTCGATCGCGCCACCAGGCGCGCGTTCGCCAGATGCCCCGCGTCCCACTTCTCCCACTCCGGTGCGCTCTGCTCAAAGGTTGCGTTCCCGGTGGCGATGCCCTCCAGGTAGATGGCGCGCACGGCCGGCCAGTCCGTGGCCAAAAGCGGCTCGATCGTGAGCTGGCCGCTCATGCCTACTGTGCGGCCACCACGTGCAACGGCCTCTCCAGGCGGAACCGCAAAATGCTCTCGGCCGGCACGCGGATGACACGGCCCTTGGTGAAAGCCTCTGCCGCGGCGCCCGCACCTGCGCCGGATGCCGCCCCGATGGCCGCGCCTCTTCCGCCTCCCGCGAGCGCGCCGACAATCGCGCCGAACACCGCTCCGCCGCCGGCGAATTTGGCCGTGCGCCGGTTCTTGCCGACGCCCTCTTTGCCGCTGCGAACCACATCGCTCGTATCCAGGTTGTACAACTGGCCGTCCACCGACACCGTCGCCAGACCCAGCACCAGGTCCGCCGAGCCGCGGAACCTCCCGCCCCTGCTCTCCGATTGAATCATGAGCTGCGCGTTCGCTCCGCGCGGAATCACAATGTTACCGGTCGCGTCGCGCACATCATGCGTCAATTCCGCTGGAAAGGTCTGTCCGTCCGCTGCGCGGTCCGAGTCGATGGTCTCTTCGGTGCGCACCGATAGCTCCGTGCCCCTGGGAACCTCGTAGGTCGTGGTGGTGATGGCGGACGCCGGCGGATGGTAGTCCGGGGGTGGCGCCGAGGCGGACGACGCGGGTGAGCCAAGAGCGCCAGGTGCGTTGGCCGGAGGCGTTCCCGCCGGGGGCGCTCCTGCTGGAGGCGCTCCTGCCGGAGGCGTTGCCGCTGCCGTCTGCGGCGCCGCATCGTAACTCATCGATTGCACATCGTTGACCGGAATGTCGTGCGTGACGTTGTCGTCGCCCGCGATCTCCAGTTGCGTTGGCGTGCTGGAGATCACTTTGCCCGCCACCACGGTCCCGTTGCGCAGGTAAATCGTCGCATGTGGCGCGTTGGCCGGCGCCCCCTTGTGACATGCGCACAGCACCGTGAGTAACGCGAAAACCGTTGCCGCCGGGAAACGGAGTACCATAAACGCCAGTATCCCACTCCGCGTAGTCAGTGGGGCTTGCGCGCTGGCTCGGAGGAACGGAGGACTGCATCGGGATGGCATCGGGATTGGCACTGACGCCGGAAGAGTTTCGCAAGCTCGGCCACCAAGCCGTGGACATGGCGGCCGAGTATCTGGCGGCGCTGCCCTCCGGTCCCGTGTTTGAGCCGATGCAGCCTGGTGACCGCGACGCGATCCTGACGCAGCCGATGCCCGATCGGGGAGTCGCGCCCGCCGACATTTTTGCTTACCTCAGCAGCCGCGTGTTGACGCATCCCATGGGCAATGGGCATCCGCGCTTCTTCGGCTGGGTCAATTCGCCGCCCGCGCTGCTTTCGGTGATTACCGAGCTGCTCGCGGCCGCGATGAATCCCAGTTGCGCCGGCGGCGACCATGCCGCCATTTACCTGGAGCACTGCGCCGTCCGCTGGCTCATGGAACTGGTCGGCTTTCCGGCCGAGCGCAGCACGGGGATGCTGGTGAGCGGAGCGTCGGTGGCTTCCATCGTCGCGCTCGGCGCGGCGCGGCACTGGGCCGCCTTACAAGCCAAGTGCGACATCCGCGCTCGCGGTCTGGCGCGGCTGAACGCGCCGCTGCGGCTGTACACCTCAACGGAAGCACATTCCTGCATTCAAAAAGCGGTGGAACTGCTCGGCCTGGGCGCCGACTCCCTCCGCCGCGTCGCCGTCGATGCGGAGTTTCGTATCGATGTCGAAGCGCTGCGCGGCGCCATCCTGCGCGATCGCGACAATGGCCTGCGTCCTTTCTGCGTGGTCGCCACCGCCGGCACGGTCAGCACCGGCGCCATCGATCCGCTCTGGCAACTGGCCGCGCTGTGCGGCGAACTGGATCTCTGGCTCCACGTGGACGGCGCCTACGGCGCGCCCGGCATTCTGGACCCCGCCATCGCCGATCGCTACCGCGGGATGGAACGCGTGGATTCGCTCGCGCTCGATCCCCACAAATGGCTCAGCGTTCCGGTGGAGTGCGGCTGCGTGTTCGTCCGCAACGCCGACTTGCTGCGCGACGCGTTCAGCCTGGTGCCCGCCTACATTCGGACGGAGCAGGGCAAGGGGTTCGGCGGCATGCCCTGGTTCAGCGAATACGGCGTCCAGCAGACTCGTGGTTTCCGCGCCCTCAAGCTGTGGACCACGCTGGTGAGCGCCGGCCGCGCGGGATTGGTGGAGCATGTCGCGCGCCATCGTCGCCTGGCCCAGCTCCTGGCCGCGAAGATCTCCGCCGAGGCCGATCTCCAACTGGCCGCGCCCGTGACGCTTTCCATCGTGTGCTTCCGCTATCGCCCCCGCGACTGGTCCGGTACGCCGGAGCAGCTGGACGCCCTGAACAAGCACATTATGGAGACGCTGCAGGCGGAGGGGCGCGTCTTCGTCACCAACGCGGTTCTGAACGGCCGCTTCGTCCTGCGCGCCTGCATTCTGCACTACGAGACCACCGAGGAGGACCTCACCGTCCTGGTCGACCTGGTGGTCGACGCCGGCCGCCGCGGCCTGGCCGCCGAAGCCGCTCGATGAAGCCCCATAATGCCCGATGACGCGTGCCTTCTGATATCGTACTGTGAGTACGCAAGGAGGCAATCTTGAAACGCATTCCCATCCTGGCCGTTGCGGGCTTCGCCGCGCTCGCCGGGGGCGCCGCGCTCGGCTGGGGCGATGACGCGCCGACACCGGCGCCGGAGATCCCCTACGACTCGGTGCCCAATTTTCTCAAGCTGCCGCCCGACCTCTACCTGGGCGAAGCCTCGGGCGTCGCGGTCGACTCCAAGGGCGACATCTTCGTCTTCTCGCGCGGCAACACCACCGGCCCGGCCTACGCAGCCGCCGCCGCGCAGATCCTCGAGTTCGGCCCCGACGGCCACTACATGCGCGAAATTGGCCACAACCTCTACGCATGGTCCTTCGCGCACACCGTGCGCGTGGACAAGGACGACAACCTCTGGGCCGTCGACAAAGGTTCGGACATGATCATCAAGTTCGATCCCGACGGCCGCGTGGTTATGGTCTTCGGCCGCAAGAAGGAGGCCTCGGATGAAGGCGCCGAGGCATGGAAGCATCCCAAGCCCCCGCTGCCGGCCGTCGACGGCCAGTTCCGTCAGCCCACCGACGTCACCTGGGATCCCGAGGGCGACACTTTTATCAGCGACGGCTACATCAATTCGCGCGTAGCCAAGTACGACAAGAACGGCGACTGGGTGAAGCAGTGGGGCACCTTCGGCACCGGCCCGGGCCAGTTCAACACGCCGCACAGCATCGCTTCCGACGCCCAGGGCAACATCTACGTGGCCGACCGCGGTAACCGCCG
>DATJNO010000013.1:0-47327 GCA_035508055.1 Bryobacteraceae bacterium | reverse complement strand
AGCCCGTCCCAGTGGATGTCCTCGTAATGCGGCATCCAGCCGATGGGCGTCTCCTTGCCGAGAGCGCGCCCGTGGGCGCGATCCACGATCCACTTCAGCACGCGCATATTCTCGCTGAAGCCGGGCCACAGGAACTTGCCGTCTTTGTCCTTGCGGAACCAGTTTACGTGGAAGATGCGCGGCGTTTCGCTCACCGAGCGTTGCATCTTCAGCCAGTGGCGCCAGTAGTCGCCCATGTGATAGCCGCAGAACGGCAGCATGGCCATGGGGTCGCGCCGCACCTGCCCGACGCCGCCCGTTGCAGCCGCGGTCGTTTCCGAACCCATGGTCGCGCCCATGTACACGCCGGCGCTCCAGTTGAACGCTTGATACACCAGCGGCATGGTGGTGGCGCGCCGTCCGCCGAAGATCAGCGCGCTGATGGGCACGCCTTCGGGATCTTCCCAAGCCGGATCGATGGTGGGGCACTGCGAGGCCGGCGCGGTGAAGCGCGAATTCGGATGCGCCGCCTTCGCTCCGGTCTCCTTGGCGATCTGCGGCGTCCAGAGATTGCCGCGCCAGTCCAGGCATTCGGCCGGCGGCTCGTCGGTCATGCCTTCCCACCACACACCACCTTCCGGGGTCAGGGCCACGTTGGTGAAGATCGTGTTGCGCGCCAGCGTCGTCATGGCGTTCGGATTGGTTTTCACCGAAGTTCCCGGCGCGACGCCGAAGAAACCCGCCTCCGGATTGATTGCCCTCAGGCGGCCATTGGCGTCCGGCTTGATCCAGGCGATGTCGTCGCCCACGGTCCACACCTTCCAGCCGTCAAAGCCGCGCGGCGGGATCAGCATGGCGAAGTTGGTTTTGCCGCAGGCGCTCGGAAACGCGGCGGCCACGTAGGTCTTTTCGCCTTGCGGATTCTCCACGCCCAGGATCAGCATGTGCTCGGCCATCCAGCCTTCGTCGCGGGCGATATTCGATGCGATGCGCAAGGCAAAGCATTTCTTGCCCAGCAACGCGTTGCCGCCGTAACCGGAGCCATACGACCAGATCTCGCGCGTTTCGGGGAAATGCACGATGTACTTCTCTTCATTGCACGGCCACGGTACATCGCGATCGTCCGGACCGAGCGGCATCCCCACGGTGTGCAGGCACGGCACCACGCGCTTTTCGTCCTGGTCGATTTCGCGGATCACCGCGCGCCCGATGCGCGCCATGATGCGCATGTTGACCACCACGTAGGGTGAGTCGGTGAGTTGCACGCCGATCTGCGACATCGGCGATCCGACCGGACCCATGCTATACGCCAGCACGTACATGGTGCGCCCGCGCATGCATCCGTTAAAAAGCTCCTTGAGCTTTTTGCGCATCTCAAACGGATTCACCCAGTTGTTGGTGGGCCCCGCGTTGTCTTTGGAAAGCGAGCAGATAAAAGTGCGGTCCTCGACCCGCGCCACGTCGCCGGCGTCGGAGCGGGCGTAAAAACAACCGGGCCACAGTTCCTCGTTCAGTTTGATGAATGTGCCGCTTTCCACCATCTGGGAGCACAGAGCGTCGTATTCCTCCTGGGATCCGTCCACCCAATGGATCGCGGCTGGCTGCGTCAGCTCGGCCATCTTTTCCACCCACCGCAGCAGGTGCTTGTTTTCGCTCAAGGGCTGGCTGACGTCGCGTGCGAATTTCGTGCTGACTGTCGACATAAAGTATATTTTATGACACTCCACTGACGGCGCGTGGCCGCGGATCGGCCGGCGGCTTCTAAATGCCTGAAAACCCAAGCCGTACTAGTACTATTTTACATTCCCATGACTTGTTTGCTCTCCCCGGACGAACTACCATAAAACAATTGGGGATTGAAGCAATGACGTGGTGCGCCTGATGATGCGTGATCACAACTCGGAGGCAAGTGAATGAAATTGGTTCGACTGCTACCTTTGGCAGGCTTCGTCCTGCTTGGCGCGACCTGGCTACAGGCGGATACCGTCGAGCCGGGTCACTTCACTATCGATTTGAATAACCCCGGCGAAACCGACCAAGGCGGCTGGGTGCCGGATCAGGTATTCAACGACGAGGTCAATCCGGACGTCAACACGAGCGACTTCGTGAGTCAAGGACAGAGCACTTCGGTCAGCTGCCAGCAGTGGGACAATTGGTGGTGGGACTGGTGGCACCAGTACATCAACATGAACCAATGCGAGGACTGGGATCCTTACATTCTCGTGAATCCGGGCGGCCACAGCGACCCGTTTCCCTCAAGTTTTATGGCCGACGCGAACGGGGGCGGCATTCAAGATTTCTACAATGGAACGGGGAGCCCCATCACCAGCATCCTCTTCACCATCGCCAACTTCCAGCCGGGAACCTACGTTTGCGGCGGCACGCTCTTCGATAATTGCGGCATCGCGATGGACGGCACAACGCTGGAGATCCTTTATTGGGATAACCCGGGGGACTTTGTTCCTTCCGTGCCTGAACCATCCCTGGGGATTGTGTTGTTGGTCGCTTTCTGCGCTTTGGCCGGCGGCAGAAAGATTCTTGCGCGGAAGGCTGCCGCTTAACCCTTCTTTTGGCTGAACTCGGCCAGCAGCTTGGCGAAGTCCGGGTTCTGGCCTAGCGCTTTCAGATCCGGGTCCGTCCGCGCCATCTCCACCGGGTAGCCTTTCTCCAGAGCGGCCCGGAGACTCTTCAAGGCTTCGGGCTGCTGGTTGGCTAGCGCATCAATCACGGCTTCAAAATACATCAACTGGGTGTCGTTGGGATCGAGCGTGCGGGCGCGCTGGATGAAATCGAGGCCCTTTCTGGAGTCGCCGTCCTTGGCATAATAAACGCCCAGGAAGCCCAATGCGGCGGCGTCCTTGGGATTGACTTGCAGCGCCTTGTAGACCAGGGCGATGGCGCGCTCGTAAGCGGCCTTGGCTTTGTCGTTGGCGCCGGTCCAGCGATAACCATCCGCCAGATTGCCAACGGCGCCATAGTCGTTCGGGCTCAGTTCCACGGCCTTCTCGAACATCTGCACCGATTCGGCGCGCTTTCCGAGATAGAAGTACGCCGTGCCCAGGTTGGAGTACAAGCTCTCGGAAGGCTCAATCTTCAAGGCTTTTTCGAAATTCGCGGCGGCTTGATTCCAATTGCCCAGCTGGAAGTGGGTGGCGCCCAGGTTCTCATAGCCGGGCACGGAGTCGGGCGCCAGCTGCACGACCTTTTGGAAAGCTTCCAGCGCGTTTTGATTCTGGCCCAACTGCAGGTCGGCGACGCCCAGGCGGTTGTAATTGAGCCAGTAGTAGGGGTTGGCGTCGATGGCCTGCTGGTAGGCCTGCAAGGCCTGGTCCTTCTCGCCGGAGGCCATGTACGCGTCGGCGAGCCGGCGATAACCTTCGTCCGAGTTCGGCGCCAGCTCCAGGGCGCGCTTCAACTCCACGATCGCTTCTGTAGTCTTGCCGGTGACCTGGTACACGTTACCCAGCGCGAAGTGGACTTCGGGCAGCTGATCGTTGAGTGTTTGCGCGTGTTGGGCCGCGGCCAGGGCCTTCTGCGACCAGGTTGGGTCCTTTTTCTGGGTGTACATGTCGAGGCTCGCGTCGGCCAGCCCGGCATAAGCGAGCGCGAAGCCGGGGTCCTTCTGGATGGCCTGGTTGTAGGCGTCGAGCGCTTCCTGGATGCGTTTGACGTCGCGCTTGCCGCGCATGATGTCGCGGCCTTTCAGATACTGTTCGTAGGCCGAAATATTCTCGGTGGGACGCAGGCTGTTGCGCGCCAGATCGTCGGTGGAGAGCTTCAGCGCCAGCGCGTCGCTCAACTGATTGAAGGTCTGGTCCTCGATGGTCAGCAGATCCTGGCGCAGGCCCTGGAAATCCTTGGTCCAAATCAGCCGGCCGGAGGAGTCATTCAGCGTAAGGACGATGTCGATCTTGTCTCCGCTGCCCTGGACGGTGCCTTCCACGATTTGCTTGACGCCCAATTGTTTCGCGATTTTGTTTAGGGGGTCGGCCGCATTCACTTTTTCCACGTCCGCGGGAAAGGCCAGGTGAACGCCCTTCATCTGGTAGAGCTTGCTATACAGCGAGTCGGCGACGCCTTCGGCTTCCAGTTTCACAGCGGCATCGCCGGCGGTCACGCGCAGGGGCAGGATGGCCACAAACTTATCGTTGGCGGTGGAGGCGGGAGTGCGCGTGGTGGTGATCTTGATCGACGAGCGGCCCAGCGCCAGTTCGCGAACCGGGCGGATCGCCAGACTGGCCCCCAGCAGAAGCAACACGGCCATAGCGGCGAAAAGCCACTTTGGATAGGCGGTTTCGGCGATCCGGAGCCGCACGATGCGGGTGGGCGGCGTACCCGATTCCAGATCGCCGAGAATTTCGCTGGCGCCCTGATATCGCTGCGCCGGATCTTTTTCCAGGCATTTCAAAGTGATCTTGGCCAGATATTCGGGCAGATCCGGGTTGAGTTCGCGCGGATCCCTGGGCTGCTGCTGGACGTGCTGGAACATCACCTGTAGCGACGATTCGCCGGTAAACGGCGCGTCGCCGGTGACCATTTCGTACAGAATGACCCCCAGCGAGTAGATGTCGCTGCGATGGTCCGCCGGCTTTGATTCGGCCTGCTCCGGGGACATGTAGCGCGGCGTGCCCAGCACTTCCCCGGCGCGCGTCATGGTGGAGGCTTCGCTGTCCAGCGACTTGGCGAGGCCGAAGTCCGACACGTACACGTGGTCGTCCACGTCGATCAGGACGTTCCGCGGCTTGAGATCGCGGTGCACCACGCCTTCGGCATGGGCGGCTTCCAGCGCGCCCGCCAGCTGCGTGGCGATGTTCACGGCGCGTTCCACCGGCAGGCGGCCGCTTTGTTCCAGCACGTCATGCAGATCGCGGCCCTGCACGTAGGCCATGGAGATGAATTTGATTCCGCCGACGTCGCCCAGGTCGTGAATGCGCAGGATGTTGCGGTGCGAGATGCGGCTGGCGAGCAGCAGCTCCTGCTTGAAGCGCTGCATGGAGCTGGGGGCGCTGGCGAGTTCCTGCCGCACCAGCTTCAAGGCGACGGTGCGGTCCAGCTCGCTGTCGTGGGCCTTGTAGACCTTGCCCATGCCGCCTTCGCCGATCAACGATTCGATGCGATAGCGCGGTCCGAATTGCGAACCAGGACCCAGATCGGCAATGGAGACCGGCGGCGCCTCCACCACGCTCCGCGCGCCTGGCGCTGCCGCGGGCGGGCTGAGATCCAGCAGTATCTCGCGAACGCTTTGATATCGCTTGCCGGTGTCCTGTTCCAGGCACTTGGCCACGACGTCGCTCAGGGATTGGGGAATGGCCGGATCGATGGAATTCGCCGGAGCGGCCTTTTGCCGCGTGCGCAGCACCAGCTTGGCCATCAGCGTGTCGGCCTGGAAGGGAAGCTGGCCGGTCAGCATTTCGAAGAAGATGATGCCCAGGCTGAAGAGGTCGGAGCGGGCGTCTACTTTCTGGGCGCGGGCCTGTTCCGGCGACATGTAGTCCGGAGTGCCCATCAAGACGCCGGTGCGCGTGAGGCCGGAGAGTTCCATGGAACGCGCCAAGCCGAAGTCCATCAAATACACGCGCCCCGTGCCGTCCACCATGATGTTCTGCGGCTTCAAGTCGCGATGCACCACGTTTTCCAGGTGCGCCGCTTCCAGTCCCCGGCAAATCTGCTCGGCAATGGGCACGGCCTCGGAGGGCGGGAGCTGGCCGCGCTCGTTCAGGATGCTGCGCAGATCGCGCCCGTCGATGAAGTCCATGGTGATGAACTTCCGTCCGTCGGCGGTGACCAGATCGAAGATCCGTACGACGTTTTTATGAGTGACCTGGCGCGCCAGGATCAACTCCTGCTTAAACCGGCGCAGGATATCCGGATGGCCGGCCAGCTCGGGGCGAATGACTTTGAGCGCCACCAGGCGATCCAGTTCAGTGTCGCGAGCCTTGTAAACAGCGCCCATGCCTCCTTCGCCCAAGCGCTTCAGGATCTCATAGCGCTCCCCCAGGATCATGCCCGGCTCGAGGGGGGCGCTCGGGTCTTGCGCGCCTAGCCGCTGGATGGGAACCGACCAACCCGTTCCGCCGACGGCAGCCGTCATGGCGGATTCGGCCAGGGCTTGTGTGGTTTGGTCAACCAGGGTGGGTGCCTGATCGGCGGGGTCTAGCGCTAGCGTGGCGCCTTCACCGTCGAGCGCGGCGCTATCGATGCCGAAGGGCGTACTGCACTTGGAACACAGCCGCGAATCGGGTGGATTGCTTGTGTGACAGGTTGGGCATTCCACCATGAGTCGACAACCTTAGTAATTCCTGCTTAGAAATTCCTGATTGAGCTCTTCCAAGTTAGCGCAGATTCGTCACTTGCTGCAAACCAAAAACACCCATGGCGTGGTTCTAGGGACTACAGTACTCCGGCATGGCCGGTCCAAAAAACTTGTCGCGCATGGCCAGCCCGCGAGCGGGGGCGCATGCGCGACGAAAGGTCGAGCTATCAGCTCTCGCGAACCAGTTACTTCTTCTCCTCTTCCTTGGCGGCTTTCTTCTTGCCCTTCTTGCCCTTCTTCTTCGCGGTCTTTTCGGTCTTTTCCTGGCCGAACATGGTGGTGGTGGTGGCCGCGAGGAACGAGAGGGCCAACATCAAAGTCATCAATTTCTTCATCGTTGAGATCTCCTTAGTTTCGGAAGTTATACAGATAACTTCTGTTCCATCATTTCAACCGGACATGAACTTCACCTTAAGCAATTGTTAAAATGGCTTCATTTGCAGAGGCGGTCACGGCCCGCACGCAGGCCGGTTTATCTCTGTATCTGGTTGATAATACGATAGATACTAATTATGAACTGGGACTGGCTGTCACGGTTCCGTGTCCGGCCGGTTATGATGTTCTCTGCAAGATGAAGAGAGAACAGCTGGCGCGCCGCTTGGCGAAGGAATCGGGGGTCAGTACGGCCAGGGCCGCGGATCAGCTGGATCGCATCATCAGCGAAATCCTCACGCGAGTCCGCAAGGGACAGAGCGCCGCGCTTCCCGGGTTTGGCACATTTCGACCCGGCCGGGGGCCGCGGGTTCAGTTCGATCTTGGACTGCCTCAGGACTCCGGCGGGCTGACGCGTCCAGGCCCGGGGAAGGATTCGCGGTGAACGGCCGCAACGGTTCACAGATCTGGACACGCCGCGTGGCGCGGATTCTTAGAGTCGCTCTGGAGCAGGGCGCGTCGGTGGAGATTGACGGTCTGGGCACGTTCCTGCCGGGCAAACAGGGGGCGCGTTTTGTTGCCCAGGACACGCCGCGCGTCTTTCTCGCCTACGTGGAGGAAGACCTCCGCCTGGTGAAAAGGCTGTACCAGGCGTTCGAGGAGTCCGGCTTCCGTCCGTGGCTGGATAAAAAGAAGCTCATGCCGGGGCAGAACTGGCCGCGCGCCATTGAGAACGCGATTCAGGTTTCCGATTTCTTTGTCGCCTGCTTTTCCCGGCGGGCCACTTCCAAGCGGGGCAGCTTCCACAGCGAACTGCGATTCGCGTTGAATTGCGCCGCCAAGGTGCCGCTGGACGAAATCTTCCTGGTTCCCGTCCGGCTGGACGAGTGCGTCGTGCCGCGGCGCATTGCGCGGCAGGTGCAGTACGTGGATTTGTTCCCGCGCTGGGACGAAGGCGTAAACCGGGTGATGGCCGTGATGCGCGAGCAGCGTGACCGCCGCAAGCGCAAGTTACCGCTCGCGGGCTAGCTTCTTCTTCACCGACGCCGCTTCTTTGCCGGTGGGGGAAAGCTCGAGGAATTTGTTGTACGCCTGCTCGGCCGCTTGCTTGTTTTTCAGCTTGTCTTCGCTTTCGCCCAGCCTCAGGAAGGCTTCCGCGAAAGTGGGATTCCAGAGCGTGGCTTCGTGAAACCGGCTCATCGCGGCCTTGTAGTCGCCTTTTCTGAAGTAGTAATTGCCGACCTGCAGGTCCTTCTGGGCCTCCAGCGGATTGAAGGAATACTGCTTGGTGGCGACGCTTTCGTCTTCTTCGGGAGGCACCTGCTCCTGCACCTGCGGGGCGGACCTGGACTTCTGCGCGGATTTATCCTGCTGTGGCCAAGCCGCGCCCGCCAGGATCAAACCCAGGGCTGCTACGCGCTTCACAAGTCAATTATAGCCGCGCCTGCCAGGCTTCGGCTTGCGACAATAGAAGCGGCTCCCTCCGATGGAACTGCGCGAAAAAGCCGCCCAATTGCCCTTGTTACCTGGCGTGTACCTGTACAAGGACGAGCACGGGGAGGTGATCTACGTCGGCAAGGCCAAGAACCTGCGCTCGCGCGTGCGCAGCTACTTCTCCGACGAGCGGCTGGCGGACACCAAGACTGGCACGCTGATCGCCGAAGCGCGCGACGTCGAGTACATCCTGGTCGACAACAACAAAGAAGCGTTGGCGCTGGAAAACAACCTCATCAAGCAGTGGAAGCCGCGCTTCAATATCCTGCTGCGCGACGACAAGACTTTTCCCTACATCAAGCTGACCAAAGAGAAATACCCGCGCGTGTACGTGACGCGGCGCCTCATCAAGGACGGGTCCACCTACTACGGCCCCTATTTTCCGGGCAATCTGGCGCACCGGCTGGTGCACTTCATTCACCGGCACTTCAAGGTTCCGTCCTGCAAAGTGGATCTCACGCGCCGCCACACCCATCCGTGCCTGGAGTATCACATTCACCGCTGCCTGGGGCCGTGCGTGGAAGGGCTGACGACGGACGAAGAGTACGCCGCGCATGTTCGCGACGTCCGGCTGTTCCTGGAAGGACGCCTGAAGGATCTGGCGCGGGAGATGCGCGGGCGCATGCAGAGCGCGTCCGAAGAAATGCGTTTCGAAGAGGCCGCGGCGCTGCGCGATCTGTCCGCCACCGTCGAGGAGATGGAAGAGAAGCAGAAGATCGCTGCGGCGGAAGGCGAGAACATCGACATCCTGGCGTACTATGCCGAGCCTCCGCTGGTGGCGGCGAATCTGTTCCACCTGCGCAACGGGCGCATCGTGGACCGCCGCGAATATTTCTGGGAAGATCTGTTCGACTTTCACCCCGCCGATTTCTTCTCGTCGCTGCTGATGCAGATTTATCTCGACCAGCAGTACATCCCCAGCCGCATCCACGTGCCGGTGGATTTTGAAGATCGCGAAGTGCTGGAGGAACTGTTGAGCGAGAAGCGCGGGCATAAGGTGGAAATCCAAACGCCGCAGCGCGGCCAGAAGAAAGCGCTGCTGGCGCTGGTGGAGACCAATGCGAAACATGCGTTTCAACAGCGTTTCCGTGTGATGAAGCCGTCGTCGAAGGCAGTTCAGGAAGCCCTGCAGGACACGCTGGGGTTGCCGGAGATTCCCAAGCGCATCGAATGTTTCGATATTTCGCACATTCAGGGCACCGACAAAGTGGCCAGCATGGTGGTGTGGGAAGACGGGCGGATGAAGAAGTCGGACTACCGCAAGTTCATCATCCGCACAGTGGTGGGCAACGACGATTTCGCCTCCATGCGGGAGGTGGTGACGCGGCGCTATTCACGGCTGCAGGAAGAGAAGAAGGCTTTTCCCAGCTTGATTCTCATCGATGGGGGCCTGGGGCAGCTCCACGCGGCGGCAGAGGCGTTGGAAGCGATCGGGATCATCAACCAGCCGATAGCATCCATCGCCAAGCGCGAGGAGATCATCTACGTGCTAGGGCAGGAGAACGAGCCGATCCAGCTGGATCATTACTCACCGGTGCTACATCTGATCCAAACCGTGCGCGACGAAGCGCACCGGTTCGCGGTGACGTTCCATCGCACGCGCCGCGGCGCCGCGAGGCTGACTTCGGAACTGGAGCAAGTGGACGGCATCGGGTCAAAGACGATCGCCAAGCTGCTGCGCGAGTTCGGCAGCCTGGAGCGGGTGCGCGAAGCGTCGCCGGAGGAACTGGCCAAAGTGATCGGCCCGGCCGCGGCCCGGCGGCTGCGCGAATTCTACAACGTTTCCGGCGCTGCCGAACTCAAGGTTTTGAACTAGGGATTTCTTATGCGACGAGCGATTCTTGCACTTTGCGTCTCGCTCGGAATCGCCTTTGGAAACTGGAACGACACCTCCACTGGCATCGATCTCGACAAACTCCCGCATTTCCCGCTTACCAAAGTTCGATCTGGATGGCTGAAACCCGGCGCGCGTGTGATTTTCGACGGCATAACCGCCGTCGCAACGGACTCGGATGTGCGACTTAGCGCAGCCGGGAAATCCGGAAAGCGGTGGGAGGTTCACACATTCGGAGTAGACGAGGTTTGGCGAGGCGACTTGGACGGCAACGGCGCTCAGGACTACGTCTTCTTTGCAGGTGGGCCCTACGGCAATGGGCGAACCGCGCCTTCCTTCTCCCTTTCCATCCTCCTGAGGGACCGCGATGCCATGCCCGTCCCGTTCTTCACGGTCGTCTATAAAGGTGAGAATCGCGACGGGATCAAGCACCTGGTCGGCCTAAGTCATGACGGGCGTGCTGAGCTGTTGATCAGTGACTATGACGAGCTTCCATCCGACGCATACGTCGGCCCGTTCTGCTCCGGCCACTGGGTTAACCAGCTGTATCGGTTCAACAATCTGGCGGTTCAGGAGGTTCGTGGAGTGCTTGGCGGCATTCGCTTTCCACTCATCCACAATTGGACCGATCGCGCCCTCGACTGCGCGGAGCAGCAGAAGCCCTTCTCAAAAGTCAGCCCACCGGTCCTCATCAATTATCAAACCAGTGAGCCAGGACTCGCCGCCACACTTCGGGGACCGAGCGGTCAGCTCGGCTTTATGGCAATTGAACCGGTTATGGGCTGCAAGACCATTCGGGCCGACGCCGTCCTCTACGACGAACCCAAAATCCGTAGAGTGGCGTTCCCGAATCTGTCCAACGACTACTCCGAGAGACTCCTGAACCGCATATGGAAGGCTCAAGCGCATGTGGAACTGCGTGGTGTCACAAAGTCGGAACAAGGCGAGTGCGCTGTCGAGCTGCTTTGGGCCAAGTAGCGCTGCCAGCGGGTGCTATGCTCAATCAGTGCCCGAGCCGTCAAAATGGCTCCAACCGCGGTCCTATCATGCCTTTCGTTGCATCGGCGCCCAATGTGAGGACACCTGCTGCGCCGGTTGGATCGTCCACGTAGATCAAACCACCTACGAAGCCTATCAGCGCGTGGACGCGCCGGAACTCGCGCCGCGGCTACACCAACTCGTCACCCTGAACACCGAGGACTCGAGCGCGGACAACTACGCCCGCATCAGCCTGAGCGGTCCGAGTTGCCCATTCCTGGCCGAAGGCCTGTGTTCCATTCAGAGCCGGCTGGGCGAAGAGTACCTGCCGGTGATGTGTTCGACGTACCCGCGCGTGATGAATCTGGTGGACGATACCTTGCAGCGTTCGCTCGATCTATCGTGTCCGGAGGCGGCTCGTCTGGTGCTGCTCGATCCGGAGCCCATGCGGTTCGACACCGACGAAGGGGCGCCGCACGATCCGCGCCGGCGCAACCTGTCACGATTGCGAACCGCGGACGGCCAAGGCGGCAAGCCCTACGAACATTTCCGCCAGATCCGGGAGGTCACGATCTGGATGTTGCAGTATCGCCAGTACGGGCTTTGGGAGCGCATCACGATTCTCGCGTCCCTCTGCGACCAACTTCAGACCAATGTGGAAGCCGGCCAGCAGAGCCAGATCCCGGAAGTGCTGGCGGCCTACCGCGATGCCGTCGAACGGGGAACATTCGATGCGGCGCTGGCCTCGCATCGTCCGCAACAGGTCAAGCAATTAGAGCTGATCCTGGAGCTGATCATCGGCCGCATCGGCTCGGACTTTACTACGCCCCGCCTGCTGGCTTGCTATCAGAAATTCATGGACGGTATGGCCTGGACCGCCGATGTCAGCATGGCCGAGCTCGGAACGCGTTACGGCGCGGCCCACGCGCAATATTACGCGCCGTTTCTGAAAGAGCACCAGCACATGCTGGAGCATTACCTGGTGAACTACGTCCACCGGACCTTGTTCCCTCTGGGTCCGCAGGAGACCACGCGCGGGCCCAGCCGGTACTACGTGGCGAGAACCATTCGCGATCACTGCCTGCTCCTGCTGACTTATTTCGGCATCATCCAAACGCTGCTGGTCGGCGTGGCCTCGTTCCATAAAGAGGGGTTCGGAACCGCCGAGGCGCTCCAGGTGATCCAGTCGTTCACCAAGGCGTTCGAGCACAGCCCGTCGTTTCCCGACCGGGCGAAAGAGATTCAAGCGGCGAAAGGCGTGACGAGCTGCATCATGATGGCGATCTTGCTGCTGAATTAGTGCCGGAAATGGCGCACGCCGGTGAAGACCATCGCCAGGCCCATGCGATTGGCGGCCGCGATTACTTCGTCGTCACGCACCGAGCCACCGGGCTGAATCACCGCCGTGATGCCATGCTTGGCGGCTTCCTCCAGGCTGTCGGGGAAGGGAAAAAACGCGTCGGACGCCAGCACGGTGCCCTGTAATGGCAGGATCGCCTTCATCGCGCCCACCTTCACCGAATCCACGCGGCTCATCTGCCCGGCGCCCACGCTGATCGACTGGCCCGCGCGCGCGTACACAATCGCATTCGACTTCACGTGCTTGCACACCTTCCAGCCGAATTCGAGCGCCCGCCATTCCTCCTCACTGGGGGCTCGCGTGGTCCTCACGTGGCACTCCGAGCGCTGCAGCCGGTGTGTGTCCGCGGTTTGCACCAGGTAGCCGCCGCTGATCGACTTCACCACGGGCTCTGCGCCGGCCGGCGCCACTTCAAGCAGCCGCAGATTCTTCTTAGACCCGAGGATGGGGCGCGCCGCAGCGTCGTATCCCGGCGCCGCGATGACTTCGATGAAGGTCTTGGCGATTTCCTGGGCGGTCTCCTCGTCGACGCGGCGATTGAAAGCCAGCACACCGCCGAAGGCCGAAATTGGATCGGCCTCAAACGCGTGCCGGTAGCTCTTGACCAAGCTGCCTGACTCGGCGCAGCCGCAAGGATTGGTGTGCTTGATGACCGCTGCAGCCGGCTGGTCGAACTCTTGAATTAATTGCCAGGCGGCGTCGACGTCCACCAGGTTGTTGTAGGAAAGCTCCTTGCCCTGCAGTTGCTCGGCGCTCGCGATCCCGCCCTGGCGCCGGGAATAGAGCGCGGCCTGCTGATGCGGATTTTCGCCATAGCGCAGATCGAGCGAACGCGGCGCGAGAATGTCCAGAACTGCGGGCAAACCGGAGCCGTCTTCCACGCCCACGCTCGCCAGGCGCGTACTGATGGCCCGGTCATACGCCGCAGTCAGCGCGAACGCTTTTTTGGCCAGCCGCCACAGAGTGGATTCAGAGAGCCGCGCCCCGCTCTCGTGCAGCTCCTCGAGGATGGCGGCGTAATCGTCCGGCGAGACCACGACGGCGACATCCTGATAGTTCTTCGCTGCGGCGCGAATCAGCGTCGGCCCGCCGATGTCGATGTTCTCAATGAGCTCGGCCAACGCGGCGTCTTTCTTCGCCGCCACTTTTTCGAACTGGTAGAGGTTCACCACCACCATGTCGATAAGCGGGATAGCGTGCTCTTCGAGCGATTGCATGTGCTGCGCGTTCGCGCGGATCGCCAGCACGCCGCCGGCAATGCGCGGGTTGATGGTCTTCAGGCGGCCATCCAACATTTCAGGAAAACCGGTTAATTCCGCTACTTCGCGCACGGGCGCGCCGGACTGCGCAATCGCCCGCGCCGTGCCGCCGGTGGAAACGATCTCCACGCCCAGCGCATGCAGCCCCTGAGCGAACTCCGCCACCCCGGTCTTGTCGGTGACAGTGATCAATGCTCGCCGAATCTGAGCCATTCTCTACAATGGTAAACGTGTCTTATCCCGTAACGTTAATCCCTGGCGACGGCATCGGGCCGGAAGTAGCCGAAGCCGCGGTCCGCGCCGTCAATGCCACTGGCGTCTTGATCGACTGGCAGCGCGCCGATTTGAACGCGAGCATCATCGCCAAGTCCGGACAGGTGCTGCCGCCGCACGTCATCGAATCGCTGGAGCGGACGCATGTGGGGCTGAAAGGCCCGGTCACGACCCCGATCGCGGGCGGTTTTCAGAGCGTGAACGTGGCGCTGCGCAAGCAGTTCGACCTGTTTGCCAACGTCCGGCCGGTGCACTCGCTGCCCGGCCTCAAGACGCGCTTCGACGACGTGCTCATCGACATGATCATCTTCCGCGAGAACACCGAGGATCTGTACTCCGGGCTGGAGCACGAAGTGGTGAAGGACGTGGTCACCAGCCTGAAGGTGATCACGCGCGCGGCCTCGGCGCGTATCGCCGAGTATGCGTTCACCTTCGCACAGCGCAATGGACGCAAGCGCGTCACCGCCATTCACAAGGCCAATATCATGAAGCTGGCTGACGGGCTGTTTCTGCGCTGCTGCCGCGAGGTGTCGCAGCGCTATGCCGGGATTGAATATAAAGAGCTGATCGTGGACAACGCGTCCATGCAGCTGGTGATCCGGCCCGAAACGTTCGACGTACTCCTGCTGCCGAATCTCTATGGCGACATTGTCTCGGACCTCGCCGCGGGCCTGGTGGGCGGGCTGGGCGTGGTCCCCGGCGCGAACATGGGCGATCGCGACGCGGTGTTTGAAGCCGTGCACGGCAGTGCGCCGGACATTGCGGGCAAAGGCATCGCCAATCCGACAGCTCTGATGCTCTCCTCGGTTTTGATGCTGATTCACCTGGGCGAGACCGAGGCAGCGGGGCGCCTGCGCGGCTCGATCGAGCGCGTCTACGCCGAGCAGAAGCACCTGCCTCCGGATGTCGGCGGCAAAGCCAGCACCAGCGAGTTCACGGATGCAGTGATCGCGGGCCTGGGGTGAGCTGCTGCGGCATGCGGCGTGCAAGCGAAATCGCTGGATGCCCTCCCTCGAAACGAAGTATTTCGGCAGCATGGAGTACCGCGAGGAGTCGGTTTACGAATTTCCTCATGGTTTGCCGGCTTTTGAAAGCGAAACCCGGTTTGTTCTGATTGAACGGCCGGAGAACAAACCGTTGGTTTTTCTGCAGAGCCTTTCGAGGCCGAACCTTTGCTTTCTGGCACTTCCCATTTGGGCCATAGACCGGGACTACCAGCTGGAAATATCCCCTGAGGATCTAGAGGAGCTCAGCTTAGGCCCGGAGCGTCAACCGGCGCTGGGGAGCGAAGTACTGGCTCTGGCGCTGATTTCCCTGCATGACAACTTTTCACCCACCGCCAATCTGATGGCGCCGGTCGTGGTGCACCTCAAGACCCGGCAGGGGCTGCAGGCCATCCGGCAGGATTCGCGCTACTCGCACGAGCACCCCATCCAGCCCGCGTCGGCGGAGGGAGCATGCTAGTCCTGAGGCGGCGCGCCGGCGAGTCGCTGCTGATTGGCGACAACATCGAAGTGGAGCTCCTGGCCGTGAGTCCGCAAGGCGCTAAGATCGGCATCCGCGCGCCCAAAGAAACGGTAGTGCTGCGCAAGGAGCTGAAAATCACGCAGGAGCAAAACCTGCGCGCGGCGCAAGGTCCGGCGGATTTCCGCGGCGCTCTGGAAAAATTACGCGGCTGAACTCAAGAACCGGCTCTTCTCCCCGATAAGCCCATTGAGAACTGAGAGAGGCACCGATCAACGCACCGGGAAGCCTGGAGGGTGGATGCGCAGCATCCCCTCGATTTGGTCCGCGGCGGCGCGGGTCGGCCCTCTCGAGGGCGCCAAAGGCGCTCCAGGCCGCGAGGATTTACGTGCCCGGGTTCTCAAATCTAAGGAGAGAACACTGTGTCTTTTAGTATCAATACCAACATTGCGTCGTTGCAGGCCCAGAACTATCTGCGCGTCAACGAAAATTTCCAAAACCAGACCATTAACGAAGTCACTTCGGGGCTTCGCATTGTCAACAGCGGTGACGACGCGGCCGGCCTGGCCGTGGCCAACGGCTACCGGTCGGATGAAGCCGTGTTGACGCAGGGCATCCAGAACGCCAACGACGGTCTGGCCACCTTACAGACCATCGACGGCGGCATGAGCAACATCTCTCAGCTGCTGGACCGCGCCAGGACGCTGGCCACCGAATCCGCTTCGGGCACCTTCACCGGTGACCGCAGCCAGCTGGATAGCGAGTTCCAAAGCGTGTTGACGGAGATCAACCGCCAGGCGCAGGCCATCGGCATGAACTCGGGCGGAGAATTTGCCAAAAACTTATCCGTGTTCATCGGCGGTGGTAAAGACACCACCGGTTCGGAGACGGACCAGGCGGCTATCACCAACGGAACAGTGACGGTTAACCTGAGCCAGTCCGCGGTTGACACGCAATCGCTCGGGCTCACCTCATACCAGACTGCGGCTCCCGGCACTGCGCCCGTGCTAGCAACGATCACTGGCGGTACGGATGCCGGCGAGGTGGACTTCACCTTCTCGGGCGCCGGTTACGCCACCGGAGTGACGGTTGCGGCGCAGAACGTGAACAATGCGACTTCGCTCAGCGATGTAGTGAACGACATCAACAACGGAATCTCCCAGACCGCGGCCGGAGCTTCCGCCGCCGACCAAGCTTTTGCCAAAGCCGGCATCCAGGCTCAATTGAACTCCACCGGCACGGCGATCGTCTTTACGTCGGCCAATGCGGCGTTCGGCGTTGCCGCTGCAACCAATGGCGCTGCCGCTGCCGAAAACATCCTCGGAACCACCGATGCTTCGCCCGTTCTCGCGCAAGGGACCCAACAGATCGGGCTTGATTACGCCACCGCTTTGGCCGCAGGCCAAAAGCAAAGTCTGACCTTCTCCGCCGTGGACGCGAACGGAGATCTCCATTCCGCAGTGGTGAACCTCAGTGGCGTGACCACCATAGGAGCGGCGATCTCAGCTATCAACACGCAGCTTCAAGCCGACGTCGGCGGCCCTCTGGCGAATCTCGTGGCAGTGGCCGGCACGACCGGTGCCACCGGCGCGGTGTACATCGAGGGTACGGGCGACTTCAGTGCGTTCGTCGGGACCGAAGCCGCGGCCGGCAACGGATTCGAGATCGGGGCCACAGGCGCCGACGGGCAAGGCAACACTACCACTTCCGTGGCCAATGGCAGCGGCGGGGCTTTGGATGTCGCTACGGCAGCCGATGCCCAAACTGCAGTTAACGCGCTGGCCAACGCCGTCACCAATCTCGGCACTGCCCAGGCCGCGGTCGGCAAAGGCGAGAACAACTTCAATTACGCCATCAACCTGGCGCAGTCGCAGTTGACCAACGAAACCGCCGCCGAGTCCAGCATTCGCGACGCCGACATGGCCACCGAAGCCGCCAACCTGACCAAAGCCCAAATCATGCTGCAAGCCGGCGTAGCTGCGCTCGCGCAAGCCAATTCGGCCCCGCAGAACATTCTCACTCTTCTGAAGAGCTAGTTCAGACGAAGTAGGAAGTCCTCCCTTTATTCCGGGCGAAGGCGTTCTCCGAGCGCCTTCGCTCCTTTTTTTCTAGAAGTCTACTCGCTTGTTTTGGAATTCGCCGTCGCGGAGCTGGACGTCGAAGTCGAGGAACGCGCCATTTCGGGACACGCGGACCCGATAATTGCCCGGTGGGAGATCGAAGAGCGCGGGTGTCTTCTTCGCCTGTGTCAGCCCGTCGATCTCGATGCTTGCGCCCGGCGGATTGGATGTGATGCTGAGCGTGCCGGTTGCTTTAGCGAGCTGCAGAAAGACGTCGCTGTCTTGCGGCACGTTGATCACTTTCGGATACGAGCGGTAGCCGCGGAGGTCCACGCTCACGGCGTGGCGGCCGGGGCTGAGCGGCATGATGCACGGCGTTCTGCACACTTGCGTGCCATTCCCATCAACCGTGACCTGGGCGCCCGGCGGTTCCGTGATGAACTGAATGCTCTGGTTGACAGCCGCCCGCGGCACCGGGGCAGGGACGATGGGCGGAGAGGCGGCGCGCTCCACCCTGCGTCGCGGCGGCTCGATGGGCGTCGTTTCGGCCGGTTTTGGTCCGGTTGGTTTTGTCTCCGGTGGTTTTGTCTCCGGAGGCTTCGATTCGCTCGACGTGCTGGGGGCCGGCGCGGTGGGCGGCTGTGCCTCGGGCGTCGTGGATGCCGGCGCGGTATCGGGCGGGGGCCCGGCGGGTGGCTGTTCTTGGGCGGTCTGCCCGGGAGTTTTCGCCTCGCCGACCGGGCTGGGTTTGTTGGAATTGTCGGGCGTGGACTGTGGCGGTGCGGCTTGGGGCGACGCATCGGCCGTGGTGGCGGCCGGCTCCGCGTTCCGGTTGAACAAATATTTCTGAGCGCCGAACAGCACCAGGCCGACCAAGCCGATGCCGATCAGCATCCACATCAGGCTCTTGAGCAGCGGATTTCGCGATTCCGGCTCCTCGCGCAGCAAGCGCGGTGAGGGATCGAATGCCATCGGGCCAGGCGCGGGCGGCGCCGCCGGGGGCAGCGGATCAAGTTCCCGCACGGCGGGGCGGGGGGGCGGCGGGGGAGCTACCGGACCGGCCATTGTGGGCAGGTTCTGAGCGCTAGCCCTCGGCATGGGATGCCAGCCGGGGCTGGCATGGCAGGAGGCGTTCAGAGCGTCGATGAACTCGAGGCAGCTCAGATAGCGGTCGTTCGGAGCTTTGGCGAGAGCCTTGCGCAACACCTCTTCAATAGGCGGCCCGATGCTGGGATTCAGGCGCTCGGGCGCCACAGGGTCTTCGCGGACGATGCGAAACAGGAGAGCGGGAAGCTGGTCGGCGAGGAAAGGCTTCTCGCCGGTAAGCATCTCGTAGGCGATCACCGCGAGCGAGAACTGATCCGCGCGGCCGTCGACGGCATGCCCCTGCACCTGCTCGGGCGACATATAGTTGGGCGTTCCCATCATGACGCCGCTCTGGGTCATTTGCTGGGAAAGAATCTTAGCCACGCCGAAGTCGGTAATTTTGGCGACGTTGCCCTCGTGGATCAGGATGTTCGCGGGCTTGATATCGCGGTGTACGATTCCTTTTTTATGCGCGTAGTCGAGCGCGGTCGCGGTCTGCCGGAGAATGGAGAGCACGTTGCTGCCGGGCATCGGGTCCGGGTTACCCATGACCTTTTCCAGCGGCGGGCCATCCACGCACTCCATAAAAATGTAAGCGAGACCGTTCTCTTCGGCGATGTCGTAGATGGTGACGATGTTGGGATGCGAGAGGATGCCGGCGGACTGAGCTTCGCGGAACAGGCGCTCGCGCAGGCGCTCGCGCTCGGCGTGGTCGGTGATATCCGAGAGGCGGATGGTCTTAATGGCAATGATCCGCCCGATCGCGGGATCCTGGGCACGATAGACCACCCCAGTAGCGCCCCGCCCGAGTTCGCCTAAGATCTGGTACCGGCCGATCTGCTCCACGCCTGCTGACGTTATTTTAACAGGTTGGCCGATTGAACCCGTGCTATCGGCCTACCTGCGCGACGGTAGAGCGCAACAGCCCCATCCGCCGGAGGAGGGTTTGGAAGCGGGGATGGCTGCGCAAGGCCGCGAATTCGGCGCCCAGCAGGTAGACGGGCAGCGCCGTGTCGCGGGCTTCCAGCGCACGTTCCAGATAGTGGAGCGCGTGGTCCTGATCGCCCAAGCCGGCATGAATCGCGGCGAAGCTGATCGGGGAAACGTAATGCGTCTCCGAGCGCTGCTGGAGAACAGTCAGCTCCTGCCGCGCTTCTTCGCTCCGGCCGGCGCTGGCGTAGCAATAACCCATCTGCCCGTGCAGCAAGGAGCCGCATTGCATCCGGGAAGCGTTGGTCAAGTGCAAGATCGCCTCCGAGAATTGGCGCTTGGCGGCGTATGCCATGCCCAAGCCGAGGTGAGGCAATCCGGAATCGGTGGCCAGGCGCGAAACCAGCAGGTGCTGGGAGATGGCCTGGTCGAAGCGGCCAGACGCGCCATACACCCAACCCAGGACGAAATTCGGAAATACAGAAGCGGGATCCAATTCCAGGGCGAGCTCCACTTCGGCCACGGCTCGATCCAATTTTCCGATACAGGCGAGCTGAATGCCGTACGTAATGCGGCCGACGGGGTCGTGATGATCCAACTGGATGGCGCGAAGCAGAGCTTCCTCGCCGCGGGCCCAATCCCAGTCGAAGAGAGAAACCACCGCGCCCAGCGCCACGTGCGCTTCGGGGAGAGACGGATTGAGTGCGACCGCCGATTCGGCCGCCTGCTTTACCTTCGCGCGGGCGTCCGACGGAGGGATCAGGCCGAATACGGCGCTCAGCAGGAGAGCCTCGGCCAGGGCGGCCCAAGCGGCGGCATAGTTCGGATCGCCTTCCACGGCAGTTTGGAAAAAGTCCACACTCTGGCGAATGCTGTCGAGAGTGGCGATCTTCCAGTGGTAGCGGCCTTCCAGATAGGCCTCCGAACTTTCTTTGCGGTCCGACTGGCGCCGGGCGGCGACCGCTTCCAAAGCCAATTCGGGATTTCCCGTGCGGTGCTCGAAGACCGGCACATAACTACCTTTGCGCAAGATAATGCGCACCGGATCGGTGCGGCCTTCTCCGCGATAGTATTCTTCCAACTTGTAGCGCAAGCGGCGGGCTTCTACGCGCACGATGGAATCCACGCGGGGATCGAAGGCGTCGCGGCGATCGAAGACTTCCACTCCAATCAGATATTCCTTGAGCCGCTCCGGCTGCCCCAGGAGGCTTTCCTCGACCACGAATTGAAGGAAGCGCCGAATTCGATGGGATTGGACAAACGCGCGGCTGTTCAGGATGCGATCCAATTGGGACCGAACCTCGGGGGACGCGACGTGGCTAGGAGTTTGGGCGGGCTCTCCGGGGGAATCTAGAACTAGGTATGTCATCACAATTTGTTCGATCCATTTTAGGGGTAACCCGTTACATAGATTCCTATTGTGCCGACAATCCGGCACAAGCACGTGGCGTGCCAATGCGGTGTGCCGATGCCGAGGCGACTACAGGTTCATGCTGGCGATGTCAACGGGCGAGCGGTAGCCTTCGACCACGACTATGCCACTGTCGGTGACATGGTATATTTCGCGGTCGCGCTCCAGGTTGTAGCCGATGGAGGAATCGGGTGGGATATGTACGTTTTTGTCGAGGATGGCGCGTCGCACTCGAGCACGGCGGCCGATGTCGCAGTTGTCGAAGATAATGGAATCTTCAACTTCGGCGTGCGAGTGGATCCGCACGCCGCGGCCGATCACGGAAGTGCGCACGAGGCCTCCGGATAGAATGCTTCCGCCCGAAACGATGGAGTCGAGCGCGTGGCCGCGGCGACCGTCGCTGTCGAAGATGAACTTGGCGGGTGCATCGAAGTAGCCGGCGGTGCGCAAGGGCCACTGGCGATTGTATAAATTTAACTCCGGCGAGACGGAACGAAGGTCCATGTTGGCGTCGAAGAAGGCGTCAATCGTTCCGACGTCGCGCCAATACACGGGCGCTCCCGGCGGGTCACCGGGGACGCGGTTGGTCTGAAAATCGTAGGCGTACATATCGGCGCGGCCGATCAAGCCGGGCAGAATGTCTCGGCCGAAGTCATGAGTGCTGCGCTGGTTCTCGCCGTCGGAGCGCAATTCGTCCAGCAGCAGCTTGGTGGAGAAAAGATAGTTGCCCATGGACGCGTAGACGCGGTTGGGGTCGCCGGGCATGGTAGGGGCGTCGGATTTTTTCTCGTGAAAGCCGGTGATCAAACCGTCTTCGCGGGTTTCGACGACTCCGAAGGCGACTGCTTGTTCCTTTTCGACGGGAATGGCCGACACGGTGACCTGCGCGCCACGGTCGACGTGAAACTCCACCATTTCACGTATGTTCATGCGATAGATGTGATCGGCGCCGAAGATGGCGACCACGTGCGGCTCGGCCTGCTCGATGAGATTGATGTTCTGATAAAGGGCGTCGGCCGTGCCGCGGTACCAATCTTCTCCGGCCGAGCGCATCTGCGCCGGAACCGGAATGATGAAGTGGTTGCGCAGCAGGCTGGAGGCTTCCCAACCTTCGCGCAGATGTTCCAGCAGGGACTGGCTCTTGAATTGGACCAGGACGTAGACCGAGTAAATGCCGGAGTTGATCAGGTTACTCAGGACAAAATCGATGATGCGATAGCGTCCGCCGAAGGGAACGGCGGGCTTGGCGCGTTCCTTCGTGAGAGGGTAGAGGCGGGTGCCCTTGCCCCCGGCGAGCACAAATGCGAGCACACGCAATTGCATTTTCCGGGACTCCGATAGGACGAATGTCGACAGCGTTCAAGCTTATTGTGGCAGATGGCGAGCGATCCACGCGACTGGTGAACTCTCGAATAGCGCTTGGGCGGGCGCGCCGCTATGTCAGACTGGAAGTGGATGGCTCTGGTCCCGCCGTATGTCGAATCGTTGCGCCCTTACGTGCCGGGGCGCGGCATCGAGGAAGTGCAGCGCGAATACGGCCTCACGCACGTCAGCAAACTGGCGTCCAACGAGAACCCACTGGGTCCTTCGCTGCTCGCGCAGGAGGCCATGGCGCAGTGCATGAACCGGCTGCATCTGTATCCCAACGGGGGACTGGACTTGCGCCGGGTGCTGGCCGAGAAGTTCGACGTGCGCATCGAGAATGTCATCGCCGGCAGCGGCTCGGAAGGCATCATGTCGAACATCATCCGCACGTTCCTGTGCGATGAGGATGAGGTGCTGACAACCGAAGCCGCGTTCATCGGATTTCAGGTGCTGGCCAAGTCGCGCGGCGTGGTGTACCGGACTGTTCCGTATCGCGACTGGCATTACGATTTGCCGGCGCTGGCGCAGGCCATCAACGAGCGCACCAAAATCATTTACCTGGCCAATCCGAACAACCCGACTGGCACGATCTTCTCCCGCCAGGAGTTTGACGAGTTCTACCGGCACGTTCCCGAGCGCGTGCTGATTATTTTGGACGAAGCGTATTTCGAGTACGCCGAGGACAACCCGCGCTATCCCGACTCGATGCACTACCGCTACGACAACGTGATCACGCTGCGGACGTTCTCGAAAGTCTATGGGCTGGCGGGCGCGCGGATCGGCTACGGCTTCGCGCATGAAGCGCTCATCGCGAACCTGCTGAAAGTGAAGCTGCCGTTTGAGCCGAGCACGCTGGCGCAGGTGGCGGGCATCGCAGCGCTAGGCGACCGGGAGTTTTTGCATCGCTCGCTGGAACTGAACGCGCGCGGGCTGAAACTTCTGAGCAACGGGTTCCAGGAGATGGGCCTGACGGTGGTGCCGTCGGACGCCAACTTCCTGATGCTGGTGCTGCCGGGGGCGGAGCGGGCGGCTCAATTCACCAAGGAACTGCTGCGGCAGGGCATCATCGTACGACCGCTGGCGAGCTTCGGGCTGCCGCAATGCGTGCGGGTCTCCACGGGAACCGACGACGACAATCAGCGCTGCCTGGAAGCGGCGCTGCGCAGCGCGCCGGCGGTCACTTTGTAGCGGTTATTTTGTAGCGACGGTGCGCGCTTTGGCGGCGGCTTTCAGATCCTTCTCGATAATCGGCTTGAGAGCAGCCAAAGTCAGCTGGCCGTTGTATTGCTGGCCGTTGATGTAGAAGGCCGGCGTCCCGTAGACGCCCGCTTTCTCTCCGTCCGCCAAGTCCTTGTCGATTACGGCTTTGAACTTTTCGGACTCCACATCGGCCTTGAACTTGTTCATGTCCAGGCCGAGCTCTTGCGCGAAAGCGAGAATATTCTGGGCCGAGAGACGACGGAAATTCTTGAAGAGGATTTCGTACATCTCCCAGAACTTGCCCTGCTCGTTGGCGGCGAGTGACGCTTCCGCGGCCATCTGCGCGTGCGGGTGTGTCTCCAGCGGGAACTGCTTGTAGATGAGCCTTATGTCTTTCGGATAGGCGGCCATTACGGCGTCCACTTCCTTCACCGCGGCCGAGCAATACGGGCATTCGAAATCGGAAAACTCGATCAAAGTGATGCGGGCGTCAGCGGGGCCGCGTACGGGCGAGCCGGCCACGGGAATGGAAACCGGATCTTCCAGCATCTTGGGCCGGTGAGCTTTGGGCGAAGCGTCCATCAGCTTGCTGATCTCCAGCAGGCTCTTGCCTTCCTTCACGCCCTCGATGGCGATCTTGGCGAGCGCGCGGCTGTAAGAGCAGTTGGGATCCTTGAGGATGCACTCGGCGGCCTTCATGCCGCACTGGCAGGAGCAGTCCTCCTCGCGCATGAGTTTCAGCACGGCCTTCTTCTGGATGGGGGTCAGGCTGGAGAGATCGACGTTGCCGAGGGTTTCCGCAGTGCGCCAATCCGCGGTATTCGAGGCCTGCGCGGCGAGTGAAACTGCGGCGACCAGGCCAAGCACAGCCATCCGGAGTGTCATTGCTCCATTATGACTCCAAACGGGGCGGCCGGTGGGGAGCTATTCCAGTTCGGCGTGCAGGAAGCTCTTCAGGTCGTCTTCGTATACGGCAGGCTCGCCGGGCGCGACGTTGCTGAGCTTGCCGGCCTTCATCCAGCCTTCGAGCTGGTCAACCAGGCTGAACAGGTGATCGAACGAGTCGACGATGAACAGCAGCGGTTGATAGTGATTGATCTCGAAGCCCTGGTTGATGGCCCACTCCAGTTGGATGGGGTAGCGCTGGACTTCGGGCGCTTCGATGGCGTGCGCGATCTCGCCGTAGGAGCTGAGCAGGCCGCTGCCGTAGACCTTCAGGCCGTCCGTGGCGCGCATGAGGCCGAACTCGATGGTGAACCAGAAGAAGCGCGCCATGGCCTTGATGACGCTGGTGAGGTAATGCACGCGCGTATCCGGGCCGCGAATTCCGGCCGCGATCTGGGCCGCGGTATGCGCGCATTCGCCGAAACGGACCAGGGTCTCGGCGAAGTTTTTGTCGGTGTGCATGGGAACGTGGCCGGCGATGTCGTGGAAGATGTCGGGCTCGGGCAGATAATCCAGCCTGTCCGAACGCCGGATAGTGATGGTGGTGGGGAAAGTGCGCTTGCGGAGGCAATCGAAAAACACGAAGGCAGGCACGTAGCCGCTGACCGCCCTGGTCTGGAAGCCGGTCAGCGGGCTGAGGAAGCGGTTTACTTCGCCGAGGCGCGGGATTCGATCCGGGTCCAGGGCCAGGTTACGGATGCCCTTCAAAAAGTGTCCGTTGGCATAGCGGTCCCAACGGGGGCGCAGCCGCGCGTACAACTTCCGCCAAGTCTCCTGGTTGTCTTCCGAGTACAGGTCGTAGGGCTGGTCGATGAAGAGCTGGCCAGCTTGTTTGGCTTCGCTTATAAAATTGGATTCGGTCGTGGTGAGACCGGAACTGACAGAGGAGCGATGCATGGCATTCCTCCGCTTTTATGATCGCTCCGAATGGCACCACGCGCAAGTGGGGCTTAATGACTGGCGCGCCGGTAGAGAATGGCGACCACGTTCCGCACGTACTGTTCGTCGCTGAGCTGCTCGACGGCCTCGGGCGGGAAGGTGACCTGGGAGCGGAAGTGCTGAGCGAGGTCGGCGAAGAGTTCCAGACGTGCGGCGGGCTGGATTTCGTCGCGGCGCAACAAAGCTTCCAAGGCAATGGCGGCGGCCTGCGGAGATGTGCGCTGGCGGAGCCGGGCCGCCAGATGACGATACTCCTCCAGCGAATTGAATTTGCGACCGAGCAGTTGCTCGAGATTCGGCTGCCGCACTGCGGGGATGCGGACGACGATGGTGTTGGCGGCAAGGTCACCCAGGCGCTGCGAGCGGCGGCTGGCGAAACAGGCGATGCCGCCGATCAGGTACGCCAGTGGCAGCATGTCAACGAACCGGAGCAGGTTGCGGACCACGATCTGGCTGGATTCCAGGCGCAGCGCCTGTTCATCCATCACGCGCAGGCCGAGGACTCGCTTGCCCAAGGTTTGCCCGCGCCAAAACCATTCCAGCGCAATGCCGTAGCCAATGGAAATGACGAAATAGGCGATGACGTAAGTGGTTTCAGCGAGCGACTGATTCAGCACGCCGATCCGATCCACCAGCTCGCCCAGAATTGTGCCCGCGGCCAGGATGGCGGCGGCGTCGATGGTCCAGGCCAGGAAGCGGCTGACGGGTCCGGCGAGCGGCAGAGAGAAGGTGATTCCTTCCGGAGTTGTGAGAGCGAGCGTGTTGGTTCGCGCGAGTCGCATCAAGCCTTTTCCGGTGAGCGCTCGCCGCGGGCGCCCGAGCGCGCTAAAAAGAGTGTGAGAGCCGCGAGTTCCACGGCGCCGAATACGATTTTGAGCGCGTAGGGAATGACCGGCTCGTGATACTGCGACAGAAACGATTCGACGATGCCGGCCCAGATCAGCAGCATAGCGGCGCCGAAGATGATGGTAACCAGGTCCGGCGAGATTTCGCGCAATCGCGCACGGCGCGTCTGGCGGCTGCCCCATCCGATCAGCGCGCCGGCCAGAAGAAATCCGGCTTGGCCGCCCAGCAGAATTGCAGGGATTTCTATGGCTCCGTGCGGAAGCAGCCATCCCACCAGGAAGGCGGTCTCGCCGGCGCGAATGTAATCCACCGCGACGGCGCCCAAAATGACGCCGTTGTAGAAGAGCGTGATGGTGGTCCCGGCGCCCCAGGTGACACCCAGCGCCATGGTAAAGACGGCGACTTGGGTGTTGTGCGTCATCAATTCCGCCGCGAAGGTGCTCTTTTGGCCTGCGAGGCGATCCTGTTTGGAGGACTCTTCGCGGCGCACGCGCTCCACGGGATTGCCTTGCAGGGCGCCGAACGGCATGATGACTTGCTTGGCTTCCGGATCGATCCCGATCGCGACGCCGCCGAACAGGCAACCCACGATGGTCACGGCGAGGGCCAGCCAGAACGGACGAATTCTTCGCCGGAACGCGCGTGGAAACGTTTCCGTGAACCAGCGCCAGAGATGAAAGCGCTGCGCCTTGGTGCGCGTTTCGTGAATCTCGCTGTAAGCGCGGGCGACCAGGCCCTCCAGGTAGCGGCGGATCTCCGGTTCGCTGGCGAACGTTTCGATCTTGGCCAGGCCGGAGGAGGCGCGCTCGTAGAGTTCGTGGAAGCGGAGGATCTCGTCAAGTTGCAAGTGACGCTCGGGATGTTTTTCGATCTGCGTGAGGGTCGATTCGAGCGCGGTCCAGTGAGGGCGCTCTTCGGCGAGGAACCGGTCGAGATCGATAATCATATGACCTGCCGTTGCTTCAGATCGATATAAAGAGAGGCCAGCTGGGGACCGAGCGTAGCGGATTCCAGGAGGGAAAAGCGGACGCCCTGACGCGCGAGCACCTGGCCGAGCTCGCGCAGTTTGCTCCACTGGATGTGCCCGGCCAGCTTTTGATAGACGTCGTCGAGGCCCGAGACGTCCGGGCTTTCAAACAGCGCCCGCGCTCCCGACGGCTGGGCCATGCCCACCAGCACCACATGCTGCCGGATCAAGCGGACGTTGCGCACGAAGCGTTCGGCGACGACAGGATCGTCCAGTTCGGTCAGAAAGACGAGTAGGGCGCGGCGACGGAGGCGCAGGCGCAGAAGAGTGAACAACTCGTCGAAGTCGGGCGCGACCATGCGCGGCTGCAAGGTGTAAAGTGCGTCGCGGCAGGAGGCATAGTGCGCTTTGCCGTTGCGTGCGCGGACGAAGTTGTGAACGCGGTCGCTGAAGGTGAGCAGGCCGAACAGGTCGCCTTGTTTTTCGGCGGCCAGCGCGAACAGCAGCGAAGCGGTGACGTTGCGTTCCAGGATGGTGGCGGAAGGATCGTGCGCGGCGGGGCGGGCGGTGAGCCGCGATGCGTCCAGGAGGATATAGACTTCCTGCGTGCGTTCGATTTGGAAGACACGCGTGATGGGGTGGCCGCGGCGCGCGGTGGCCTTCCAGTCGATGTCTTCGAAGCTGTCGCCGGGGGAGTAGTCGCGGAGCTTCTCGAATTCCTTGCCTTTGCCCAACTGGCGCTGGCCATGAACTCCCAGGCGACCGCGGCGGAAAAAAGCCGGAGATTGTTTGCGCTCCGCGGCAATGTTGGGGTAGACGCGAATTTCGAGGGGGAGCGAAAGAAGGGCGCGCACCTTCCAAAGGCCGAGCGCGGAGGATCGTTCCACTGCGCAGCTGGTCACGAAGAATTGTCCGCGCACTCGCGGCCGGCAGGCGAACGTGGTGCGCGAGAACTCGCTGGCCGCGGGCAAGGTGATCTGCATTTCTTCTTCGGGCGCGGGAATCTCCTCCGGAAGCGGCAGGCCGATGCGCAGCGCCACCGGGGTCTGGCGCTCATTTCGAATCGTCAGCTCGATGCCCGACTCACGATCCTTCCATAGCCGGACCACGGGGCCGGTCCGGACTTCGATGCCCTGCAAACGGCGGCGAGCCATCAGCGCGTCGAACGCCGCGGCAAGGATCAAAGCGGCGATGAGGGAGTAGCCGATGACGGCGCCGTCCGGCAGGACCACGAGGATCGCGGCCGGAACGCCAACCGCGCCGGTAAGAATCAGCAGCCAGTTCGTTGGGACCAGCATGACTAGCGTGGCACCGCGATCTCGCCGAGCGTTTTCTCCACAACTTCGTCCACGGCCAGGCCTTCGATTTCAAACTCCGGCCGCAAGATGAGCCGGTGTTCGAGCACAGGCAGCGCCATGGCGCGGATATCGTCCGGCGTGACGAAGTCGCGTCCCTGGATGGCGGCGTGCGCGCGGCTGGCAAGCAGCAGAGCCTGAGTGGCGCGAGGCCCGGCGCCCACCAGCACGCTTTCGTGCGCGCGGGTCTTGCGGACGACATCCACCAGATAGGCAATCAATTCGCCGCGGACGAGCACATCGTTCAGGCAGAGGCGCAGCTCGGCAAGATCCGTAGCCGCGATGCAGGTCTCCACGGCGCCGGCCGCGAGGGTTTCTTCCGGCGAATCGGTGCCGAGCATGCGGCGGGCCAGGGTCAGCTCGTCCTCGCGCTCGGGGAAGCGCATGACGATTTTCAGCATGAAACGATCCTTCTGCGCTTCGGGCAGCGGGTAGGTGCCTTCGTACTCGATGGGGTTCTGCGTGGCGAAGACGGTGAAGTTGGCGGGCAGCGGATGGGTGACGCGATCGATGGTAACGGCGCGTTCCTGCATGGCCTGCAGCAGCGCCGATTGCGTCTTGGCCGGCGCGCGGTTGATCTCGTCGGCCAGCAGGAAGCTGGTGAACACCGGCCCTTTCACCAGCGAAAATTCATTGCGCTGGAGATTGAAGACGTTGGTGCCGGTAATGTCGGCCGGCATCAGATCGGGCGTGAATTGAATGCGCGCGAATTCGGATCCCAGCACGTGCGCCAGCGTGCGGGCCAGCAATGTTTTGGCGATGCCCGGGATGCCCTCGATGAGTGCGTGCTGGCCGGTGAAGATGACGATCAGCGCCTGATCGACGACCGCCGTTTGGCCGATGATCACCTTGCCCACTTCGCGCCGCACACGTTCCAGCAGGCTCATCAGCTTTTCCAGATTGGCGTTCATCGGTTAGTGTCTCTCCGCTAGGGTTTGAGCGATTTCGCGATACGTTTCCGCGGCGTCCCGATCGCCGCGTGCCAAGGCCCGAGCGCGTTCGAGCCTGGCTTGAGAAAAGTGGCGGCCACCGAAGCGCGAGCGCTCCCATTCCCGCCAGCAAGTCGTCAACAAGGTTTTGGACGGAACGTTGCGGCGCAGCAGGTTGGCAAGTCCGGCAGCGGCGTCTTGGGTTGCGATGCTCGCATCGGCGTCCGGCGCGCGGCGCGCCGGCAGAAAACTGGTGGAGTTCTTCCAGATGAAGAGCGCGAGCAACGCGGCCAGCATGGCCACTGCACCTTCGAGATGATACTTGCGCACCAGCGTGCCCACGCTGCCGCTTTCGCTAAGACCGAGATGAGATTCGTCGAAGATCACCAAAGGGTAGCCTGACAGCATGCGCGACAGGAACTGCGTATCGCGATCACCGGCGAGGGCTTCATTGCTGAAAGGATAGCCGTTGGCCACCAGCACGATCGAACCCGAGCCAAAGCGACGCTCTACCTCGTGCAGAACCTTGCCTTCGGAGCGAAAGAAAAGAGCGGTGACCTTAGGCTCGTCGTGGCTTTCCGTATCCGCCTGCTTCTCGGACTGCGTGAGGTAGTCAAAACGAATGCCCCAGCGCTTTTCGGCCGGTGGCTGCACGGGCTGGGCCGATTCGGCGGAAGACGGTTTGGGCGGAGGCTTGGTGGGTTCGATCACACGGCGCACGGGGCGCATCGCGATCACGATGCGCGCGCCGCCGGCGGCTAGCGCTTCATAGGCTTGGATCTCTTCGTCGCTGGACCGTTCGAAAGCGAACGGGTCCTGGCCAAGGAATAGGACCGTGGCGGGCGATTTCGCGATGCTCGCCACCGGACGATAGTTGCGAACCGCGGAGATTCCCGGCAACTGCTGGACCGTCTCAAACACCGCTTTCGTGCCCAGCGGGTCGGCGCGCAAGGTTGAATAAGGCGGGTAGATGTCGCCGGCTTCGAAGCGCAGTTGATACAACTCCCATAGGCCGAACAGAAATCCAGCCGCGAGTGCGATCGTCAGCAAAGTCACACCGCTATGGCGCATCGGCCCCCGCCTTCATCCGCGCCAGGTTGGCTTCGAATCGCTCCAGCGTTCCGAGATCGACGTCGTACATTCCGTACCAGGTTCGCTCAAAGACGCCGACGTTATCCGCGAAGGTCTGGAGCAGCTGAGGCTGATGGCGCGCCTTACGGAGCAATTCGCGCGAATAATCGAGGTTGGACTTGCTGCGATGGATGGAGATCAATGACTGTTCAGCAAGGTAGGCCAGTCCGGCCAGATACAGCGCGCGCAGCGCCAGCCGGTATTCCTGGCGCGCCTGGCAGTCCCGCGCCAGCCGCAGCCATTCCTCCAGCGGTCTCTCGTCGGCCAGCAACCGCGGGCTGTTCAGATCCACCGGCGGAGCCACAACCGCAGTGGCCCGCGCGGCAGGCCTTGACCGCTTCAGCCGCAAAGCCTGCACGAGAAGCCAGCCGAGCAGCAGCGCGACAGCCGCCAGCAGCGCGTAGACGACCGCGCGCAGTTGACGGGCGTTCGGAGCGGGCAAGGTCGGTCCGCCGACGGAAATCGCGCCTCTCAGTTTGTCCACCAGCCAGCGGGCGAACCGGTCCACCCACCGTCCCACCTGCTGCAGCGCTCGGACGGTTACATTAACGAACGATTCGGTGGCGCGCACGAACCAGTTGGGATTGTTCTGGGGCGGGCGCTCGGCGCGCGGCAAACGCCAGGTGAACTCGGGACGATGGATGACGTCGTCGATCGTGCGATTCATTTGGTCTGCAGAAACGGCAGGGGCGGTTTTCAGCGGCGCGGGGGCCTGAGCACGCGCGGCGCCCGAAAGCATGAGGATCGCTGCGAGCACCACCGTCGTGGCCGCGACTCCGCTCTTCAGTTCCGCCCGCAGATCTTCGCCGGTTTCGATCGACTCGGCATAGAAGGAGCGCAGCAGATAGACGGCCTTGGCCAACGGATTGGTCACCAGGTAGGTGAGCGCGGCGGTGACGGCGAGAAACGTAGTGTTGAATGCGACCGAGCCGCCTCGCGTAAAAGCGCTCTCGATGCCCAGAAGACTTTTCAGCAGGTAGGGAGCGCCGAGAATGGTGATGCCGAGATTCACAAAGACGACGGCATTCAGAAGCACCAGGATGGCCAGCGCGTTCCAATTTTGCCACGGCCAGACCAGCGCTTGCGTTTTGGCGGCGCGGGTCGCGCGCGAAAGACTGCCTCCGGAGCAGGGCACGGACATCAGGTGCTGATAGAAGGCGTAGACGCCGGCGTAGGGAAGTATGGTGAGAGCGGCAACGGGCAGGACGAGGAACTTGGTGGGTTGCAGCGCCACTTGCAAGACGCCAAGACGCCGCGCTTCGAGGGACAGCCAGCGAGAGCCGGGCGCTCGGGATAATTGCGCGTGCAGAGACTGCACGAAGATGGCCTGCCAGTACACCATCCAGCAGAACAGCAGCGCCAAGCCGAGCGAGGCGGCCGCGCATTGCTCATAAGCAAAGGCACTCTGGCTCATGTCCGCCCAGAAGAACAGGAAGCCCAGGACGAAGGGCACCGAGCCGGTGTAGTAGGCGGCGATGGCCCCTCCAGGAGCGCGCCGTAGGAGGTAAGTCGCCTCCTCGAACAACTCGATCGCGCTTTTTTCGCGCGTGCTCATCTCGACTCCCAGACGGAGCCGTCATGCACGGATGCGGGGATGAAAAGCAGCGTGCGGCCGACCGCGTAAAAACACAGCCAGGCGATCAACAGACCTGCCAGCGGGAGCAACCCGCGCAAGAGGCCGCGCAAGCTCACTCGATGCGCCGTCCGGCTTGCGGGCAGCTTCTTCAGGCAATCGGCACAGATGACGCGGTCTTCGTGCTCGGTGACGCACTCGCGGCAGAAGTAACGCCGGCAGCTGGGACAACGCGAGGCGGCTTCGCGGAAGGGGTGGTGGAAGCAGCGCTGGTGAAGCGCGGAGGGCGCGGTCATTGGTGATCCAGAGTCGTTACTTCGCCGGTGACCGCAGGCGGCGCGCCGAGCAGGAACCGGCGTTGCCAAAGCAGATAGATTCCCACTGACGCGAGCAAGAAATAAGCCGCCGCGTCCGCAGCCTGATAAAGCCGGCCTGTCGATTCGAGCATCGTAAGGGCGGTTGTCCTCTTCATTGCGAGCTGGAAGCCAACGTATCCCGTGAGACCCACCGAGGCGACAAAGCTGACGGCTTGCCACAGAAGCGATCCATATACGAGCCAGTGGACGCCGCGCGCGATCTTGGCCCTGTGTTGCTGCAGGAGCGCGAGCACACCGGCCAACAGGACCGCCGCTCCCACGGCGTCCCCCAGCAGACTGTAAGCGACGGATCGGATCGTGAACGCCAAAGCAAGAAGAATCAGGACAGAACGAAAGAGCATGCAGCCGAACAGCGTCCAGTGGGCCCAGTCTTCGGCGCGGTGCAGTTCCGGCTGGGGAGAAACAGCAGGGGGCGGCGCAGTGTGCGCAGACAGGTGGGGCTGCAGCGCAGCGGCATCCAGCTCGCCCTGCGTTTGTGCGATCCCGGCGTGGACGATCGCCAGCGCCTTCCGCGTGCTCGGAAGCTTCTTGAGCGACGGCAGGCGGTCCGAGCTGACGCGCGTAAGAATACGGGTGGCGCAGTCCGGGATCCGGACGCCCAGCCAGAACAGGAGCAAAGCAGACAGGGCGCATAGGGTAGCCCAGGCCGGATGCCCCGAAGAGATCAACGCCACGAAGAGGATTGCAAAGAACGCGCTAAAGGTGTAGAGAAAGTAGGCTGCCGGATGCGCCAGTTCCGTCAAGACCAGGGCCTGAATGTCCTTGAAATAGTAGCGCCGGTATTCCTCGGCGAACGGGTTGGCGCGCACGCGCAGCAAATGATCCGGACCCATCCAAAGCGAATGCCGGATGAAAACGCCCGCCCGGCCGGGCAGGCGCCGGTAACGTGGTTCGGCGTTCATCTTCTTCGATAGATCAGGAAGAGCAGCAGCCAGATCCACGCGGCGATCTGCAAAATGGCAATGCTGGCCGCGAGGATGAAGCGAATCCTGGTCCGCGGGAGCTGGCTGGAGGGAGCGCGCCAGTAGCGCGCAGTCAGGAACAGTGTGACGGGCGCGGTGATGATCGTCGGCCAGATCAGGAAGGCGGGGAGGATCGCCAGGGTCAACGTCATGTTGTCATACAGCGTCCGGTGGGCGTCCAAATGAGAGAGCTTGCCTTTTTGCCGCCTGGTATCGATGCAGCCGGGGCACCAGTTTTCACCCAGGAACTCAACCCGGCACAGGCTGCACAGGAACCGACCGCACTGATCGCAGGGGACGGAGGCGCGCTTCTGCGGATGATAGAAGCAACTGGCCTCACCAGCCTCCCCCAACGCTTCGCCGCCTGGAGCGCGCACCGGTTCGGCAATGAAGGCGGGAAATACCAGCGCTGACAGCGGGGCGCGGCAGGTGGTGCAAAAGGCGTGCTCGCGGTTCCAGTCCCCGGATGAAATGGCGGCGTTGCAGTTGGCGCAGCACGGTGTCCCCAGCGTGGATGGCATGCGGTTACTTCTTAATCACCCGCGTGTTGCAGATCCGGTCATGCAGGGCGCGCTTCTGATCGTC
Source organism: Bryobacteraceae bacterium (assembly GCA_035508055.1). Taxonomy (GTDB): domain Bacteria; phylum Acidobacteriota; class Terriglobia; order Bryobacterales; family Bryobacteraceae; genus Palsa-89. The sequence goes on along the minus strand of DATJNO010000013.1, from coordinate 13,340 downwards.
AATTCCCGCCATGATGTAGCCGATGCCCAGTGTAAAACTGCTCAGGTATTTCGCTAAATGCCGGCCGAGCGCGCGGCCGTAGGAAACCCTGCCGCCATCGTCCATCACAATTTGCAATTGGCAGACCATCTTGCCCAGCGTCGCGCCGAACCGGCCTACCATCCACGTGTCGTAGACCGCTGCGACGGCCATGTTGGCGAATCCGAGGCCGCCTTCGAAGGCCAACAGGCGAAGGATGTCGGGCTGGGGCCGGATAAGCGAAGCAAAGTTGAAACGGAACACAGCCATCGAAAGCGCGAAGACGATCAACGCGGCGACATACAGGACGATGCTGTCCACAATGATGGCGACCACGCGAATCCAGAAGCCGCCAAAGCGAACCGCTCCCGCCGGCTGGACGCCTTCCACCAGCTTCTGGGTGTAAACCGGCTTACAGGAGGCGCAGACCAGCGAGTTGCCGAAGGCTACCAACTCGTCCTCGGCGAAAGGCCTTCCGCATTCGGAACAATAGCGCGTGACGCCGCTGTGGCCGGCCGGCGCGGGGGAAGTCGGGCGCACGCTTTGGTAGGGCATCCAGTTCGCCATTCCAGCGCGCCAGACGAGAGTGTCTTCGCGCACCAGCCCGGCACCCACCAGGTTCTGGAACGATGCGTCGTCTACGGGCCCAATCTGCTTGCCGGACTCGGCATAATACCAGTCCATAAGGAAGTTGAAGTCCAGTTTAATGCAAAACAGCGGGGCAGCGCATCAGGAATTGGCGCGGATCAGTTGGAAAAAAGCCGGTCGAAGATGCCGCGCGTGCGGGCCTGGATGCGGGCGAGTTCGTTCTTGAGCGGCTGGTGGTTGAGATGTTCCGGGGTCCAGCGGTGCACCAGTTCCGTGAGCACTTCCAGTTGCGATTCGGCGTTGGGCAGGCTGCCGGCGGCGTGTCCGGAATAGAGCCGCAGGCCGTGATCGACAGCGCGGTAAAACGTGGCCGCATCGCGCAGGAATTCGGCGTCAGCCCGTTCCAGGTGGCCCATGGCTTCGATGATGTTGATGCGTTCGGGCGTGTTCAGCACTTTGTAGAAAATGCCCGCGGATTTCAAGCGTAGATAGAGAAGCGTGAAGTCGACATCGTAGAAGCCCCCCAAGCCGGCCTTGAGAGGATGATCGGGGCCTTGTTCCTTTTCCAGGCGGGCGCGCATCTGACGCAGATCCTTCTTGGAACGGCCGCTTTGCCCGTAACGCCGCCAGTCCACTTTCTGAAGCTCATTCAGGAACGCAGTGGCGCGCTCGATGTCCCCCGCGACGGCCCGAGACTTCATATACGCGATGCCTTCCCAAGCCTCGGCGTTTTTAGCGAAGTATTCCTTGTAGGATGCCTCAGACAGCACCAGCGCACCCGCGGAGCCGTTGGGCCGCAGGCGTGTGTCGACGGTGAACATCAGCCCCGCGCCGGTGTAGGCCGTGAGCAGGTCCATGATGCGCTCGGCCACACGAGTCCAGAAGAGCTGCTCCTCGTGATCCTGGTCGGGGATCGCGAACACGAGGTCCGCGTCGGACGCCAGGTCGAACTCGCGCATGCCCAGGCGGCCCAGAGCGATGACCATGAGCTGCTGGCGGGGCTGATAGTCCGGTTGCGAGGGTGGATGCGTGGCCGCGACGTGCTCGACGGCCATCCGGTAAGCGGAAGCGATGGCGGCGTCGGCCAGATCGGAGGTGATTTCCAACGTGTCGAATACGGGCACACGCAGGCACAGGCTGGAGGCCTGAATGCGGAACATTTCGCGGCGAAAGAAGCGGCGCAGCGCGGAAATGTCCTCGAGGGCGGCGGCGGCCGGGGCGTAGGAGTTGTGTTTGCCATCGGGAAGGCGGTCCAGCTCTTCGATGAGCTCCGGCATGCGGATCAGCTCTTCGGCGAAGTAAGGACTGTGTTCGAAGATGTCCAGAGTGAAGCGCGCCGCGGCAGTATTGGAGTTGAGCAGCGCCAGCCAGCGCGAATCGGGCACCACTTTTTCCAAAAAATGTTCGAAGGCGCCCGTGCCGCGCCGCAGAGGAAAACCCGATACCAGACCGGCCAGCCCGGGAGCTCGTTCATCCAGGAAGCGGATGAGATTACTGGAGGCGGGCTCGATGTCTTCCGGCAGAGAAACTTCGGAGCCGGACGCGGGCGGCACGCTGTAATACGAGGGGCGCTGCGCGTGGATGACGCGCTCATAGATTTCCTGCACCGCTTCCAGATGCGCGTTCAGCTCCTGCAGCAGCGTCTCTCCGGACGGCGTGCTGCCGAGCTGCGCCGTGGGCATTTTTCTGGCGAGCAGATCCAGATCGCGCGGCGCGGTGGGCAGCGTATGAGTCTGGCGATCCTCGGCGAACTGCAGGCGGTGCTCCAGATTGCGCAGGAAGCGGTAGGCCGAAATCAGGCGCGCGAATTCGGCCGAAGAGAGCAGGCCTTTGTCGTTGAGGCGCGAAAGCGCGAGCATGGTGCCGCCGTGGCGCAACCAGGACGCCCGCCCGCCATGCAGCCGCTGGAGGCACTGCACCAGGAATTCGATATCGCGGATACCGCCCGGCGCCAACTTCACGTCAAACGCGGACTTGCCGATCTTCCGCCGGCTGAGCTTTTCGCTGATGCGCTCGCGTGTGGCCGACACGGCTTCGACCGCCGAGAAGTCCAGCGTGGTGGAGTAAATCAGCGGCTCGACGGTACGCAGCAATTCGCGGCCCGCTTCCGGATCGCCCGCCGCCACACGAGCCTTGATCAGCATCTGCAGTTCCCAGTCGCGCGCGCGCGTCTGGTAGTAGTGGATCGCGCCTTCCAGCGACGTGCACACCTCGCCCAGACTGCCGTCGGGACGCAGACGCAAGTCCACCCGGTAACAGAGCCCCTCGGCGGTGTAGGTGGAAAGAAGCTCCGTGTATTGATTAGCGACCTTTTTGTAAAATTCCTTGTTCGAAATCGGATTCGGCCCGTCGGTTTGGCCGTTGGCCGCATAAACGAACATCAGGTCGATGTCGGAGCTGTAGTTCAGCTCTTCGCCGCCCAGTTTTCCGAGCGCGATGACGGACATGCCGCACTCGTGAGACTGTCCATCCGCTCCTGTATAGCGCGGCAAGCCATGGCGCTCCACCAGTTCGCTGCGAATGCGCTTGTAGCTGACGTGCAAAATGGCGTCCGCCAGGTTGGACAGCTCCCCGGTGACCTCCGAGAGCACGCAAAGGCCGAGAACATCCCGCAACAGGATACGCAGGATCTGCTGCCGCCGGAACAGAGCCAGAGACAATGCAAGCGGCGTGCCGTCCGGCTGGCTCTTGAGAAACTTCCCCAGTTGGCGCTTATAATCGGCGGCGGAGAGCGCCCGGTTCATTCCGATGAGATCGCTGAGCCACTGGGGATTCTGCAAGATTTCCTCGGAGAGGAAATGGCTATGGGAGAAAACCGCGATCAAGCACTGGAGACCTTCGGGCGAGCGCACGATTTGATCGAATGCGGCCGGCTGCTGCTGCTGCAGGCGGGCCAGGTAGTGGACGGACGAATCCGGATCGGCGGCGGAAACCAGCAGCTTTTCGATGTGGTCTTCGATCTCGCGGGGAATCGCGCTGGAAAGGGCAACCAAAGCGCTTTTGGTGCGTGCGGGTTGGCGCAAAGGGATCGTTTCAATCGGGCTGGACATGAGCCTAGACAACTTGGTCTACTAGGACAATTATATCCCGGGTCCGGAGGACGCCGGATTTCAGGACTCGCGCATAGAAGCCGCCCAGACCCCAGCGCGGCGAAGCGGCGTCGCCGGAATGCACTTGCGCATCGTACACGGCTTCTTGGATGGAAGGACCGTAGACTTGGATCGTCGTGCACGGAGAGCGCAGTTTGGTGATTTCCAGCAAGGTATCGCCCGCTCGATAGCGTTGGCCCACGCGCATCTGGCGGCGGTCCAGCCCGCGCGTGGTGAGATTTTCGCCCAGCGCCCCGGGGAACAGCGGGTAGCCTTGCGCGATCAGTTCTGCAATGCCTTCGGAGGTGACGATCAACACAGCCTTGTTGGGGCCGCCGTGGATTTGAGGGTGCGCCCAGGAGTCGCCCGCGATGCCTTCGGGAGTCACCACGGCCTCGGCGGTGGGACGCTTGGGGATTCCGCCCGCTGAAATATTGATCTGAATAATGGAGCCGGTCATCGGCAGCGGCGGCCGCCACCTGCCGCCTGAAACAAGGATAGCGTGATTTGTTCCGGCCCACTACGCCGTTTGGCTGTGTGCTTCGTCGGGAACCAGCTGGTCCGCCTGGCGCAGGGCGGGGAACCACCAGGCCCACAACAAGACGATTGCCGCGGTTCCGATGCCGCCCAACACTACGGCCGGCACAGTTCCGAACCACTGCGCCGTGATGCCCGATTCGAACTGGCCGATTTCGTTGGAGGCGCTGATGAACAGCACGCTGACCGCGCTGACACGGCCGCGCATGTCGTCCGGGGTCGCCAGTTGCACCAGAGTATTGCGAACCACGACGCTCACCATGTCGAAAGCCCCGAGCAACACCAGAGCGATGAGGGAAAGAGTTAGATTCCGTGAAAGGCCGAATACGATGGTGAACACGCCGAAGCCGAACACGCAGTACAGCATGCTCAAGCCGGCGCGCCGCCGGAGGGGGAAGTGGGCCAGAGTGATCGCCATGAAGACCGCTCCGGCTCCTGGCGCGGCGCGCAACACACCGAGGCCGGCCGCACCCGTCTTCAAGATTTCGCTCGCGTAAACCGGCAGGAGCGCCACGGCGCCGCCCAGCAGCACCGCGAACAGGTCGAGCGAGATGCTGCCCAGGATGATCTTATTGCGGTGGATATAGCGCAGGCCATCCAGCACCAGGCGCAGCGACGCGGGTGGACGCGCCCGCGCTGGAAGAACCAGGCGGATCAGCGACACCAGGGCGAAGGCGATCAGGTAAGCAGCGAAGGCGCAGCCATACACCGGAATCGGACTGCCGGCAAATCCGTAAATCAAGCCGCCCGCCATGGGGCCGACGATAATAGCCACTTGAAAAAAGGAAGAGCTCCAGGTGACCGCGTTGGGGAAATGCTCCGGCGCCACCAATTGCGGCAGGAACGCTTGCCCCGTGGGCCCGTTGAATGCGCGCACCACTCCGTTCCCGAGCAGGACGGCGTAAATCGGCCACACCGAGGTAAGTCCGCGCAGCGTGAACGCCAGGAGCGCCAGAGCGCAGAGCGAGAATCCGGCATAACAAAAGCGCAGGATGCGCTGGCGCGGATAACGGTCGGCGGTGTGGCCCGCGAGCAGGAACAGCAGCACGGCGGGAGCGAACTGCGCCAAGCCCACCAACCCCAGATCCAGCGGGCGATGCGTGAGCCCGTAGATCTGCCAGCCCACCGCGACGGAGATCATTTCCGACGACACGCCCGACAGGAATCGGGCGGTCACGTAGCGGCGAAAGTTGGGATAACGCAGGGCGGCGCGGGCGGGCGAGCCGGAATCTGGTTCGTCGGGCATGCGGGCCAAATGTCAGGGTGACACAGTTGGCCGCGCCGCGTCGCTCTCGCGCATTGGATGGCTAGATGTCGTAATACAGCGCGAATTCGTAGGGGTGCGGCCGCAGCCGGATGGCGTCCGCTTCATTCCGGCGCTTGTAGTTGATGAAGGTTTCGATCAATTCCTCGGTGAAGACGTCGCCTTTCATGAGGAACCCGTGATCGTCCTCCAGCGCGCCAAGCGCTTCTTCGAGCGAGGCCGGCATGGATGGCACGTGTTTCATTTCTTCGGGCGACAGATCGTAAATGTCTTTGTCCAGCGGCTCGCCCGGATCGGCTTTGGTCAGAATTCCATCCATTCCGGCCATCATCATCGCCGCGAACGCGAGGTAGGGATTGGATGACGGATCGGGCGGGCGGAACTCGACACGCTTGGCCTTGGGACTCGCCGAGTACATGGGAATACGCACCGCGGCGGAACGGTTGCGGCGTGAATACGCCAGGTTCACTGGCGCTTCGTAACCCGGCACCAATCGTTTATAACTGTTGGTAGTGGGGGCGATGATGGCCGACAACGCGCGCGCGTGTTTCAGCAGTCCGCCGATGTAGTGCAGCGCGAGCTGGCTCAGGCCCGCGTATCCTTCGCCGGCAAACAGCGCCTTGCCGTCCTTCCACAGACTTTGATGCGTGTGCATGCCGCTGCCGTTGTCTCCGAACAGCGGCTTGGGCATAAAGGTCACGGTCTTGCCGTATTGATTCGCCACATTGCGAATGACGTACTTGTACAGCATCATGTTGTCGGCCGACTTCACCAGTGTGTCGAAGCGCTGGTCGATCTCGCACTGCCCGCCCGTGGCGACCTCATGGTGGTGGCACTCGATATTCAACCCGCAGCGGATCATGGTTTCCACCATTTCGGCGCGCAGGTCCTGGTAATGATCGGTCGGTGGAACCGGGAAATAGCCTTCCTTATAGCGCGGCCGATAGCCCAGGTTGTTGGCTTCCCGCCCGCTGTTCCAGCGGCCTTCCTCGGCGTCGATGAAATAGAAGCCGGAGTGCTGGTCCTGATCGAAGCGCACGTTGTCGAAGATAAAGAATTCCGCTTCCGCGCCGAAATAGGCCGTGTCGGCCAGGCCGGTGTTTTTCAGATATCGTTCCGCTTTGTGCGCGATCCAGCGCGGATCGCGCTCGTAGTGCTGGCGCGTGATGGGATCGATGACATCAGAGGTCATCACCAGCGTCTTGATCTCGCAAAACGGATCCACGAACGCCGTGGCCGAATCGGGGATCAGCAGCATGTCGCTTTCGTTAATCGCCGCCCACCCGCGGATGCTCGATCCGTCGATGCCGAAGCCTTCCTCAAACGATTCTTCGCTCAGCTGGCTGATGGGATAGGACACGTGCTGCTGCAGACCGGGCAGGTCGGTAAACCGCAGATCCAGTTGCCGGACATCCTTGGTCTTGGCAAACTCCAGAACTTCTTTGGGACTCATCTCGCCTCCATTGAGATGTGAGCGCTCGCGCGACGCGCCGTCGTGCGGCAGCGGTAACGACTGGGCCAGCATAGCACAGTGCTTCACCGCGTCCGATCTCCGGGCAAGTGATAGGATGACTGGGTGCCAAGCCGGCCATGACGCGGCTGGTTTCGGAGGCGTCTATGCTTTTGACACCCGATCCCACCTTTTATCCTTCCCCTCGAATGGCTATGCTCGCGCCCGCCGAGCGAGTGGCTTATGTGGTGTACTTCAACCCGGCCATGCAAGGACGCCACGATGGAATGGCCGTGGTGGATGTGGATCCGTCATCAACCGGTTATGGCAGAGTCGTCGGCCAGGTCGAGATGCCGAACGCCGGCGATGAGCTGCATCATTTCGGGTGGAACGCATGCAGTTCGGCGCTGTGCCCCTATGCTCCGCACCCGCACATCGAACGGCGCTATCTGATCGCGCCCGGCCTGCGCTCCTCCCGGATTCACATCCTCGATACCAAGCCGGACCCGCGCTCACCCAAAGTGGTGAAGGTGATCGAACCACGGGAACTGGCTCTGCGCGCGAGCTACTCGCGCCCGCATACGATTCACTGTGGTCCGGATGGTGTCTACATGAGTGCATTAGGGTCGCCCGATGGCGGCGGCCCGGGCGGCGTTTTTCTGCTGGATCACGACTCCTTCGATGTGCTGGGACGCTTTGAAGTGGATCGCGGGCCGCAGTTCTTCGGATACGACTTCTGGTGGCACCTCGGACATGACGCCATGCTCACCAGTGAATGGGGCACTCCCAACATGATTGAAGACGGCGTCAATCCCGAGCTGCTTCTAGGCGGCAAATACGGGCGCAACCTGCATGTGTGGGATCTTCATAAGCGGCGGCACCAGCAAGCGCTGGATCTTGGCCCGGAGAACCAAATGGTTCTGGAACTGCGTCCGGCGCACGATCCCACGCAGACGTACGGCTTCGTTGGTGTGGTCGTGTCGCTGAAGGATCTTTCGTCGTCGATCTGGATGTGGAGCCGGGCAAACGGAAAGTGGGCTGTTGAGAAAGTGATCGAAATTCCCGCCGAGCCGGCCGATCCCGAGTCGCTGCCGCCATTGCTCCAAGGCTTCAAAGCCGTGCCGCCGCTGCTTACCGACATCAATCTGTCGCTCGACGATCGCACGCTGTACGCCTCCTGCTGGGGCACCGGCGAGCTGCGGCAATACGACGTGTCCGATCCGCGTAACCCGAAGCTCACCGGCTCTGTTCACCTCGGTGGCATCGTGCGGCGCGCGGCGCATCCGTCGAAACCGGGTCAAGCATTGAACGGCGGTCCGCAGATGGTGGAGCTGAGCCGCGATGGCAAGCGCGTCTATTTCACCAATTCGCTATACCGGGCTTGGGATAAGCAGTTCTATCCGGAAGGTATCAACGGCTGGATGGTGAAGGCCGACGCGACGCCGGGCGGCGGCATGAGTCTGGATCCGCGCTTCTTTCTCGAGTTCGACGGCGTTCGACCGCACCAGGTTCATCTGGAAGGCGGAGACGCATCGTCCGATTCTTATTGCTTTCCCTAATGGACGTCCACTCGCTCGCGACGCCCGCGTGGGCGTGGTTGCTGCTCGCCGGACTCGGGGCGTTCCACGGCCTTAACCCCGCGATGGGATGGTTGTTCGCGGTTGCGCTCGGCTTACAAGAAAAGAGCGGAGGGGCGGTGGCGCGAGCGATTCCTCCGCTCGCCTTGGGCCATCTTCTGTCCATGGGCGCGGTTGTCGCAGTCGTCGCGCTGCTGGGAATTCCGATTCCCGCCGCCTGGATCCGGATCGCGGTCGCGATCGTGCTGCTGGCCGTCGGAATCTTGAAGCTGGTCAGTTCGCGGCATCCACGCTGGGCGCGCTGGTCGGGTATGCGCGCCGGCTTTCGCGATCTGACGATCTGGTCGTTTCTCGCTGCATCGGCACATGGAGCGGGTCTGATGCTGCTTCCGGTGGTGCTGGCTTTGCCTTCCGATGGATCCTCGCACGCGATGCACCACGCCGCGATGGCCTCCGGCCTGCCCTGGGCCGCGGCTGTTTTGATTCACACTGCAGCGTACCTCGCCGCCACCACGCTTGTCGCCTTCGTGGTCTACCGGTTCGCCGGCGTCGGTTTTCTACGGCGCGCATGGCTCAACCTGGACGCGGTGTGGGGAATCGCCCTGCTTGCGGCCGGCGGTCTCACGCTCGTCGTGTAAGGCCGCTACGACCTAAGCGCCCGCCACCTGCTGGCCCAGTGCCGCCGGCAATTCATCCGCAAGCTTGCGCCGCGGCGGCGTGGCCATCAGCAACAGAAGCGACCCGGCGAAACACAGCGCCGCGATGCAATAGAACGAGGGCGCGTAGCTGCCGGTTTTGTCGAACACGTAGCCCGCGACGAACGGGGCCAGCGATCCGATGCCGGTTTGAATCGCCAGCCAGACTCCGATTACTGCTGGATAAGCCTTCAGGCCGAAATAGTTCATGGGCGCGCCCATCATGCACACCAGCGCCGCTCCCCAGCCAAACCCGAGCAGCATGGGGAACGGATAGAGATCCAGGCTGCTGGTAGCGTGCACCACCAGAATCATCCCCAATCCAAAGGCGGTCATCGCCACTGCCCACACGTAGCGCGGTTCGATGCGATCGCCGAAGCTTGCGAGCAGCTTACCGGCCAGCGTGGAAATCGCGAGAATCGACATTGCCATCGCGGCCTCGGCCGGCGAATGGCCCAGATCTTTCAAGTGCACCACGCCGTGGCCTTGGATCAGCGTGAAGCCGCAGCTGATTCCGATGGACGACAGCAGCATCAGGATCAACGCGCGCGACCGCATGGCTTCTTGGAAGGTCCATTCCTCGTTCGTGACCCAGACGCGCTTGCCCCGCGATTCGCCTGCGGGCACTTCTCCGCCGTCGGGCAATTGCCCCAGGTCCGACGGGCGCTCCTTCACGAAGAAAAGCGTAATCAGCGCGGCGATGGCGCCTACGCCGAGAAACGCCCACCACGCCATGCGCCAGTTCCCGTGAGTGCCGGCGATCAGCCGGTTCAGCAGCGGCGGCAGGAGGAATCCACCCACCCCGCCGCCGCTATACATCAAGGAAAGCGCCAGCGCCCGCCTGCGCACGAACCACTGCGCGATTGCAGCTTGTTCGGCGATCGCGCCGCCCGCGCAGGACCCAAAGCCAATCAACACTCCAAATGCGATCACGGCTTGCCAGCCGGTGTGGACGAACAGCGCCAACGCCAGCCCGCCCGCCATGGCCGAGCAACTGCCGATCAGCAGCGTCCACCGAACGCCGATGCGATTGACAATCACCGCAACCAGCGGCCCCGGCAGCCCCACCATCAGCATGTAGACGGAAAACGCGAGGCCCAGCATGGCGCGGTCCAGGTGCAGGCTGGTCGCCATGTAGGCGTTGACCACGCTCGACCCGTAGGTGGGGTAACCCAGATTGACGAGATAAATAAACCAAAAAGCCGCGAGCAGTTTCCAACCGTAGAAACCTGCTTTTTTCATGATCCGCTCCCTCGCGGCGACGCCTCGTCTGCCGCGATCCTCTGAGCTTATACCATATAATGAGCGAGCTATAAGATGACGCAGAATTATCCTGATCTAAAGCTTTTCATTGATGGCGAATGGTTGAGCGCCGAAGGCCGCGAGCACGAACCGGTCATGAATCCGGCCACCGGCGAGTGCCTGGGCGTGCTGCCGCATGCCTCCAAAGCCGACCTGGACCGCGCGCTCGAAGCGGCCGAGCGCAGCTATCCCGCGTGGCGCGGCATGTCCCCGCAGGATCGCGGCCGCATCCTGAAACGCGCGGCCGACCTGATGCGCGACCGCACCGAGCACATCGCTCGCATTGCCACCCTTGAGCAAGGCAAGCCGGTGGGCGAAGCGCGGCTGGAAACGATGGCGTCGGCCGATATCCTCGAATGGTACGCCGAGGAGGGCCGCCGGGCCTACGGCCGCGTGCTGCCGCAACGCGCCCCGGGCGTACGGATGACGGTCCTGCGCGAGCCGGTTGGTCCGGTGGCCGCTTTTGCGCCCTGGAATTTTTCCGTGGGCAATCCCTGCCGCAAACTCGGTGCCGCGCTCGCCGCCGGATGCACCTGCATCATGAAGCCCGCCGAGCAGACACCGGCTTCGGCCTTGGAAGTTGCCCGCGCGTTAGCGGATGCGGGCGTCCCGAACGGCGTGATGTCCATCGTCTTCGGCGTGCCCTCCCACGTATCCACGCATCTTCTGGCTTCGCCCGTCATCCGCAAGATTTCATTCACCGGCTCCACGCGCGTCGGCAAGCATCTCATGAAACTCGCGGCCGACGGCATGAAGCGCACCACCATGGAACTGGGCGGTCACGCGCCGGTAATCGTTTTCGACGACGTCGATGTGGACAACGTGCTCGACCAATCGGTCGCATCCAAGTACCGCAACGCCGGCCAGGTCTGTGTTTCGCCCACCCGCTACTACGTGCATGAAAAGATCTACGACCGGTTCGTGGCCGGTTTCACCGAGCGGGCGAAATCGATGCCGGTCGGCGACGGCCTGGTTGAGACCAACCGCATGGGCCCGCTCGCGCACGCGCTGCGCCTGAACGCCTTGGAGGAATTGCTGGCCGACGCCCGAAAGTGCGGTGCGCGCTTTGAAACCGGCGGCTCGCGTATCCCCGGGCCGGGCTATTTCTGGGAGCCCACGGTGGTCTCCGATGTTCCCAACGAAGCGCGCATTATGAACGAAGAACCCTTCGGCCCGATCGCGATCATCAATCCGTTCGCGGATTTCGACAGCGTCATTCGTCAGGCCAACCGCCTGCCCTACGGCTTGGCTGCTTACGCCTTCACGAACAATTCGCGCACGGTGAACCTGCTCGGCGAGCGTCTGGAAGCCGGCATGATCGGCATCAACAGCTATCTGATTTCGGTGCGCGAATCCCCGTTTGGCGGGGTGAAGGAAAGCGGCCACGGCAGCGAAGAAGGCCAGGAAGGCTTGGAGGCCTGCCTGGTGACCAAATTTGTTACGGAGTCCTGATGGCCGACTACCTGCGCATCGCTACCGAAGAAGCCTACGCGCCCCCGGAGTTGCTGCAGCGCTACCGCAAGCTCCTCGAAGACGGCTTCGACGATCCCGGATTCCGCAGCCTGTGGGGCTACTATCTGGGCGCGAGCCCGCGCGCCACCGGACTCGCCGCGCGCATTCAGGACCTCGGTGAAGGCCGCCTGCGCGACATGGATGCCACCGGCATCGCCCGCCAGATTCTTTCGCTCACCGCGCCTGGAGTCCAGGTCTTCGACGCCGGCACCGCTACCGGTCTCGCTCGTTCCTTTAACGATCAACTCGCCGAAGCCATCCGACAGCACCCCGACCGCTTATCCGGCTTGGCCGCCATCGCGCCGCAGAATCCCGCCGCAGCCGCGAAAGAGCTGGAACGCGGGGTCAAGCAACTCGGTCTGAAAGGCGCCATCGTCAACTCCCATACGCACGGGGAATACCTGGACGATCCGAAGTTCTGGGCCATCTTCGAAGCCGCCGAAGCGCTGAATGTCCCGGTCTACATCCACCCGACCACGCCGCCACGATCGATGATCGGTCCCTTTATCGAGCGCGGGCTGGACGGCGCGGTCTTCGGCTTCGCTGTCGAGACCGGTCTGCACCTGCTCCGCATCATCGTCAGCGGCGCGTTCGACCGTTTCCCCAAACTCCGCATCGTCTCCGGCCATCTGGGCGAAGGCCTGCCCTACTGGCTCTTTCGCGTTGACTTCATGCATCGCGCCATGGTCGCCTCCAACCGCTACGCGTCCGTGCAAAAGCTGAACAAGAAACCCAGCGATTATGTCAAGGAGAACATGTACGTCACCACCAGCGGCATGGCCTGGCAGCCGCCGATTCTTTACGCGCAATCCGTCCTGGGCGTCGACCGCGTGCTCTACGCGATGGATTATCCCTATCAATTTGTCCCGGAAGAAGTGAAGGTCACCGACGATCTGCCCATCAGCGCTGCCGACAAGAAAAGGCTGTATCAGACCAATGCCGAGCAGGTTTTCGATCTGCCCACAGTCCATAGCGCGGCCCGCGCGGATTGAGTCATAATGAACCGCATAGGTATAACCAAATGAGAACCCGCAATTCCGGCGCGTTGATAATGGCCTGCGGCGTGCTGCTGTCCGCGGCGCCCCTATTCGCGCATCATTCGTTTGGGGCGGAATACGACGACAGCAAACCGGTCACCGTGACAGGAGTGGTCACTAAGGTCGACTGGGAAAACCCGCACATGCACCTCTATGTGGACGTCAAGGATGATTCCGGCAACCTCGTGCACTGGAAATTCGAATGCTTCCCGCCGAACATGCTGGTCCGGCAAGGCTGGCACAAGGATCTGACCGTAAAAGTCGGTGACAC
>DATJNO010000012.1:0-51011 GCA_035508055.1 Bryobacteraceae bacterium | reverse complement strand
TCCGTCAGCAGCCGCGTCGCCTTAATCACGTTGGGCAAGTTCAGCAGCGGCTCGCCCATGCCCATCATGACGATGTTCAGTCGGTCGGCCGGCGTCGCGATCTGGTGCGTCTGCAGCACGAACAGCACCTGGCCGACGATCTCGCCGGACGTCAGGTTGCGCTCCAGGCCCATCAAAGCGGTCAGGCAGAACCGGCAATTCACCGGGCAGCCGACCTGGCTGGAGATGCAGATGGTGTCGCGTCCCTCTTCCGGCATCAGGACCGTTTCGACCGTCCGCCGGTCTTCGAGTTCCAGCAGATAGCGGCGCGTTCCGTCGCTCGATTGGTACTCCGCGGCGGGCTGCGGCAGGCCCACAGCCAAACGGAAAGCCAATTCTTTTCTTAGAGTTGTAGGAAAAGTCGTGATCTGAACCAGATCCGACACCCGCTGCCGGTAGACGGCATCGTAGAGCTGGCGGGCGCGAAACGCGGGTTGGCCCTCGCCCAGAGCCTTTTGTAGGTCAGGAAGTTCAAGCCCTACAATAGTTTGCGCCATATTTCGAGTATAGCACGCGAGGCCTGCGGGAACCGCGATAGAATGAAAGTACATGGCTGGAGCCGTTCAGACAATGCGCGACATCGAGACCGCCACTCTGCCGAATGGGGTCCGAGTGATTAGCGAAGAAATGACCCACGTGCGGTCGGTTTCGCTCGGGGTGTGGATCCAAACCGGTTCACGCCGCGAGACCGCCGAAGAGAACGGCATCTCGCACTTCATCGAGCACATGGTGTTCAAAGGCACCAAGAACCGCTCGGCTGAAGACATCGCCCGCTCGGTGGACTCCATCGGCGGCGGCCTGGACGCCTTCACCGCCAAGGAAATGGTGAGTTACAACACCAAGGTCCTCGACGAACACCTGCCGCTGGCTTTCGACGTTCTCGCCGACATGGTGCGCAACCCGCTGTTCCGCGAAGAGGATATCGAGAAGGAAAAGGGCGTCATCCTGGAAGAGCTGAAAATGGAGGTCGACAATCCGGAATACCTCCTGCACGAAATCTTCTCCAGCAACTTCTGGAAGGACCATCCGCTCGGCAAGCCCATCCTCGGCACCAAGGACACGGTGAAGCGGTTCGACCGCGATATGATCGGCGATTATTACCGCCGCTATTATTCGCCCTCAAACATTCTGATCACCGCGGCGGGCAATTTGAAGCACAAGCATCTGGTGGAGCTAGCCGCCCAGCATTTCGAGGACCTGCGCATGAACGGATCGCTGCAGCCGGATGTCGCGCCGGTTCCGCACGCGCGGCTGGTGTTTCGCGACAAGAAATCGTTGGAACAGACGCATTTATACATCGGCGTGCCAGCCTATCCGTTCTCGCACGAGCGCCGCTTTGCCTGCTGGGCGCTGAATACACTGCTGGGTGGCGGCATGAGCTCGCGCCTGTTCCAGAACATTCGCGAAAAGCAGGGTCTGGCGTACGCGGTGTATTCCGAGCTGGCCATGTATCGCGACACGGGCTGCCTGGCGATCTACGCGGGTACTGCAGTCGAGACCGCCGGCAAGGTGATCGAATCGATCATCCAGGAATTTCGCGATCTGAAAGAGAACCTGGTCCCTGAAGAAGAGCTGCGCCGCGCCAAGGACCACCTGAAGGGCTCGCTGATGCTGGGTTTGGAATCCACTTCCAGCCGCATGGGCAACCTGGCGCGCCAGGAGATGTACTTCAAGCGCTTTTTCACGCTGGACGAGATGCTGGAAAGCATCGAAGCCATCAGCGCCGAACAGGTGCGCGACATCGCGCGCGAGTTCTTCGATCCGAAGAATATCACGCTGGCCATGCTGGGCAACCTGGGCGATTTCCGGGTGAAGCGCGAAGACCTGGCCTGCTGAGTTTACCGTGAACAAACTAATGCGGCTGCTGGCGGTTCTGTGCGCCGCCGCATCGCTTTACGCCCTCGATCTGAAATCGCTGAAGCCGCAGGGCTATGTCAGCGATTTCGCGCATGTGCTGGATGCCTCTTCGCGCGCCCGCCTGGAGGCCTACTGCGGCGAGGTGGAGCAACAGACCGGCGTACAGATGGCGCTGGTGACGCTGCCGTCGCTCGACGGCAATCCCATCGAAGACGTCTCCAACGATCTGTTTCGACAGTGGGGCGTCGGCAAAAAGGGGCAGGACAACGGGATCATGCTGCTGTTGGCAATTCAGGACCATAAGGACCGGATCGAGGTCGGCTATGGCCTCGAACCGATTCTTCCCGACGGTTTCGCGGGCAGCATTCTGCGCGGAATCCAGCCGCTTCTACGGCAGGGTAATTACGGTCAGGCGCTAATTTCCGGCGCCGAGCAGATCGGCGCGCAAGTAGGCCTTGCCAAGAGTGGACAACCGAATTACGCCCGTCCGGCGCCACATCAGCACAGGACGGAGCAACACGGTGACTTGCCCTGGCCCATAATCATCGTCGGCATCGTCGTTCTTCTTTGGATGATGCGCGCATCGGGAGGAGGAAGGGGCGGCGGTGGCGGCGGTTTCTTGACCGGAATGATTCTCGGTAACCTATTAGGACGCGGCGGAGGCGGCGGCTGGGGCGGAGGAGGCTTCGGCGGCTATGACTCCGGCGGCGGTGGTGGCGGAGGATTTGGCGGATTCGGAGGAGGCGATTCGGGCGGCGGCGGCGCTTCCGGCGGCTGGTAATTCATGGAAAAAACGCTCCAGGAATTGGTCGATCGTCTGCGCGAGGCCCAGCGCGATCAGTTGGTCTCCGTCGTGCTCTACGGCTCGGCGGCGGGCAGCAGTCATCATCACAAAGCCTCTGATTTGAACGTGCTGTGCGTGCTCACGCGCGTGACGCCCGCGGAACTGGCGGCGTCCGAGCCAATCTTCGATTGGTGGCGCAAGCAGGGCAACCCGTCACCGCTGTTGCTCAGCGCAGAGGAGTTACGCAACTCCACGGACTGTTTCCCTATTGAATTTCACGACATGCAGGAGCGCCGGCGCGTTTTGTTCGGCCCGGATGTGGTAAAAGATCTGGTCATCGACAAGACGTTTTACCGGGCGCAGGTGGAGATGGAACTGCGCTCTAAACTTCTACGTCTTCGTCAGAAAGCGGCCGGCATGCTTTCCGACAAGCTGGCGCTGCTGCGGCTCATGGTTGATTCGGTCTCCACCTTCCTCGTTCTCGGACGGCACGCGCTGCTGGTTTCCGGCCTGCCCGTCTGGCACGGGAAGCACGAGGTGGCACGGCACTTGTCGGCCATCGGCGTGGACGGTGCGCCCTTCGACACGCTGCTGGCCATCCGCGACGAGGTGAAGCACGCCGAGGATGTCGAACCGGAGACGCTGTTTGCCAATTATCTGAAGCAGATCGAGGCGTTGGTGCGGCACGTGGACGCACTCGAGAAATGAGGTTCTCATGAAAATCGCATTAGCCGTCATCGGGGTTTTGGTTCTGATCGTCCTGGTCATCTTCGGCTGGGCCATGGGCGCGCGGAACACGCTGGTCACCGAGCGCGAAGCGGTGAACGCATCCTGGTCCCAGGTGGACGTCGCGCTCCAGCGCCGCGCGGATCTCATTCCTAACCTGGTGGAAACCGTGAAAGGCTTCGCGAAGCAGGAGCAGGCCGTGATCAAGGAAGTGACGGACGCCCGGGCAGCTTTAGGCGGCGCGCGTACGCCTTCCGAAAAGATTCAGGCCAATACGCAGTTGGATGGCGCGCTGAGCCGGCTGCTGGTGGTGGTGGAGAATTATCCGCAATTGAAGTCGAACGAAAATTTCCTTCGTCTTCAGGATGAGCTGGCCGGTACCGAGAACCGCATCGCTGTGGAACGCCGCAAATACAACGAGACGGTGCAGCGCTATAACACCGACATTGCGCTGTTCCCCAACAACATCGCCGCTTCGATGTTCAACTTCCAGCGCAACGACGCCTACTTCAAGACCGAGCCCGGCGCGCGCGCCGTGCCCAAAGTAGCCTTCTGACACGCATCCTGGCATGCGAGGTGCTCATCTCCTTCGTTAGGAGGGAATGAAGCGTGGGCATACGCAAAAAATTCAAAGGTTTCTCGATTGTTACGCTACTGCTCCTTGTCACGGCCCTCGTTGCCTGCCATAAGGATCAAGCGGCGAGCAGCGTAAATGGAGATCCCGCCGGCGGCAACCTCGCTCCAGCGAACGCAAGTTCGTCCGGCGAGACTTACGCTCCTTCGACGGCTGCTCCTTACAGCTCTCCGCAGTATCAAAGCACTTCCTACGATCAGCAGCCCGTCCAAGTGACGGAAGCGCCGCCGCCCCTTCCCGTTTATGCGCAGCCTCCGTGCCCCGGTCCCGACTACGTCTGGACGCCGGGTTACTGGGCTTACGGGTTCGGCGGTTATTATTGGGTGCCGGGCGTGTGGGTTCTGGCGCCTTATATCGGCGCGCTCTGGACGCCGCCGTGGTGGGGCTTCGCCGATGGAATCTATCTTTGGCACGCCGGCTACTGGGCTCCCTACATCGGATTCTATGGCGGAATCGACTACGGCTGCGGCTACACGGGCCGCGGGTACTTTGGCGCCTATTGGAATCACGGTCACCTGTTTTATAACCGCGCGGTCACCAATGCCGACCCCGCGGTGGTTCACAACGTTTATAGCTATCAGGTACCTTTTACCGCTCACAGCCGCGTCAGCTATAACGGTGGGCGCGGCGGAATCACCGCGCGTCCCACGTCTCAGGAGTTGGCTGTGCCGGCGAACCAGCGCACGCCGGCGGTGCGCGCTCAGATTCAGCATACGCAAGAGGCTGGAGCGAACCGCGCGCAATTCGCCAGGACGAATCACGGAAGACCGGCGACGCTGACCACCGGCCGTCCTCTAGCGACTGCGTATCGCGCTCCCGCGGCGCCACCGTCCGCGATCAGGCGAACGCAGCAACGGCCTGAGGCGCAAGCTCCTGCCCGCGAGCAAGTAAACCGTCATGGGCCGCTCCAGGCCACGCGAATTCCGGAGAACCGGCCATCCGTGCAGACGTTTCATGCCAAACCGCAGCCGTTTCCGCAAAATCGTGCCGTGCCAAGGGAGAACCGGAACGTCGCGAGACGGCAGGCGCCGATTCAACGTCCAGAGCCGCGGCCCGCGCCGCAGGTTCGACCCGAAACCAGGCCGGCTCCGCGGGGATTTGTCGCGCGCGCTCAGCCGCGATCCAGGCCGGAGCAGCATAACATCCGGCCGCCCCAACCGAGAGAGGAGCGCAAGCAACGTTAGCGAGTTGCAGAATCCGCTCGATCCGGTAGATATTACCTTCATAATAGGGGCATGACGGAGCGCACGCGCCTGCTGCTGATCGGCGCCACCACCGGGTATCAGACTCGCGTATTCGCCGAAGCGGCTGCGCGGCTTGGCTACGACCTGACGCTGGCGACCGACCGCTGTCACGTGCTGGATGATCCCTGGGGAGACCAGGCGATCGCGTTGCGCTTTGAGGATCCCGAGGGCGCGGCGGAAACCTTGGCCGCTCGAACGAATGTCGCGGGGATTGTCGCGGTGGGCGACCGGCCGGCTTACATCGCTGCACTGGCCGCGCAGCGCCTGGGCATTCCGTACAATTCGCCGGATTCGGTGCAGGCCGCGCGCAACAAGTTTCTCGCGCGCGAACGTTTTCGGCTGGCCGGCTTGCCGGTTCCGGAGTATCGGCGCATCGCGCTCGCCGAAGGGCCGGAGGATCCCGCCAGGACCGCTCACTACCCCTGCGTGCTGAAACCGCTGGGACTGTCCGCCAGCCGCGGCGTGATCCGCGCCAACAATGCCGCCGAGTTCATCGCGGCGTTCCGGAGGATCGAAGCGCTGCTGGGCGACGCTGACATCGCGCGGCTGCACGAAGATCAGGACCGTTATGTGCAAGTGGAGAGCTTCATCGAAGGGCGCGAGTTTGCTTTGGAGGGTATCCTCACGAACGGCCGGCTACGCGTGCTGGCGCTGTTCGACAAGCCCGATCCGTTGGATGGCCCGTTCTTCGAAGAGACCATCTACGTCATGCCGTCGCGCGAGAGCGCCGGCGTCCGGCATGACATCATCCGCACGACGGAGTGCGCCGTCCGCGCCCTTGGCCTCACCCACGGCCCCATTCATGCGGAGATGCGCGTGAACTCGCGCGGGGTATGGATGTTGGAAGTGGCGGCGCGGCCCATCGGCGGTCTCTGTGCGCGCGTGTTGCCAGGACTCGAAGAGCTGATCCTGCGCCATGCCGCGGGCGAGGACATCACCCGCATCGCGCTGCCCACGGAAGCCGCCGGCGTGATGATGATCCCGATTCCGCGCGAAGGAATCTATGTCGACGTGGAAGGCGCGGAGGACGCGCGCAAGACGCCGGGCATCGAAGACGTGATCATCACCGCCAAACAGGGGCAGAAGCTCGTGCCGCTGCCCGAAGGCAACAGCTACCTGGGATTCATCTTCGCGCGCGGCGAATCGCCCGATGCGGTGGAAGATGCACTGCGGGCCGCGCACCGCGAGCTGCACTTCGAAATCGCAGCCGCTCTGCCGGTGGTCTAGTTCTTCGCTTTCGGCGGCACGTATCCGGGCGGAAGCGCCGCGCCCTCGCCGAAGAAATAGTCTTCCATCTGCTTGAGCAGAAACTCCTGCGCTTCCTTGGTGCCCAGGTTCAGCCGGTACTCGTTCATAATCATCTTCATCTGCTCGAGCCACATCTTCCAGGCTTCCTTGGAGACGTTGTCGTAGATGCGCTGCCCCAGCGGGTGGTTGTCAAACGGGACTTCGTCCAGTCCCGGCATCTCGCGCTGAAATTTGACGCAGAAGACTTTCCGGCCGCCAGTCTGTTCTTCGGCGTGCGTGAGCGTCGATCCGTTACCGCAACCCATGCGAGGTCTCCTTCGACCTCCAGGATACCTTACGCGGTGCGCTTGACGGCTGTCTTCTTGTTGTTAAGGTATTCGGAGAGCGGGAACGGGCTGGGCACCGCGCCTTTTTCCATGGCGCGCTGGACCGCCTTTTGATACCGGCGCAGGGTTTCGCGCTTCACACCGTCGCGAAGCTGGCAGGTTTCGATGTCGAGCAAAATCTCTATCTCCCACGGCTGGAACGTGTTGCGGTTCATATTGCCGCGGATGAGCTCCTGCATCAAACGGTTGAAACGGTTGAGTCTGGCTTCACTGTCGAGAGTCTGCGCAAGCATGTCCAACTGGACTATCGACAGAAAAGCGACCAAGCTTAAGGGGAAATTCCCGCTTGGCTCTAAGATTTCTCGTCTTCCCAGGGGTGGGGCTTGCGGTGCGTGATCTGTTCCAGGCTGGCGGGCTTGGGCCGGAAAACCTCGCCGAAGTGCTTGTCGACATCCTCTTTGTAGCTCATGCGCGGGCCGGGATAGCCAATGAGCTGCCAGCCGATCAGTCCGGCGTTTCCGCCGTGCATGGGGTCACTGAACATACCTTCGATGGTGTGGGCGCGCAGGAGCGCGAAAAAGTGCGTCTTCTCCAGGGACTGGAGCCTGGCGATCTGATCGGCTTCGGGAAGCTCGTGGAAGTTCGACCCGAGCTTGGCGATGCCGTCCTTATATGTCTCGCGGGGGTTGGCTTTAGCTTGATAGCCATGCTCGGGGACGGATTCAACCCACGGTCCTTTGGTGTAGCGGTATTTGTCCGCGCCGTAGGGACCGGCAAGCTGGCGGTCGATGTAAATGACCACGCCGGCTTCCTTCGCGCCGGGGCCGCTCGCGTCGCTGGGGAAGATGCGCTCGCAGGCGGCAGCGATGACGCGCGCTTCGGCGGCGGTGAAGAAGCGCAGCGGGACTTTGACGTGGCCGTCCTGCGCCTGGAGCCGGAAGGGCTCGCGCGCCAAAGTGTACAGCAGCGTGCCGCCCAACGCGCCGGCGGGGATGGTGAGAAATTCGCGGCGTTTCATGCGAGCCTCCCGGGATGCTGCATGTATTTGTCGATCAGAGCGTCGGCGGCCCAGTAGGTCACGGCCATCACAGTGAGGGTCGGATTGCCGGCGGCGGTTTGCGGGAATGAAGAGGCTCCGATGACCCACAGATTCGGCATGTCCCAGTGCTGGAGATAGCGGTTTACGACGCTGGTTTCGGGGGTCGCTCCCATCACGACGCCGCCTTGAATGTGCGTGCTCTGATAATTGATGACGTTGTATCGGGCGCGTGACGGGCGCCGCGGATCGATCTTGGCTCCCATGGCGGGCGCGACTTTGGCCGCCAGGTCGTAGGCGAACTCGCGCTGCTTGTGCTCGTGCTCGGTCCAATCCAGAGTGAAGCGCAGCAGCGGATCGCCGAATTTGTCGGTGTAGGTGGGGTCGAGATCGATGTGATTCTGGCGATAGGACATGTGCTCGCCGTAGAGGTTGAGCTGCGTGGCGCGGTCGTGCCAGCGGAGCGAGGCAGCTTTCCAGTCGGCGCCCCAATTGGATTTCGCCTCGCCCGGCGGGATGTTGCCGAAAGCGCCGATGGGCAGGTTGCCATTGCCGTTCATGCTCAGCATGCCGTAGCGCAGCAGGCCGTCGTTGCCGGGGAGATTATTGTCGCCGTCGAAATCGGAGAAGCGGCTACCGAGCGATCCCGCGCCCATGAACAGGTTCAGCGGCTTGTCGAAATAGATGCGAATGCCGCCCTCCACCTGATGTGTGAGGTGCCGGCCGAGCGTTCCTTTTTGCGTTGCCGGATCGTAGGGCGTGCCGATTTTGGAAAGAAACAGCAGCCGGTTATTGTTCAGGGTGAACGAACACACCAGGACGGTTTCGGCGGGCTGAAAAAACTCGTTGCCTTCGGCATCGGTGAACTGGACTCCGGTGGCGCGCCCGTTTTCATGCACGATGCGGTGCACCCAGCTTCCGGTGCGGAGTTCGAAGCTCTTGTGCTTGCGGAGGACCGGGAGCAGCGTGTTGGTGGGCTGCGCCTTGGCCCCGATCATGCAGCCGAAGCGCGAGCAATAGCTGCAATAGGCGCAGGCCGCCCGCGAAACGCCATCGGGATTGGTGTAGTTCTGGCTGAGGTTGGCGGCGGGCGTGGGATAAGGATGATAGCCTACCTTCCGCGCCGCTTCTTCGAACAAGTGCGAGGCGTAAGAATGCTTCAGCGGCGGCGTCGGGTACTCATGCATGCGCGGCGATTCGAAGATGTTTCCGCCCTCGATCCGCTTGCCCCGGATGTTGCCGGCCTTGCCGCTGACGCCCATCATTTGCTCGGCGTACCAGTAGTGCGGCTCGAGCTCGTCGTAGGTGACGCCCCAATCCTGGACGGCGAGATCGGCGGGCAGGTGCGCGGCGCCGTGCTTCTCGGCGAGATGCGTGCGCAGGGTGAAGACGCTGGGCAGGAAGCGGAAGCACATGCCGGTCCAATGCTCGCCCGCGCCGCCGACGCCGGTGCCGGGATGGAAGGAGCCGTACTGGCGCACGGGGACCGCGGTTTCGCCGGGCGAGTGGCGGTGCGTGACGGTCTCTTCGGCGATGTTCTGCATCATGCGCAGGCGGATATTGTAATCGAGCTCGTCCATGTCCATCGCGTATTCGGCGAGGCCGCGCGGTTGGCCGCGTTCGAGCGCGACAACGTTGGCCGAAGTGCGGGTAACGATTTCCTTGGCCATGGCGAGCCCAGTCCAGCCGCCGCCGACGATCACGACATCTACGGGTTTGAGGTTGGTCATATTGAGTACCTCGGCAGGCGCGGAGCGCGATGCGCCGCCGGACGCCGGTTCGAGAACATAAGCCGCGTTTCTTGATGCTATGCCAGTGGGGAGTGGAACGCAAGGTGACGGTTGTAGATGGGGAAAGTCGGCGGCCCAACAGTGCAAACACCTCAGTGGTGTGAGGGGCTTGCGGAAGAAATCCGGCCATCTTTGACGGATCCACCGTCAATTGGACTCCTTTTCTGTGGTAAGATCCAACGAAATCCCATGATAACTATAAAACGAGCGGTCGCGATTCTCCTTTCTCTGGCCATTCCGTGCGCGATTTTTGCGAGCGACAACAGCTATAAAGTCAAGTACGACGGAGGATCAGTGCAGGACCTCAAGACTGGAAGCGAATTGAAGCTTTACATGGACACGAAACAGATCCGATTCGTGAAGGACAAAAAGGAAGTAATCACAATCCCTGTCTCCGCTGTTACGGAAATCAGCTATGGGCAGGATGTTCATCGACGAGTTGGCGCCGCCATCGGGCTGGCGGTCATCAGTTTTGGGATAGGCGCGCTGATGGCATTAACTAAATCCAAGAAGCATTTCGTCGGACTGACGTGGGCTGACGGCGATAAAAAGGGCGGCCTTGCCATGCAATGCGACAAGAGCGACTATCGAGGCGTCCTCACAGGGCTGCAAGGGGTCACCGGTAAAAAAGCTGTCGACACCGACACCCTAACTGTCAAGAATTGATGTGGTAAAACCTCACGGGTGCAGCAGCTGCGTCGACGGATCGCTCACCCCGAAGAACGGATGCGCGCCTTCGCCGCTGCCCAGGCCCACATAAGCGCGGAACCAGACGCGCTCGCCGCTCCACAGCGTCATGCCGAATCCGAAGCTGTGGCGCAGGTTGGAAAAGCTCAGGTCGCTCGCCTTCACGGCCACTTCGCCGGTATCGTAGAAGGCCATGATTCCGAGCGCGCCGGCAATCTTGCGGATGGTCGACGACTGCGCGCCCGGTTTCGCCGCAGGCAGAAGCCGTCGCTCGTATTGCGTCTGGATCACGAACAGGTCCGGCCCGCGAAAGCGATAATCCTGAAAACCGCGCAGCGTCGCGACGTTGTCGATGTCCGACCCTCCGATGGTCTCCTGCATGTAAAACGGCACTACATTGCCTGCCGCAGTCTGCTCCGTCGTGAAACGGCCGAAGATGTACAGCACGCTGTCGTACTTGGGCTGCGTGCGCGTGCCTTTGCCGCCGCCGGTCGGCTCGGTCTGGCGTTCGGGGTAAATCGTCTCCATCACGTCCGCGCGGAACTTACGAAACGAATAGCGGCCGGTATCGGTGTCCTGATAGAAATCGTACGCGGCCTGGGAATAGAATTTCGTCCATTTCCAGTCGTGCCGCGGCTGCGCGAATACGCGGTAGTGCGCGAAATTCGGCTGGTTTAGAAGGCCGGGCGCAGTCGCTTCCGAGTAAAACGTGTCGATCGAGCGGACTGAAGGATCGTTGATGCTGTTGATGCGCGGCGCGACATATTCTAACGCGCCACCCACCGCCAACCACGATTTCAGCGGGATGAACGCGTCGACGCCGGCCGAAAGCTGCCGCTCGCCAAAATCCACCAGGTCCGATCGCGCGGTGTCCGGTCCAATGCCGTAGTAGGGCATCAGCGGCAGACCGCGAGCGTGCGCATAGGCCCGGAACTGATTGCGGTCGCGCGCCGTGTTCCAATCGCCGCCCCACTTGCGGTGGAAGAAGCTCAGCGTCGCGTCGGCGAACCAGAACTCGCGCAGTGAACTGCCGGCGGACATGGTGAGATTGCTATCGGTCCAATCGGTGATGTCGATGGGCTGCGCGTACATCACGCCCAATGCCGTTCCGCCGCCCGGGACCACGCTGGTGGGAATCGTCAAGCGCACCGGCTTGCCGCCGTTGAACAGGAAGCCCGCGCAACTGCCGATTCCTGCGAAGCTGGTGAACAGGCTGGAGCAACTGGCGTTGAGCTGATCCTTTTCCATGTCCCATTCGTCCGCCTGGGCCAAGGAAGGGAGCAGCGCGCAGAGCGCCAGCAAGGCAAAACGGCTTCGGATCGTGGGCCTGTACATTGGACTGCCTAGTCGCCGGCCCGCTTCACTTGCGGGCGGGCTGCCAGGGAGGCCATCACCTGCGCCAACGCCTGCTGATGTTCCGACGGCGGCATGGCGACCTGCTGGAGCGCACGGTCGGCCATGGTCAGAGTGCGCCCCGCCACGGCCTGGTTGTGTTTCCCGGTGATGTCCACTTCATTCGCGGCTCGCGCGACGGCGCGGGTTACCACGCCTTCGAAGGTGTTGGCCTGCCGGTCGCGGTTTGTGAGACCCGCGTTCGTGCGCCAGCCCTCGCCCAGGAAGATCTGCTGCGCGGTGGCGGCGAGCGAGGCATGGTCGAAAACCCGGTCGTTGATGATCGTACCGGCTTCGATGTAAGGCGACACCAGAACCGCGGGCACGCGCACTCCCAGCCGGTCGAAGGCGAAAAAGGGGTCGGTGGAATTGATGCCGTCGGGGCTGACCGTAGCCGGCGGGGGAATGTGGTCGAATAGGCCGCCGTGTTCGTCATAAACAATCACCAGCAACGTGCTGTTCCAGGTGCCGGCGTTCGAACGGATCGCGTTGAAGACGTCGTGGATCAGCGTTTCTCCCTCTTCCACGTCGTGGTCGGGATGCTGGTCGCTGGCAGCCTGGGGATCGACGCCGTCGGTGGCGTTGTAGCGCGGCTCGAGAAAACAATAATTGGGTAGATTGTTCGATTTGCAGTCGTCGAAGAAGGCGTCGAAGTCGGGCACGAAAAACTCGCTTTGCCGGTCGATCATTCCGCCGTAGGTCAGCGCGATGGTGGAGTCGGTGTAATAGATCTTGGCCGTGAACCCGTGATCCACCAGCAGTTCGTAAATGGTTTTGCTTTCCTTCCACCAGTTGATGGTCATGTCCACGTGGCCCACGGAGGTGGCGCCGTGGGCGTAAGCGCGATTGGGCAGCGTGGGGCCGGGTACCGACGAGAACCAGCGAGTGCACAGGGCGTACTGCTGCGCCAGCGTCGTCAGCACGGGGATTTTCTGCGGATCGAAGCACTTCATGACGCGATGCGATTTGGCGACGCTGCCCGACACCGCGCCGTAGTTCTCAACGAATCCGCTCATGGTGGGCGCCATGCCTGCCTCGACATCCTTGGTTCCAAAGATCTGCTGGTTGACGTCCAGAAAATCGTGCGCGACATCGGGATCATAGTCGCCTGAATAATTGGCGTCGTTGGTGACGCGAACCGGCTCGCCAGTAGAGTCCCGGTTGAGCTGCGTTCCATCCACGCCGTCGATCTGATAATTCGGGCTCTGGAGCCAGCCCAGCATGTGATCGAAAGAACGGTTTTCGAGCATCAGAACGACAAGATGTTGGATTTCGGCCATGCGTCTCCCCGGGCTCTCTGATGATAGAGCGAAAATTCGCCGCCATTTCCGCCAGCCCATCTAACCTTCTGTAACGTCGACGGCGGCCGGAGCTTCTGCGGGACAATGGAACTGATCATGTCCAAGCCCAAGTTCGACGAACCGCGTATCGCGCTGAACCGCATCTACACCAAGACCGGTGACCGGGGCGAAACGCACTTGGCGGGCGGGCAGCGAGTCCCTAAGGACTCCTTGCGGATCGCGTGCTACGGCACGCTGGACGAACTGAACGCCTTTACGGGTATGGCGCACGTTTCGGCGGCGGAAGCGGTTCCCGATCTGGCGGGGATTTTGCGCCGCGTTCAGCATGAGCTGTTCAACCTGGGCTCGATCCTGGCCACCCGGCCGGAGGATGTGCATCCCAGGCAGGCGCGCATCACCGAGGCCGAAGTGCAGCAGCTGGAAACGGAGATCGACGCCCTGAACGAGGAGTTGGAGCCGCTGCGTTCCTTCGTGCTGCCCGGCGGTTCGCGCCTGAACACCGAACTGCACGCCTGCCGCACCATTTGCCGGCGCGCCGAACGCCTGGTGGTGGAACTGGCGCGTAAGGAATCCGTTCCGCCGGAAGCGATCCAATATCTGAATCGCTTGAGCGACGCCTTCTTCGTCTGGAGCCGTTGGGCGAATCACGTGCTGGGCGTGCCCGAAGTTTTGTGGGAGCCAAACCTGGCGGCGTCCGGCAAGTCCACGGAATAGCCGGGCGCAGTCCCAAAACTTTCGCGCTCCGTTCGTGTTTGGATTGACGGGAGCAAAAAGCTTCCCGGACCGGGACCGGTTCGAACCATCCAACAAGGAGCGAAAGAATGTCCAAGTTCATACCAGGGATTTGTGTCTTCACGCTGGCCGCCGCGGGACTTTACCCGCAAACGGTATCCACGCCGCCCGCGCAGGTGATAAGAACTTCAGCGATCGTGGGTCTGGCCGAAGGGCAAACCGCGCAGTTGAACGCTCTCAACCCCGGCGTCGTACCTCCAGCGGCAGGCGCAGTATGCACGGGGTTGCTGACGATCCTGGACGGTCAAGGCGTGCTACTGAAGTCCAAAACGGTAAGCGTGCCTCCGGGCGCCAGCATGTCCATGAATGTGGACAGCGTGGCCGACCTGGCGCTGACAGCCGACGAGCGGCGCGAAATTCGCGCGACGGTCACGGTGCCGCCGGTCCTGCCTCCGGCCGGAGCTACGCCTCCGGCAACGCCGCCGTGCAAGCTGATCGGGAATCTGGAAATCTTCGACACGCTGAGCGGGCGGACACTGGTGACGCTGGGCGTAGTGCACCACGTTCCCAATCCGGCAGCCACCACGACCCCGCCAACACCGGCGCCAGCCGCGCCATAACACGCCGCTCCGGGCAGCCTTGTTACCCTCGTTGGAATGAGGCTGCTGATCTTCTCGGATATCCACGGCAAGAAGTCCGCGCTGGAATCGCTGATGAGGGTTGACGCGGATTACTACTTCGCCGACGGCGACCTCGCCAATTGGGGCCGCGGTCTGGACGAGCTTGGACCCATCCTGCAAAAGCACGCCGATCGAATGTACGTGCTGCCGGGGAATCACGAATCCGAAGCCGATATCGGGCGGCTCTGCGAGGAGTTCGGTTTTCATAATTTTCACGGCCAAAACATGGAGATCGGCGGATACCAGGTGGCGGGCCTCGGCTACTCGAATCCCACGCCCTTCCACACGCCGGGCGAGTACACAGAAGACGAACTGGCCCGGCGTCTGGAGGTGTTCGCACCGCTCGATCCATTGATCCTGATCTGCCACACGCCGCCGAAGGGCACGAAGCTGGATCGCGCGGGCGAGGGCAAACACTTCGGAAGCACTGCCATCCGGGACTTCATCGATCGCTACCAGCCGCGATTTTTCTACTGCGGCCATATTCACGAAGCGGCCGGCGTGCATGAGGTCATCGGCCGAACTCAGTGCTGGAACGTAGGCCCGCGTGGGCAGATACTGGAGTTGCCGCCCCTGGTAAAATGAAGTTTACATGACCCTCGAAGAACAGGAAAGAGAGTACGCTTCGCTCCGCCAGCAGGCCGACGCTGTGCGGAGCTATCTTTGACTCCCCCGGAAAAAAAGCACAACTAGCCAAGATCGAGCAGGAAATCTCCGGCTCGGATTTCTGGAGCCAGCCTCCCGAAAAAGCCCAGAAAACCATGCAGGACCGGAAGCGGCTGGAGGAAGCCATCGCCAGCGAGGCCGAAGTCTCGCGCCTGACCTCCGATCTGGACACGTTGTTTGAGCTGGGCCGCGAAGGCGAAGACGTCTCGGCGGAACTGGACCGTGAGATCCAGCGTTATTCCGAACGCCTGGAAGCGCTGGAGACGCAGATGCTGCTCTCCGGCCCGAACGATTCCAAGAGCGCCATCATGGCCATTCATCCGGGCGCGGGCGGCACCGAAAGCCAGGACTGGGCCGAGATGCTGCTGCGCATGTACCTGCGCTGGGCCGAGCGCCACAACTTGCAGGCCGTGGTGACGGACCGGCTGGAAGGCGAGGGCGCGGGCATCAAATCGGCCACGCTGGAAATTAACGGCGAGAATGCCTACGGCCTGCTGCAGTCCGAAATCGGCGTGCACCGGCTGGTGCGCATCTCGCCTTTCGACGCCAACGCGCGCCGGCATACCTCTTTTGCATCTGTGTTCGTTTATCCGCAGATCGAAGACGATATCAGCATCGAGATCAAGCCGGAAGATCTGCGTGTGGACGTGTTCCGCGCCTCGGGCGCGGGCGGCCAGCACGTGAACCGGACCGAGTCGGCCGTACGGATGACTCACCTTCCCACCGGCATCGTGGTGCAGTGCCAGAACGAGCGTTCGCAGCACAAAAACCGCGCCAGCGCCATCAAGCAGCTGCGCGCGCGCTTGTATGAATTCGAGATGCAGAAAAAGCGCGCCGAGCAGGACAAGCTGGAGGACTCCAAGCTGGACATCAACTTCGGCAGCCAGATCCGCAACTACGTGCTCGCGCCTTACCGGCTCGTCAAGGACCTTCGGACCAGGCTGGCCATTGGCGATGTCGACCGGGTACTCGATGGCGACCTGGATCGCCTGATGCACGCCTTCCTGGTCTTCAAGCACACCGGCAAAGTTTCGGGCGACGGGAAGGAGGATCTGCCTGAGTGAGGCGTCCGAAATTGCCCGCGCCGCCGCGTTGATCCGGGCCGGTGAGCTGGTGGCATTCCCTACAGAGACCGTGTACGGCCTGGGTGCGAACGCGCTCGATCCAGCGGCGATCGGGAAGATCTACGCCGCGAAAGGCCGGCCGCCGGAAAGCCCGTTGATCGTGCACGTCGATTCCATCGAGATGGCGCGCAGCCTGGTGCGTGAATGGCCGGAGAAGGCGGAGAGGCTGGCGCGGCGGTTTTGGCCCGGTCCGCTGACCCTGGTGCTGCCGAAGCGGCCGCAGGTGCCAAATCGGCTGACTGCGGGCTTGGATACCGTCGGCGTTCGCATGCCGGATCACCGCATCGCATTGGCGTTGATCAAAGAGGCAGGCGTGCCTGTCGCCGCGCCCAGCGCCAATCCGTTCCGCGGGCTTTCTCCGACCACAGCCGAGCACGTCCGACGATCGATGGGCAATCGCGTGGCGATGGTGCTGGATGGAGGCCGAACGACCGTTGGAATCGAGTCCACCGTGCTTTCGCTCGCCGGCCCGGATGCTGTATTGTTGAGACCGGGCATGGTGGCGAAAGCGCAAATCGAAGCAGTGATCGGACCCATTCATGTGTTGCAATCCGTCGGAGAAGCGGCGCATCCTTCGCCCGGCTTGCACCGGAAGCATTACAGTCCCAAGACGCCGCTGATTCTGGTGGATCGCGGGCAGCTTCCGCCCACGGGACGTGGCATTTGCATTCCCATGCCGGATGACCCGCACGAATACGCAGCCGTGCTCTATGAACGGCTGCATCAGGCGGATTCGGAAGGCTGGGATTGGATCGCCATCGAGCGGCCGCCGGAAGGCGAAGAGTGGGCGGCGATTCGCGATCGCCTGGAAAGGGCCGCCGCTCAATGAGCAGTTTGATCCGCGCCATCGAGGAGACCGAAGCCGATTCGCCTGTGCTGTGGTGGCTGGGGCACTGCGGCTTCGCGGTGAAGTTTCAGGACATCGTCTTTTACATCGATCCCTGCCTGTCCACGCCATCGGGCCGCACGCGCCGGCACGCCTCGCCGCTGGTCCCGCAGGAGATCGGCAACGCGGATTTGATCTTGTGCACGCACGCGCATCCTTCGCACATGGATCCAGGTACCGTGCCCGCGATTCTGAAGGCCTCGCCGCGCGCCAAGGTTGTGCTACCCAAAAGCACCGCCGAGTTCGCGTGTTCGCTCGGCATTCCGCTGGATCGGATGACCACCACGGATTCCGACCTGCGCGTGGAGTTCTTCAAGAACGGGCCATACGGCCGCGTGTACTCGGTGCCCTCGGCGCATCCGGAGTTGGATTGGACGCCGCTCGGCGGCTATCCGCATTTGGGCTATTTGATCCGCTTCGGCAACTGCACCATCTATCACGCCGGTGACTGCCACATGTACGAGGGCATCGTCGGGCGGCTGAGGCCCTACAACGTCACCGTGGCGCTGCTGCCGATCGCGGGCGAAGGCAATTTCGATGTCGCGCAAGCGGCGCAACTGGCCGAAGACGTGCGCGCCCGCTGGCTGGTGCCCATGCACTACGGCACGTTCGCGGATCAGACGCCCGACGCCAACCGCTTCGTCGACCACATGCTCGGCTTTCATCCGTCGGTCGGGTTCAAGGTGTTCGAGCCTGGCGAGGGCTGGGCGATACCATAGTGTTGAGACGGAGCGCGTGTGTTCAAATGAGTTTTCCTAAATCACTTCGAACGGCAATATTCTTCATCGGGTTGATCAGCTTGTGCGCCTGCCAGCACAAGCAAGAAGCCAGCAATCTTCCAATCAAGCAGTACGAACTGCACGGGCGGGTGGTGCGCCTGGATCCCGAAACCCATACGGCTGTCATCAACGGACAGAAGATCGAAGGTTGGATGGACGCGATGACCATGCAATACCCGGTTAAAGCAGACAGCGAATATCAAAAGCTGAGACCCGGCGAGCAGATCAGCGCGACCGTCTTCGTGCAAGGAATACACTTCTGGATAGCCGGGATTCGACCAGAAGCCGCGCCTGGCAATTGAAAGCGCTTAGCGCGCGTAGCAAGGTTGCGGATTCCAGCCCGCAGCATCCGGCTGCTTGCGGAAGTGCGTGCTGTAAATCATCGTCCGGAACAGGTACTTGGGATCGTCGATGATGGTCTTCAGGACGATCCAGTCGGCTTCGGGTTCCTTGACGACGTCGAAGTACTCGGTCATCTTGGTCCGCTCGCTGTACGGTGCGCCATTGCGGCGAATATACCCGGGCAGCAGGTTCGTCGTGGTCACCATGAGCGAGCCGCCTTTGGTGGGATCGAAGGCCGTGCCGAAATATCCGACGCCGCCCGCCGGTCCCAACCACTGCGCGGCCGAATAGCCTTGAAGCGAAGGCGGTCCGCCGGGCGTTCCGCGGAAGTGCAGCAAGCGCGTCTGCGTGCCGTTGTCGGCTTCGATCTTGAGGGTCTGATCGTCTTGCCAGGTGATGTGCAGGCGCGTAGGCAGACGCATCACGCCGATCGCGCCGTAAGCCTTGCAGATGTCGCCCGAGGCTTCGTCTTTCGCGGGATCCCACTGATGCCCGACTTTATCGCCTTCCTGATTCAGCGGCACGCCCGCGAAATCACCCTTGGGGGCGGCGATCATGCGGAAGCGCCAGTCCTCGGTCACGATGGAAACCCAGTAACCGGTGAGATCGATGGGCGCCACGGCTTTGGCCGGCTTGGGCGGGCCCGGAGGCGGACCGCCGGGGAATTGCGCGAAGACCGCGATGGGCATAGCGAGCGAAACTGCGGCCAACAAGAATGTCTTCTTCATCTCGGTCTCCTACTTCTTCTTGAGAGTCGTATAGACGGCTTCGACGAACTTGTCGGTGGTCCAGAAGCCGGTCGAGGAACCGTAGAGCGGGTCGTAGTCGACAGTCGGCCGCGCGGCCTTCACCTGCTCCAGCGTCATGCCCTTGTTGATCATGTCTTGAACACGGTCGCGAATGATGACGGTCATCTCGCGATAGTTCAGCACGTCGCCGAAATCGCACAGGCGGCCGTGGCCGGGGATCACATACGTGCCGCCTTCCTGGCCATACACCGGGATGATCATATCCACGATGCGCTGCAGCGCGTCGACGATGCCGTTAATGCTGCCGCCCGCCGCGACGTCGATCACCGGGTAATTGGTGGTGGTGAAGATGTCGCCGGTGGCGATCACGTCGGAGCGCTTGAAGTAAACGATGCTGTCGCCGTCGGTG
This sequence comes from Bryobacteraceae bacterium, assembly GCA_035508055.1. GTDB lineage: Bacteria > Acidobacteriota > Terriglobia > Bryobacterales > Bryobacteraceae > Palsa-89. The sequence goes on along the minus strand of DATJNO010000012.1, from coordinate 31,580 downwards.
TGAGCATTGGCCGGGTGAATAATGTCGACGCCTTCGCCGTTAAACCACAGCTTCTTCTGATCGCCCAGGTAGGTGTCGGTGGGCCAGCCGCCTTCGGGCGTCGGCGCCTGCGCCCCGGTGGGCGCGCTCATGCGGTTCAGCACGTTGTTGTGCGCGATGATCTGCGCGCCGACCGCGGCGTCCTTCAGATCTCCCGCCACGTTCGCGCCGGCGATGGTGCTGCCCGCCGCGCGCAGCTTTTCGTTGCCGCCGGTGTGGTCGCCATGATAATGCGTGTTGATGATGTAGCGGATCGGCCCGTTGGAAAGCGTGCGAATGGCGGCCAGAATCTTGTCGGCCATGGGCGCGAATTCGGTGTCGACGATCAGCACGCCGTCCTTGCCTACCTGCACGGCGACGTTCGAGCCCGCGCCCACCAGCATGTAGACGTTGCCTTGCACCGGCAGGATGTGAACCTGGACGTTATCGAAATTGCGGTTCTGCTGGGCGCAGGCCAGGCCGGCGGTCGCGGCCAGCAGAGTGAGGAATCGATTCGTTCTCATGCGCGTCTCTCTCATTTCGATGAGGCAGCCTTCTTGGCGGCGATGGCCGCCGCTTCCGCGCGGATCTTGTACTGATATTCGGGATACATCGTCTCAGCGCCTCCGCGCGCCGCTTCGGGCGGAATGCCGTGCGCGGTGGCGAACTCCGTGAGGAACGGATTCGTGCCGGGCAGATGATGCGGAATCTTACCTTTCGGCCGGATGACCTCTTCCACGCTTTCGCAGGGATATGGCGCGATCTGGCCGCCGATTTCGTAGAGGTAGTCGCGCGTGCGAATCATCGGCTCGGTGAGATACGCCGGATCGCGGATGACGGTCATCAGCGTGAGGTTCTCGCCGTGCCGGATGAAGTGTTCGGTAAATGTAGCGCGGTCGCTGCGGGCGATGCCGTTGCGCCGGATCCAGCCCTCTTTCAAATGCGTGGTGTAGACGGCCAGGGTGTCGCCTTCCCATTTGCCAGTGGAAAAGCCCATGCCGGTGTGCAGCGCGTAATCCGGCGGATGGGGGCGGCCGTCCATCCAGATGGTGCGCTCGGTGCCCCACGCGAAATGGTGGATGTGAATCGCAATGAGCTTCTGCGTGTCCCTGTCGAACTCCTGCCAGATGCGGATGCCGGCGAAGCTGGGCGCGTAATCGGAAGGATGGACACGGCACTGGTATTCGGGCAGCGTGATGAGCGAAGCGTCCCAGGCGTCGCCGCGATGGCGGTCGGCGTCGTTGATGGGGATGCCCAGGTAGTCGCCCAGTTCGGGGCCAGGCAGGCGCTCCGGCTCGTCTTCGTGCAGGATCTGTAGGTTGTTCCAGACACCGTCCAGATTCACTTGCGCGGAAGCCGGCGTGCCTGCCAGCGCCATCAACACGGGGAACAGCCCTGCGGCACAGGCCATTCGTTGGATTCGTTTCATGGGACCTTCCTAAATTCGTTTTCGCGCCCGGCGCAGGAGCCGGACTACAGACTGTTAGAGGACTCACATGATTGTATACAGGTTGGGTTCGTTTTGTCATTTCGCGCGTTGGGCGGCATGGCGGCGTTATAGTAAAGATTATTGAAACGCCAGACATTTACCGGCTGGATGTGTCCCGGCGCGGGTTCCTAGTTGCGGCCATTGCTTCCGCGGTTGGATGCAGCCGCCGCCCTGCGCGGCCTTCGTGGACACCAGCGGAAATGATCCAGTTCCCGGCGATTGAGGCCGTTGCGGCGCTGCAGCGCGGAGATTTCACGGCTGAGCAATACGCTTCAGCGCTGCTCACCCAATGCGCGCGCGGCGACCGGCTCAACGCCTTCATTACGCTGGTGCCGGACCGCGTATTGGAAGCGGCGCGTGCGGCTGATAAACGGCGCAACTCCGGTGCCAAGCTCGGCCCGCTGCACGGACTGCCGATTCCTGTCAAAGACAGCATCAATACGAAGGATTATCCGACTACCGCAGGCACGCCTGCGCTGCGCAACTTCCATCCGAAAGAAGACGCGCCGATCGTCCGCCTGCTGCGCGATGCGGGTGCGATCGTTCTGGGCAAGACCAATCTGCACGAGCTGTCCTTCGGCTGGACCAGCAACAACCAGGCTTTCGGTCCGGTCCACAATCCGTACGACACCAGCCGGATTCCCGGAGGCAGCAGCGGCGGGACAGGAGCGGCGATCGCCGCACGCATGGCTCCGCTGGGAGTGGCCGAAGACACCGAAGGATCGATTCGCGTGCCTGCCGCGATGTGCGGCATCGCCGGGTTCCGGCCGACTACGGGGCGCTATCCGACCATGGGCACCGCGCCGATCTCCCCGCTCTTCGACCAGGTTGGCCCGCACGCGCGCTCGGTGGCAGATCTGGCCTTGTTCGATTCGGTCGCGGCCATTGATGCCAGCCCGCTCAGCGTGCCGCAACTCAAAGGAGTGAAGCTCGGAGTCGATCGCGGCTACTGGTTCACGGATCTCGATCCCGAAGTCGACCGGATCACAAGCCAGGCACTGCGCAAGCTGCAGGATGCCGGAGTCGAGCTGGTGGAGGCGCCGGTGCCTGACCTGGCGCGGCTGATCAGCCTGATCACCAATCAGGTTCAAAATCACGACACGCGCTACGCCTTGCCGAAGTACCTGGCGGATTACGGGACCGGCGTCACGTTCGACCAATTGGTGGCGCAAATGAGCCCCGACGTGAAACGCGACTTCGTGCACGACGTGCTGCCCGGCGGCCCCGGCTTCGTCACGGACACGGCTTATCAGGCCATCGTCGCTGTACACTTGCCCAAGCTCCGTCAGACCTACCAGGACTACTTCGCGAAGACGGGCGTGGCGGCGATCATTTTTCCGGCGACCATGGCGCCGCCTCCGCGGATCGGCGAAGACACCGAGATCATGGTGGGAACGAAGAAGATCCCCTTTGAGAAAGCCGTCGCGCGCAACATCGCGCCAGGCAGCACGGCGGGACTTCCTGGCCTGGTGCTTCCGGCCGGGCTGACTTCGAGCGGGCTTCCGGTCGCGGTGGAGTTGGACGGCCCGTCCGGCACGGATCGCGCGATGCTCGCGCTGGGAGTGAGCGTCGAACGCGTGTTGGGCCACTTGCCCGCGCCTAAGATCTAGTCAACCGACAGCTTCGCGCGAAGAAAAGCGAGGATCGCCGCCACAACTTCCCGCGATGCGTCGCTGTCATCGAGCAGGTCGAAGGCGTGCGGACCAGTCGCGTGATTCACCAGCGTGAGAGAAAGATTTGCACGAAGCGCCGCGGCGACGAAGGCATCCAGCGAGCCGTTGCCGTACTCGTCTCGTCCCGCTCGAGCGATGAAGAGCGCAGTGTCCGGAGGGATGTCTTCCACTCCCCGGCCCGCGCAGGGATTGGCGAAGTGGTACTGAGCGGCCGCCTGGGCGACGCTGGTTGCTCCGTCGAGGTCCAGCATGGGGCCGTAACAGAGCACACCGCAGCGCGCCTTTCCGTCCATCAGGACCGATAGCGCCGCCGGAACGTTTCCGGAAGAGGACCAGACGCCGATCCGCGTGCCCTCAATTCCCAGCGCCGCGCCGTTTTCACGGACATAGGACAGGACGGCGTGTGCGTCGTTAGCCGGATCTCGCGTTTCATAGACGATACCAACCATTCCCGACGCCGCAAAGAGCCGCGCCCATGACATCGTCATGCCCATCTCGCGAAACTGACAACCGAAAGGCATCTCGACACCAACATCCGGATATCCAAGGACGATGACGACGGCCGGGAACAAGCGGGAGCCGCGATCCGGGGGGTAATAAAGGTCCAGGGTGAGTGCCCCCGAGTAAGGGACGGCACGCCGTACGGTCGCGCCTTCCATGCCCCGAATCCGGTAAACCACCGTCGTTTTCGCCATGTCTGCAGGCAAGATGTCCTCCAAAATAGAAACGCCCCATACGGCCAAAGCCGCACGAGGCGTCGCACCCTTACGCTAAGCCATCACCGCGGCACGAGTCAAGCATGTTGCGGGAGTGATATGCTGCATCAGAGATATTTCTGGAGGTTTGTACGATGAAGGCACGTGCCGCCGCTATTGCTGCTGTCGTGGGCGCGGCGTTATGCCAGGCGCCTCGGGCGCTGGCCCATCACAGCAACGTCGCGTTTTATGTGACGAAGGTGATCACAGTGAAAGGGGTGGTCAAGGAATTTCGCTGGACCAACCCGCACACCTGGATCATCATGACGGTCGACGACAACGGCAAGCAGGTGGAATGGTCGTTGGAAGGACGCCCGCCAGGAGTGCTGCTGCGCGCCGGATGGAGCAGGAAGTCGATTGTCCCCGGTGAAACCATCACCGTGGATTTCAGCCCGGCCAAGGACGGCGGAAATAACGGTCTGATTGCTCGGGTGACGAAGGCGGACGGAACGATCCTGCCCAACGCGCCGCCCCCCACCGAGTAGGAGTGACGTCATGAAGCTCCATAAGACAATCTTGCTCAGTCTGGCCGCAGGCGCCCTGGCGATTCCGGCAGTGGGCGCAACCAATTCGGCGACGCCCGATTTTTCCGGCGTCTACTACCCTCTCAATCCGTTCGGCAATTTCCGCGGAGGCCCCCGCGCGGGCGCGGCCAACAAGGGTGGGCCACCCGCACGACCCACGGCTTCGGCGCCTCTTTCGGATGGTTCGCGCGGACGGCGGCCCGACGAGCCTTCGCTCCAGCCGGAGTATCTGGCCAAGTGGGAAATGATTAGCAAGTCGCGCATCGCGGGCTCGTATGAATACGATCCGGTCGCGAAGTGCCTGCCGCCGGGCATGCCGGCGATGATGAGCATGGCGTATGGCATGGAAGTAATGCAGACCAAGGACAAGATCACCTTCTTCAGCGAATTGAACGACGCGCTGCGGCGCGTTTATCTCGACGGGCGCAAGCCGACGCAGAAGGTGCTGGACGATCCGACGTACGCGGGTTACTCGACCGGTCATTGGGAAGGCGACACGCTGGTGGTGGATACCGTCGCCTTGCGCGACGACACCTTTATCGAAGGCTTCACGCCGCACAGCGACGAGATGACCGTTCACGAGCGCATTCGCTTCGTCAGCCCCGGTTTACTGGAAGATCACATCACAGTGAACGATCCGAAAGCTTTGAACCAGCCCTGGGAGACGGTGAAGCAGTATCGCAAGGCAGGTCCGGGCAAAGATGAACTGCGCGAGTTCGCGTGTCCGGAAGGGCTGGAAACGGTTAAGTAATCGCGCGAGCGTTCTGCGCGGCAACCAGGCGGATGAAGTCCGGCAATTCGTGCAGCGAGACGATGCCGCCCGAGGGATCGCGCAACGCCAGCCGCATCGCATCGTCCGGATCGTTCATCATCAGAACCGAGTTGATGCCGAGGCCCTTCGCGACGTTGAGACCTTCTGCGGTGTCGGTGAGGAACATCGCATTTTCGGGCGCAAGATAGGCCGCTTCGAGCGCGCGGGCCAGCGGCGCTGCTTTGACCCCGTGCGCGTTGTCGCGGGTCCAGACGGCGTCGAACTGGTGCGGGCATTTTTCGAGGAAGCGAGCGACGGCGGCGTTTGAAAGCGAAGTCGCGATCAGGCACAACACGCCCATAGTCTTCAGCTCGGCGAGCGCCGGGAGAACGTCTTCGTAGATGCTCGCACCGTCCACGGCTTCCACCTCGAGCACTTCGCTCGAACCTCCGCCCGAGCTCTCCATCACGTTGAGCAGATGCCAGTAGGACCGGCTCGCCGACTGGCTGGCCTTGCCTTTGCGGCCGTAGAGCCGGACCGCGATTTCGTGAAACGGTTCCGGCGGAAATTCGGCCAGGCAGCCGACCGGTTCCAACAAAACGGCCTTAAGCGGCTCCATTCAACTTCGCGAGGCCGGATGCCAACAGGCCTTTGGCCATGTCGATCTTGGTGGCGTTGTACTTGAGCGGCGCGGCGTTGGCGAGCGCGACTGCGCCCGCCTGCTTGCCCAAGTCCGCACTCAGCGTCTTGCCGCGGAGGAAGTTTTCGACGGCATGTTCGCGCAGCGGTTTCCCAGCGATACCGCCGAAGACGACGCGCGAATCCTCGATCGTGTTGCCGTTGATCTGTAAGGTCAGGGCAAGCGACGCCATGGCGAAGTCCCACACGCCGCGCGGACGCAGCTTTTCGAATGACGCCCGCAGGCCCGGCTTCGGCGGTGGCAGGGTAACTTCGGTGAGGATCTCATTGAAGCGCACGACATGCGACTGAATGCGCCCATCCACCAGCATGTCGCCGGGGACGAGTTGCTCCAGCGTCAATTCCTTCGGCCCCGAGGGCGTGGCCAGCTTCACACGGGCGTCGAAGGGGATGAGCGCGACCGCCGCGTCGCCGGGATAGACGGCGTAGCACAGCCGTCCGCCCATGGCCGAATGATAGTAGCTGTTGTCGCCGATTGCGCCGTAACAGAGATGCCCGCCATTCCGCCAACAGGAATAGCCGCCCCGCAGATACTGGCACCAGACTTCCTGCAACAGGTCGCCGCCGAGCGTCGATACATTGCGCAGCTCCGGCGAGGAGATCTTGTGAATGGCCTCGACCAGCATCGGGTAGCGCTGCTGCAGCAACCCGGAGTCAGCCATCTCGGCGAGCTTCGTCGCCGCGCCGATCTGCACGCCGCCCTGCCCGTCTTCCGTGATATAGCGCAGATTGTCGATGCGCTTGATGTCCACCAGATACGTGGGCGCCTGCTCCAGGCGATTCTTCAGACGGATCAGCAGGTCGGTCCCGCCGGCATACACGCCCGCTTGCTTGCCGTGCTGCGACAGAATCTGCATCGCTTCATCGACGCTGGTGGGCCGGTAAATGGAAATCTTTTTCATGCCCGGCTCCGCAACCCCGCCATGATTTTTTCCCGCGTGATGGGATGCTCGCGGACGCGCACGCCGCAGGCGTTGTAAATGGCGTTCGAAATGGCGCCCGGCACCGCGCCGATGGTGGTTTCGCTGAAGCCTTTGATTCCGTAAAACCAGCGCGGCTCCAGGCTATCGATGTAGATCTGCGTTTGCTCCGGCACGTCCATGATGGTCGGCAGCCGGTAACTTAGATAGCCGACCGCGTAGTGCCTCGTGCCGGGGAATTCGCGGTCCCAGGGAATCGCGTCGGTGGTGACCTGCGTGCTCTCCACCAGCGACCCGACCATGTCGGCTTCGGCCACCAGCGGGTTGATCACCAGCCCGGTATCGTGCGAGTAGACGGCGCGGATGAAGCGCCAGTTGCCGGTCCAGGTGTCCACCTCGACCTCGGCGAAGCACGCGCCGACTCCTTTGTTGGATCGGCCTCGCTCGCCGCCAGAAACTCCACGCCCGGTTTGGCGGATAGCGCCGCCGTTGGCTTTGGCGAGTGTGGCGAAGGTGACGCGCTTGGCCGGGTTATCTTTCGCCGAGATCACGCCGTCGCGCATCTCGAGCGATTCAGCGCTGGCCTGCAAAGCCGCGGCCGCGCGCGCCAGCAGATCCTTGCGCAGCTTGTCGGCGGCGCTGCAAATCGCCGCACCTTGCATCGTGACGGTCCGGCCGCCGTACCATTCATCGCTGGACGGCGCGATGTCGCTGTCGCCCCACTGCAAGCGGATACGGTCGCGCGTGGTGAAGCCGAGCATTTCGGCGGTGAGATGCGCCAGCGCGGTCGCGTTGTTCGATCCGCTGTCCGGGAGCGCGACTTTCATGGTGACGGTTCCGTCTGTCCCCACTTCCAGCTCGGCGGTGAAGATATTCGCGCCGGGCGCCGCAGCCAGGCGGGCGAAGGGTTCCTCGCCTTCGTGATAGCCCATCAGGCCGCCATGATGCTGCGACATTCCGAGGCCGAATCCGCGTTTGAATCGTCCCGGATTGCCGCCGGCCACGGGATTGCGCTTCGTCCATCCGAAAGCCTTGGCCCCTTCCTGCAACACTTCGACGGAGGCGAACGACTGGTAGGGGTGGCGCGTGTCGGCCGGTGAGATGCGCGTGATGTGCAGCATCCGGAACTCCACCGGATCCTTGCCCACCGCCTCCGCCATCTCGTCCATCATGTTTTCCCAGGACCACTTGGTTTCCTGCTGGATGTGACTGCGCGATGGTCCGGGCCGCGGCGCGTTCGTGCGATAGGCGCACCACAGGGAGCGCCAGTTCGGTACGTGCGACGTGTACAGTTCCAGCTGGTTGAACGCGTTGCCGGGGCCGTCGGCGTGCACGCCAAACTCCAACTCGCCGACGCTCACGTAGACGGTGTGTTCGATCGCGACGATGCGCCCGTCTTTCTTCGCGCCCACTTTGAATTTCGTCATCGTTTCCGGCTTGATGACCAGTTGCGCGAGTTCCTGGTCCTTCGGCAGCATCACCTTCACCGGCCGGCCCGTCACTTTCGCCATGTGCGCAATCAGCGGATAGAATCGTTCGGCGGACATGCGTGCCGCGCCGAAAGTGGACCCGTTCCATCTGTTGATGAACCGGACTTTGGACGGCTCGATTCCCAGCGCCGACGCCAGACCTTTTCGCGGCGGGTAGATCCCCTGGCCCATGCCCCACATGGTCAGCCTGTCGCCATCCCACTTCGCGACGCTGCCGCTGGGCTGCATGGGAACCGAGACCGCGCCGGCAAACGGATACGTGAACTCCTTGATGATGTCGGCCTCGGCGAATCCTTTTTCGATGTCGCCCTGCTCCGCCGCCCAGGTCGCGTGGGGGAACTTGGCGGGCGAGTCGGCGTGCCGCAGCAGGTTGCCTTTTCCCCCGCGAAGGTCGGCCGCATCCGGCGCCATGGTGGCTTTGAGCGTGGACGCGAAGGGCAGAACTTCGTAGTCCACACGGATCGCCGCGGCCGCGTCTTCGGCCTGGTCTTCTGTCTCGGCGGCGACGAGCGCGACCGCTTCGCCTTGCAGATTGAGCTCCTGCGGAAGCGCCTCGGGCATGGCTCGGAGGCCCGCCGGCGCCGGGCCCTTCGGCTTCGGAGCGTTCTGGAACGTCAGGATCGACTTCACGCCCGGCATCTTTTCGGCCGTGGAAATATCGATATCCTTAATGCGCGCGTGCGGATGCGGGCAGGTGAGAAACTTCACGTACAGCATGTCGGGAAACCACACGCGGCTCGCGTATTGCGCCTTGCCGGTGAATCGCGGAACGGCCACTTCGGGCATAGGCGGAATCGGCTTGCCCAGCACGTTGAGATTCTCCGGCGGGTAGCCCTGCCATTTCTTCGTGACGATGTTCCCGTCTTCGGTGACTTCGTCGCCTGCCAGATGCCCGCCGCTGGTGGTGTAATCGCGGACCATAGGCATCCTGATGTGAATGATCGATTCCGCGGCAGGCTCGATTGCGGCCTTGCCGCCGCGCAGTACCGCGGCCGAGTCCCTCACGGCGCGGATGATGTTGGGATACGCGGCGCAGCGACAGATGTGGCCGGCCAGTGCGGCTTTCACGTCGTCGACGGAGGGGTCAGTGTTCCGATCCAGCAGCGCCTTCGCCGTGACCATCCATCCGGCGGTGCAGAAGCCGCAGTCGGCCGCGACGCGCGTGTGCGCGATGCGCTGCAGCGGATGTAAATTCTTTTCGTCTCCGATGCCTTCGATGGTGAGGATCTTCTTGCCCGCGGCTTCGGTCGCCAAAGTGTGGCAGGAATAGACCGGCGTGCCATCCACGAGCACGCTGCACGCGCCGCAACTGGCCTTGTTGCAGCTCCGGTTGGTGCCCGTTAGCCCGGCCTTCACCGCGATCACTTCCCACAGCGTGGTTCGCGCTTCGTATTCGGCGACGAATTGCTTGCCGTTGATGAGGAACGGCGCCTTCTCGCGGGTCATCGGCGAGGCCAGTGCGGGCGCGGCAGACGCGAGGAAGACGGTTTCGCCTCCCACGGCGGTCAGGACGACGCCCGATCCGGCGGCTTTCAGGAAATTTCTGCGCGAGTAACTCATTGCGACCCTCCTTCGCGTGGGGACCCGTGCCGAGGGAACACATTTGGCCGGTATTGTTTGTGGCAGGTGGTGCAGGACGCATCCAGCGAATCGGTGACTGCGGCGAGCCCGGCGAGGTCTTTGGCTTGCGCAGCCTGATACGCGGCGGCTCCGGCGTCGCCGAGCAGCTTCGCGTCCTTCGCCCAGTCGCCTTGATCGCGTGCACGGCCGTGCTCGCTGAGCAAGGTCCCCGACTCTGCCAGCGTCAACGCGCTCCCGCGAATCGCCGCCCAGTCCGCGTCGTCCTTCGACCCGCCCCGGTTGACGAACAGCAAAATGTCGTTAGCCGCCGGATGAATCAGATCCAGCATGAGCTGTTTCATGCTTGCCTGCGGTGGTGACTGCTGCGCGAAAACCGCGGCCGTCAGCAGAAATCCGATGATCGTCCAGGCTGGCTTCATGGCTCGGCTCTTTCGCCCGGCGCGGGGCCGTTGGTTCACTCCAGTTTACGCGAAGCGTCAACCCGGTGGAATGGCCATTTCGGAGAGGTAAGCTAGATAGAACATGAAGCCGTGGATTGGCCTTGTCGCAGCCGCGATGATTCTCGCGGCGATTCCGGGAGCACTGCGGGCGCAGTGGCCCGATTACCCCACGCCTGGCGTCCCGCGCACGCCCGACGGCAAGCCGAACCTGGAGGGGCCGGTTCCGCGAACCGCAGACGGTCACCCCGATCTGTCCGGCATCTGGGAGTTCATCGGGTTCCGGCGCCCGCCCGCGCCCAGTAAAACCGGCATCATTGTTGGATCGGCTGGCGTCGCCCCCGCGCCGCCGTCGGGCGCCGCAGACTCTGGAGGCACCGGACTTGGTCCGCGACCTCCCGGGCCGAATCAGTTTTTCGATATCGGATCGACGATCGGTGGCCTGCCTTACACACCATGGGCCGCGGAGCTGCGCAAGCAGCGCATGGCCGATAACAATAAGGACAATCCCGACGCCCACTGCCTGCCGCTGGGCCTGATGCAGCTGCACACGCATCCGCAGCCACGCAAGATCATCCAGACGCCCCAGCTCATCGTCATTCTCTACGAGGCGCAGGCCGGCGTCCGGCAGATCTTCATGGATGGCCGGACCCTGCCCAATAACAATGATGCCGAGCCCTGGTGGTACGCCTACTCGATCGGCCATTGGGACGGCGACACGCTGGTGGTGGAAACCGGCGGATTCCGCGACGACGTCTGGCTGGACGTGGAGGGCAGCCCGCTCACCAGCGCGGGCAAGATGATCGAGCGCTTCCGGCGCGTGAATTACGGCACTTTGGAGATCGAGGCCACCGTGGAGGACCCCAAGGCGTACACCAAGCCCTGGACCGTTAAAATCACACAGAAAATCATGCTCAATACGGATTTGATTGAGTTCATTTGCCAGGAAAACGAGAGAAGCGCGGTACACTTCGTCGGCCACGACGGCAAGTAACGCTAGGGTCTCTGCCCTACTCCATCCCGCTTTCCGCCTACAGTTTTGCTCCTAGTTAGCCGAAGTTGCAAGAGAACAGTCTTCAATCCAGGAATGCCGACTTCGCCTATTTGGCCCGGCTGGACCGGGCTTTTGCGCAACCTCTCTCCTCGCGAACCTTCGCACCCGGATGACCCGGCGTATTTCGGCGGCGACTTCCTGCGCAAGCTCCCCTACCCTCTCGTCGCTGTCATTCTGTTCGTTTTCCATGTGAGTGTGGTCCGGCTGGGAAATGTGGTGCTGGACGGAAGCTCGCAAAGCGCGCCGGTGTGGCCGGTGGCCGCCGTGGGCCTGGGTTTGTTGCTGATCCTCGGCGTGCGGTATTGGCCGATTCTTCTGCTGTCGTACCTGGCGACCGGCTTGGACAGGCACGAGCCCTGGCTGGTCTGCATTGGCAGCTCCGTGGCCGGAGTCGCTCGTGCCTGGACCGGCATATGGGTCTTCCGGTTCGTCGGCCGGTACTCCGAGCAACTGGGTCACTTCGAGGACCTGGCCACGGTTGTGCTCGCGGGCTTGTTCGTGCCGGTCACTTCGGCCGGCATCGGTCCGGCCACCGAAGTGCTCGCCGGCGTGATTCCAGGCAGCCAGTGGGCTGTTACCGTGGAACGCTGGTGGCTGGGCGACGCGCTCGGGCTGGTGACTGCGCTGCCGTTCTTCCTGGCCGCGGCCAAATCTCTGCTGAAACGAGGCGAGCGAATCACCTGGACCGTGGGGGTGGAGACCAGCGCCTTCGGGTGCCTGGTGGCCGCTGTCTGCTATTTCATCTTCTTTCGTCCGGAAACCTCCTATCTGCTTTTTTGGGCCTTTTTCCTGATCCTTGTGGCGGCCGCATGGCTGGGACCGTTTGCGTCGCGTTTTTCCGCTCTCGTGGTTGCGTTGTCCGCGGTCTGGGCTACGCGTCTGAACTCCGGGGTGTTTGCCGGCGGAAGCCTGACCGCGAATCTCCAGAACCTGGATGTCTTCTTGATCGCGGTGTCGCTGACCGGCGTCGTCCTGGGCGCTCTGCGGGCGACGGGAAACCTGTTCGCTCCCGGGGCGGTTCTGATCGCCGGCTGGGCCCTGAGCGGCTGGCTGTATTCTTCGCTGGACCACGAAAGAATCCGCGACGACGAAACCCATCTGGACCGGCTGGTGATGTCGACCGAGAGCGAGATCACCAACAACCTGGCGATTTACCAGAACGTCTTGCGCGGCGCGGCCGGGTTTGTATCGACGTCCGATCATCTCACGAGCGAGACCTGGCATCGCTATGCCGAGCTTTTGGATCTGAGATCCCAATACCCCGGCACACGGGCCCTGGAAATCGTTGAGCCGGTCGCAGACCGCGAGTTCGATAGCTTTGTGGCGGCTCGACGGAAGGACCATGCGCCCGATTTCGCGGTGCTCCCCATTTTAGGCGAGGGGCCGGCGCCACCCCGCATTTCCGAGCATTTCGTGGTGGCCTATGCAGAACCGCCGTCATCCGCCGGAGTGGTTCTCGGCATGGACCTGGCCTCGGAGTCCCGCCGCCGATCCGCGGCGCAGAGGGCGCGCGATAGCGGCCGGCCCACTTTGACCAGGAGCCTGTTGCTGTACGGAAGAGCGGGCGCGGCACCCCCGCCGGGAAACGGCATGTTGCTGTTCACTCCGGTGTATCGCGCTGGAGAGCCGGTTGCGACGCCGGAGGAACGCCGGAAGTCATTCCTCGCGTGGATCGCCGTTTCTTTCGGCGCCAATGCGTTCTTTGAATCCGCGTTGCAGCCGCTTCAAGGGACGGTAGCCTTGTCGGCTTTCGATGGCGGGCTGGATTCGGGCAGCCCGATGTTCTCCTCCGACCGGCCGGAAGCGGCCGGGAGACGCTCCTTCGCCCGCCTGAGCCGGTTGGATCTCGCCGGCAACGTTTGGACACTGGGTTGGAACCGCACCTCGCGATTCCCGTTTGAGAGCAAGACGCCGTCGGCATGGGTGGCCGGTTGCGCCGCGCTGTTGTCGCTGATGATGGCGGGGCTGGTAGCCAGTCTGCAGTCCACCGGCAAGCGCGCCGCTTCGCTGGCGGCGGAGCGCACCAAGGAACTCGCGCGCGCGCTGCATCAGGCCGACGCCGCCAACCGGGCCAAGTCGGAATTTCTGGCCAATATGAGCCACGAAATCCGCACTCCCATGAACGGCGTGATGGGCATGACGGCGCTGCTGCTGGACAGTCCTCTGACCGAGGAGCAGCGGGATCTGGCCGTCACGGCGCACAGTTCGGCCGAATCGCTGCTGACGATCCTGAACGACGTTCTCGACTTTTCGAGAATCGAAGCCGGCAAGCTGCAGATTGAGTCCGCGCCTTTCGATCTGGAGCCTCTGGTGAGCGGGGTCGCGGATCTGTTGGCGCCGCGCGCAGCGGAGAAGGGGATTGATCTGGCCGTACGCTGGGCGTCCGACGCGCCCCGGTCGCTGATGGGAGACGGCGGCCGTATTCGCCAAGTGCTGCTGAACCTGGCGGGCAACGCGATCAAGTTTACGTCGCGCGGTCACGTCCTCGTCACGGTGGAATGCGGGGAGCGCACCGCCGAAGCCGCCCTGATTCGCATCAGCGTGGAAGACACCGGCATCGGCATCACCGAAGATGTGCAAGCCAGCCTGTTCGGCAAATTTACCCAGGCGGACTCCTCCATCACGCGGCAATTCGGCGGGACTGGGCTGGGACTGGCCATCAGCAAGGAACTGGTGCATTTGATGGGCGGCCAAATCGGATTGAAGAGCGCGCTGGGCCAAGGCTCGACGTTCTGGTTCAGTTTGCGCTTGCCGGTGCACGGCGAACCGGACGAGAGCGAGCGCATCGCCGCGCCGGCCGGTGCGCGGGTCCTGATCGCGGAACCACAACCGTTGACCCGGCGAATCACCAGTGAAATGCTTGCGGTTGCCAGGATCCAGCATGAAACGGTCGGAACCGGTGTTGAAATGCTCGCCGCGCTGAACAAAGTCCGTGACCGCTTTGACGTGTTGCTCGTGGATCACCGCATCTGGCAGTCCTACCGGTCGGCGATCGAGTCCGGTCCGGGGCGCTCGGCCAAGGTCGTGGTCCTGGCGCCGCTCGGATTGCGAGGCGACCCGGACCTGCACTTCAGCGCGGGCGTGCACTCGTGGATGACCAAGCCGCTACGTCCGTCGCAATTGGCCAAAGTTCTGGCCGCGGTTCTCACCCGCGACGTGACACAAGTCTAACGGGACGCGGCGAGGACTTCCAGCAGCCCGGCCGATACCGCTTCCGGCTTTTCACGCGGCAGAAAATGTCCACCACCGGCGACGACGCGGCGGGCCACCAGCGCGGGAAATACGGCACGCTCAGCCGGCGTTTCTTCCGGGCCCGCATGCACCAGCGCGTCGCGGGCTCCGTACAGCAAAACGGTGGGCGCCGGGATGGGAGGACGCTCCGCCAGCTTTCGTTCCGTTTCTTTGAAACGCTCCTCGCCGGGCGCGTTGCCGTTGCGGTGCCGGTAGGAGTGAATCACCACGTCCACGAAGTCGGGATTATCAAAGGAAGGCGCAGTGAGATTATATTCCGCGTCGCTGAAATTCCACCCCGGTGACCAGGTCTGCCACAACAGCCGGCACAGGCTGCGGCGATATTGAGCCAGCCCCAGGCGCCCGCGCTCGGTGTTGAAATACCACTGATACCAGAACTCGCGCTCCACTTCGGGAGGGGCGGGCCGGGGCGGAGCGAGCGTGTTCTGGATCAGGTAGCCGCCCAGGAACGCAGCGGCGCGTACGCGTTCCGGGTGCAGAGCAGCCAGGATGGCTGCCGCGCGGCCGCCCCAGTCGTATCCGGCCAGCGCGATGCGCGGCAGTTTGAGTGCGTCGGCGAAATCCAGCACATCCTGGCCGATAGCGGCCTGCTCGGCCATGCGCGGCGCGGCGCGGTCGCGGAAGCGCGTCGGTCCGTAGCCGCGCAGATAAGGCACCAGCACGCGATAGCCGGCCTGAGCCAGGGGCGGCGCCACACGGTCCCAGGCGTGCGCGTCGTCGGGGAACCCGTGCAGCAGCACGACGGGGAAGCCGCGCGGATCGCCCTGCTCTTCGTACGCGATGTTGAGTACCGGCGTTTGGATCGTTTGCATAGTGGAATCCGCACGGACGCCGCCAACTCCGGCCGCGACGGCGGCGGCTTGAAGAAAGCTTCTGCGGCTGGCTTTCATACGGCCTTTTCATCGATTGTAAAGTAGAAGAGAGACCGGAAAGGAGAAGGCAGTGCCTTTGTACGACTACGCGTGCCAGGATTGCGGCGAGGTGTTTGAAACGCTAGTGCTTCACAACTCCGCTCCGCCCGTGTGCCCGCGCTGCCAGGGGCAACACCTGGAGCAGCAGATCTCGATGTTCAGCGTGGATTCCGATGCGACGCGCCAGTCGAATCTGGCGGCCGGGCGGCGGCTGCAGGCCAGGGTCAACCGCGACAAGAAGCATGCCGAGGCCGAAGCCATCCGCAACCATGACGACTGAGCGCCGGGTCACTGCAGGACGCGCAACTCGTTAGCCGGGCTGGCAGGCGCCACTGCCACCGGATCCGCCAGCATCCGGCCAAGCGCGAGTGATGCGCGGAAAATCGCGCCCACCGGCAGCACCCCTCCCAGCCGGTGATCGGCGATGGCGGCCAATCCCATGGAGGCCATGCAACCGCAGGCGGCGCAGTCCGGATTGCCTCCGAACTGGCAGGGACCGATCCTGGTTTTCAGGTCCGCGGACACGGTCTCGGTGGTCTGGGCGAAGACGCAATCGGCCGGGTTTTTCGGAGGCGAGGCGAACTGGCGGATCAGCGCATCGGCCATGTCCAGCTTGGGAAAAACGCGGCCCAACGCCCGCAGCTCGGCAATCGCGCGCCGGCGTTCCTGCGGCTCAAGAATCTCGGGACGCTCGTCGCCCACCTGCGGCGTGAAAAGGCTGAACCATACGCGCGCAATTTCCGGCCGCGGAGTCCAGAACTCCAGAAACTCACGCAGATAGCCCGCGCGCTGCATCATCGGAGCCGTGATGGTGCAGTGAACGGTGATGCGATGCCCGGAAATATTCTTCAGAATACGGTCGTAAGTGGCGGGTGCTCGGCGGACATCGTGTTCTTCGCGCAGACCGTCGATGGAAACCGAGACGTTCAGCCGGGACAAGCCTTTCCAACTCTCCGGCAGCGGCCGGAAGGCGCTGGTCACCACCTGGACGTGAATGCCGCGTGCCAACAACCGCGGCATCAGCAATTCCAGTTCCCGGTAACGCACCAGCGGATCGCCGCCGACGATTGACAGGTGCAGGGGACGAAGCCGGTCGACCAGGTCGAGAACGCCGTGCACCAGGTCGTCGCCGGTGTAATCGCGAATTGTATTGAGCATTACACCGTCGCCCAGGTGACTCTCGTCGTAGGCGTAGCAACCGGGGCAGTGAAGAGGACACTTGGAAGTGATTTCAATCGAAAGCGTCGGCCGCTGTCCTTTCAATATCTTGGACCAGGCGCGCACCAAATGCGAAGGACCCATGTTTCATGGGATGCGCGCCGGGGAGTTTATGGTTTCAAAATGAAGAATAAAACTCGCCCAGAGTGCCCTCCGGCTAATGAATGTATTGCCAACCGGCTTTTTGCTTGCGCACCAGCTCAGCCACGCCGGAATCGACCTGCGTTGTAAAAGGAAACAGATCCTCGGTTTTCACGTTGAGAAAGCGCATGGCGTTCTGACAGGCCGCCAGGGTGACGCCCGTATCGGCGAGTTGCTTCAAGCGCTCCTCGTAAGCCGCGTTTTTCTTCAGGATCATATTGAGGCCCGGGCCGAAGAACACCACCTCGACCTGCACATTCTCCTTTCCGAGCGCTTTCTGGAGATTGGTGACGTGCGCCACCATCATGTCCCAGGCTTCGCCCTGCGGTTCGGTCAACTGGAAAACTGCCTGGTATTTTGGACTGCTGGGCGTCTGCGACAAGACGGCCAATACGGCCGCCAGCAACAACACGGTCACAGCCAGAATCGTTTTTTTCATCTTGTTCCTCCTGCGGTTTCCCCCCATGATAGCCGCATCTTGGCGGCGGTCTTCGATTACACTAGCAGGTTGTGTCCCTGAGATCGAGCGCGAACCCGGCCGCCGACGCACCCCTGGTGGAGACCCGGCTGGTTTACGCGCATGGCGTGGCCGCTATCGTGACGCTGTTGATCGCGGTGACCTTCGGCATCCTGGCCTCCCTCGAGCTGTTGATCCCGGACCTGGCGGGAAATCCGGCCTGGCTCAGTTGGGGCCGCCTGCGCTACGACCACACGCAGGGCATCCTGTTCGGATGGCTGGGAAACGCATTCTTCGCGTTTCTCTATCATGCCGTGCCCCTGCTCACCGGACGCCGCGTCACCAGCGCGCGGCTGGGCCGATGGCTGTTCGGATTGTGGAATTTCGCGGTGGTCGCGCCGGGATGGGTGCTGGTATTGGCCGGATTCAGCCAGCCGCTGGAGTGGGCCGAGTTCCCGGTGGTGATCGACGTCTTTGTCGTTCTGGCGCTCGTGCTCGCGATCATCCAGTTTCTGCCGCCGTTTTTCTGGCGCGGTCTGGAGGATCTCTACGTCTCCAGTTGGTACATCATCGGCGCGCTCATCTTCACGCTGCTGGCTTACCCGATGGGCAACTTCGTGCCGGAGCTGGTGCCGGGAGCGCGCGGCGCGGCCTTCAGCGGCTTGTGGATTCATGACGCCGTCGGGCTGTATGTCACTCCGCTGGCGCTCGCGATTCTCTATTTCGTCATCCCCGCGGCCACGCGCCGGCCTATCTTCAGCCATTTCCTTTCGATGCTGGGCTTCTGGCTGCTGTTCTTCCTTTACCCGCTCAACGGCACGCATCACTACATCTTTTCCGTGATCCCGATGAACGCGCAGATCGGCGCTATCACGGCGTCGGCGCTGCTGGGCGTGGATGTGATCCTTGTCGTGACCAATCTGCTGCTGTCGCTGCGCGGCTCCGGCTTCTTCCCCCGCGATGTGGGGCTGCGTTTCGTCGCCATGAGCACGGTTTTTTATCTCATCGTGAGCATCCAGGGCTCCATTCAGGCGCAGATGGCCGTCAACCAGGCGATTCATTTTTCCGACTGGGTGATCGGCCATTCGCATCTGGCCATGCTGGGCTTCGCGACCTTCGCGGCGGCGGGCGGCCTGGCGCACGTGTGGCAGCGGATTCCCTGGGCGCGCTACAACGCGCGCGCGTTCGACTGGGCGTACTGGTTGCTGTTCGCCGGCGTGATCCTGATGGTGACGGACCTGACCATCGCGGGCATCGTGGAAGCCCGGCTGTGGCAATCGGCGGCGCCGTGGCTCGATTCGGTGCGGGCGGCGCGGCCGTACTGGATCGTTCGCAGCGGTTCGGCGATTCCGGTCGCGGCCGGGTTCATCGCACTGCTGCTGGGTTTGACAACCGGGCCGAGGGGCGCGGGGCTGCAAGCGGTCGAAAAAACGATCGGGCTGGAGCCGGTTCAGGAAATCGCGCCGCGCCTGGCTCCGGTAGCGTCGGAGGCTTCGTGAGCGGCGGGCGTTTTCTCCGGATGTCGTACGTGGTGGCGAGCGTTTGCGGCGTGCTGTTCTTCGCGATGTCGGTGGCGCTGCTCGGCATCTGGCCCGGCCGCGTGCTCGAAGACGAGACGCGCAGGATGTCGCCACCGCATCCGCTGGGACTCAGCACGAGCGAACAGCGGGGACGCGCCATTTACGGCCGCGAAGGTTGCGCCTATTGCCATACCCAGCAGATCCGCTACCTGCATGCCGACATGGCTCGCTTCGGAGCACCCACGCTCGCCTGGGAAACGCGCTTCGATTATCCTCACCTCTGGGGCACGCGGCGGATTGGCCCGGATCTTTCGCGCGAAGGCGCCAACCGGTCCCAGGATTGGCAGCTCTCGCATCTCTATGCGCCGCGTGCGCTGGTGAAGGACTCGGTGATGCCGGCTTATCCCTCGCTCTTCGACGGTTCTCCCGATCGCCCACGCCAGGAAGCTCGGGATCTGGTCGCCTACTTGGGCAGCCTCGGACGTGCCCGGGAGCTTGCCGGGCCGGAGGGCGAAGCGCATGCCCGCGCCGGCTGCAATTGCCCGAACGACGAAATGGCGCAGATGGCGTTCCACGGCCCACTGGACGCCAGTCCCGCGCGCGCTCTCGGCCAGGGCGCTGTGCCGAAGTTGTCCGCCGCTGGAAATCTGGATCGCGGCCGCGAGCTTTATGCCCACAACTGCTCGGGCTGCCATGGGTCGCGCGGCGAAGCCGATGGACCGGGCGCCGCCGGGCTGCACCCGAAGCCTACCAATCTCGCCGGGCATGAATACACCGTGGATCGCCTGAGCACGGTCCTTTGGAACGGCATCGCGGGAACTGCGATGCCGGGCTGGCGCGATCTCCCCGGCAACGACCTCGCGTCCATCGCGCAAGCCGTCCGCACGCTGCATACGCCGCAGCAGGAACCCACGCTTCCCCAGGGCATTCTCGATGTGGGCGCCAAAGTTTACGCGGCCAACTGCACACAGTGCCACGGCGATCATGGCGGCGGAGACGGATCGGCGGTGGGCGAGCTGGCGATTCCGCCAGCCGATTTTCGCGGCGGCCGGCCCAGTGTCGCCGAAAGCCTGCGCGCGCTGCGCAACGGCGTGGAGGGCACGAAAATGGCGCCCTGGACCGGGCGCCTTAGCGAAGCCGAGCTTACTGCTGTCGCATACTACGTTCGAAGCCTCTTCCCGGAGGCGCAATGATCACCGGCGTCATCGTCCTGGCGGCCGTCACCTTCGCCGTGGTGTTCTTCGCGGTCTGGCTCGCCCGGCCGGACCTGCGCCGCTGGATCGAGCGGCCCAAATATCGCTTTCAGGCGAATGTGCAAAGCTATGATCATGTCCGGTGCCCCGGCGCCGGGGAGGTAGATCCGCATCATGGGTGAGCCCGAATCTCGAAGCCAGCGCGGCGGGATGGCGGCGGTGCTGGTGGCTTGCTGCGCGGTGGGAGCCATCACCGTTGCGGCAACGATCGCGTTTGGCCCGCGCCGCTCGGCGTCATCGAGCGCGAACGTCCCAGCCATCGCCACCGAAGAATATGGCGAACGCCTGATCGCGCAGACCTCGGAATACCTCGGCCCGGACACTTCGGATCCCAAGATGCGCCTTACGGGAAGCCGTATGGCTTGCGGCTCCTGCCACTTGGGCACGGGAACCGAGCCGGGGACGTTGGCGCTTCTTCCCGCCACACAGCACTATCCGCGATTCTCGCCGCGGACCGCCACCACCACCGACATCGAAGACCGCATCAACGAATGCATGCAGCGCAGCTTGAATGGAAAGCCGCTCGCCCGCAGCAGCCCCGAGATGATCGCCATGGCCGCCTACATCCGCTCGCTGGGTGCGCGCGACGCCGCGATGGGCGCAAGCCTGCTGAAGGCGAAGGAGCCCCCGGCATTCAAGACTCCCAACCGCGCCGCCGATCTGAAGGCCGGCAAGCAGGTGTTTGACGACCACTGCGCGCGCTGCCACGGCTCCGACGGCCTCGGTTTACTGGCCACGGCCAATCCACTCCACGGCTACGCCTTTCCTCCGCTTTGGGGCCCCTACAGCTTCAACGACGGCGCGGGCATGCATCGCGTGCTCACCGCCGCGCGCTTCATCAAGGCGCGCATGCCGCTGGGCAAAGCCGACCTGACCGACGATCAGGCCTTCGACGTCGCCGCGTACATCAACTCGCAGCCCAGGCCGCACATGGCCAACCTGGATCGCGACTTTCCCGATCGCACCAAAAAACCGGTGGACGCGAGTTACGGCCCCTACGCCGATTCTTTTTCGCCCGAGCAGCACCGGTTCGGGCCGTTCCAGCCCATCGACGCGTACTATAAGAATCTGAAGAAATCGAAAAGCTCCCACTAGGACAGCCTCCACCATGAAAATGCGTACCCTCGGAACTTTGCTCGTACTTCCTCTCATTGCAGCCGCGGCGCCCGCCGTGCGAAGCAACATGCTGGTTTCCACCGGCTGGCTGGCGAATCATCTGAACGATCCGAACATGGTAATCGTAGAGGTTTCGCGCGATCGCACCGAATATGACGCCGGGCACATCCCGGGCGCGCGCTTTCTGGCGTTGTCGGAAATCGCCGTCAAACGGGATGGTTTGCTGAATGAGCTGCCACCCGCGGCGGCGCTCGAGAGCTTGTTTGAACGCCTGGGCGTCTCCGACGGCACGCGCGTGATCCTCTATGGCGATGCCTCCGTGCTTCCGGCGACGCGCGCATATTTCACGTTGGATTACATGGGGCACGGCGACGCGGCGGCGCTGCTGGACGGCGGGCTCCCCAAGTGGAAGGCCGAGTCGCGGCCGCTCAGTAAGGATGCGCCGCAAGAGAAACAAGGACATCTCACTCTGCGCCTGCATCCGGAGATCGTGGTGCACTATAACGCGGCCAAAGATCTCTCCTACGCCGCGACCAATGGGCAAGCCGGTTCCGCGAGCCTGGTGGACGCCCGCGCGGCGGCGGACTTCCACGGCACCACCGCGGCCAATGCCGAGATTCCGCGCCCCGGCCACATCCCCGGCGCGGCCAATCTCTTCTGGATGGAGACCCAAACCAGCAAAAGCGACATGACACTGCTGCCGGAAGCGGAACTGCGCAAGATGTACGAGAGCGTCGGCGTCACGCCGGATCGCCCCGTAGTCACCTATTGCAATACCGGCATGCAGGCGTCGCAATCCTATTTCGCGCTGAAGTACCTGGGCTACGATGCGCGCATGTACGACGGCTCTTTCTCGGAGTGGAGCGCTGTGAAAGATTCCGAGGTACAGAAATAAGCGAACGCAATTCTATGAACAAACACATTCTGCTGTTGACTGCTTTTCTGACTGCCGCGGCGCTTCCCATCCTCGCTCAGGAACCGCACACCTCCCCGAATGGCAAACACAAGGTGGTGTTCGAACTGAACGCGCCGGCGCCTTCAGGATGGGATCAGCTTTTTCACAACGTCGATAACGTCCTCAAGACTTTTGGCGGCGACGGCGTGCAAGTGGAGATCGTATTCTTCGGCAGGGGCTTGACGATGCTCTTGAACAACAACGCCGCTTATGCCGACCGGCTGAAGGCCGAGGCCGACAAAGGCGTAGTTCTAGCCGCCTGCCAGAACACCATGCGCGCGATGAAAGTCACCACCAAAGACCTTTTCCCGTTTGCGACCCCGGTGGATTCGGGCGTGGCCGAGCTGGTGCGCAAGCAGGAAGCCGGCTGGTCCTACATCAAGGGCGGCGAATAACCGCGCTTAGTTGATCGGGATCATCACGTGGGCGTCCGGCGTGCCCGCCAGCATCAGCCAAGGCAGACCGTGACCCTGGAGCGCGGCGTCGCGCTGGCTGGTGGTGGAGACGCCCACGGACTCGGGCGTCGCGTAGGGAACGGACATCACCCACAGCCGCTTGATCGGGCCGTCCTTGGTGGCCAACCGGTAGGACATGGTGCCGAAGGGCGGAACCTTCAGCGTTCCGTCCTTGATCGCAGCGTACACTGCATCATGGATTTCCTGGTTGGACTTCTTCTGCGCCTTGAGCTTCGCCTCCATCTCGCGGCGCGGCGTGCGGGTGTTGCTATAGCAGCGGATGAAGCCGTCGTCCGGGTTGCGCGGTTCGCACTCGATGGTGTTGGCGCCCTGGCGAAGTACATGGCGCTCGCCGGTTTCGGCGTCGTAGATCACCACAGTCGCGCCGGCTCGCAGATCCTCCGGCAGAGGCAGGACCGCTTCCGCGATCTGGTCGTCCGCCGATTGCGTGGCGGCTTTCGCAGCAGGCAACAGGTTGGCGAGCACCAGCGCGGCAACTAAGCCGAGATAAGTTTTCATGCCAATCTCCTTTGGGAGTTTAGTGTGGCACAAAGTCGGCCACGACTCAAACGCGGGCCGGTGCTAGCGTTCCCTGTATTCGCCGAACACGGCCCGCAGACGATCGGAGATTTCGCCGACCGTTGCGTAGGCTTCCGAGCAGGCCAGGATGTGCGGCATCAGGTTGTCGTTGGAGCGGGCGGCATTTTCGAGCGCCGCGAGCCTCTCTGAGACCGTCGCCGCGCTGCGTGACGCACGCAATTCGCGCAGCCGCGCCACCTGCTGCTTCTCCAGTTCCGGATCGATGCGGAACGCCTGCGGCGGTTCCTTCTCTGCCTGCTGGAACTTGTTCACGCCGACCACGACGGCGTCACCGCGCTCGACGGCTTGTTGGTAGGTGTAGGCCGCATTCTGAATCTCCGCCTGGATGAATCCGCTCTCGATGGCGGCCAGCGTTCCGCCCATGGCGTCGATGCGGTCGATGTACTCGCGCGCGCCACGCTCGATCTCATCGGTCAACTTCTCGATCACATAGCTGCCGCCGAACGGATCGGCCGTGTGGGTGACGCCGCTTTCGTGCGCGATGATCTGCTGCGTGCGCAACGCCAGCCGCGCCGCTTCCTCGGTGGGCAGCCCCAGCGCCTCGTCCTTGCTGTTGGTGTGCAACGACTGCGCGCCTCCCAGCACCGCCGCCAGAGCCTGCATCGAGACACGCACCACGTTCACGTCGGGCTGCTGGGCGGTCAGCGTCGAACCGGCGGTCTGCGCGTGGAAGCGCAGCATCAGCGAGCGGGGATTCCCAGCGCCGAAGCGCTCGCGCATGATGGTTGCATAGAGGCGGCGCGCGGCGCGGAACTTCGCAATCTCTTCCAGAAAATTGTTATGCGCGTTGAAGAAGAACGACAGCCGCGGCGCGAACGAATCCACTTCCAGGCCGGCGTCGATCGCGGAGCCGATATACGCGATCGCGTTGGCCAGCGTGAAAGCCACTTCCTGCACTGCCGTCGATCCGGCCTCGCGGATGTGATATCCGCTGATCGAGATGGTGTTCCATTCGGGTAGCTCGCGCGCCGCCCAGGCAAACAGATCCGTGATGATGCGCATCGCCGGCCGGGGCGGATAGATGTAGGTCCCGCGCGCGATGTATTCCTTCAGGATGTCGTTCTGAATAGTGCCGGAGAGCTTGCGCAAATCCGCGCCCTGGCCGCGCGCCACCAGCACGTAAAGGCTCAGCAGGATCGCGGCCGTCGAGTTGATGGTCATCGAGGTCGTGACATCCGCCAGGCGGATGCCATCGAACAACCGCTGCATGTCGGCCAACGAGCAGATCGCGACGCCGACTCGTCCTACTTCACCCGCCGCCAAGGGGTGATCCGAGTCCATCCCCATTTGGGTGGGAAGATCGAAGGCGACGGAAAGGCCCGTAATTCCTTGGGAAAGCAGGTAGCGGTAACGGCGGTTGCTTTCTTCGGCGGTGCCGAAGCCGGCGTACTGGCGCATGGTCCACAGGCGCCCTCTGTACATATCGGGATATATACCCCGGGTGTATGGGTAATTACCCGGAAGTTCGGCGGGATCGTTCATGACTTGGAGATTTTGCGCGCCTTCCAGAACGAAGAGACTCCAAACCACGCAATTAAAAGGACAAAGACGCCGCCCACCACTTCCAGCCCAACCGGCTCATGGCCGCGCACCAGCCGCGCTCCAAAAACTACGGCCAACACGATGAAAACGAAGCCGATCATCTGATTCCACAGGATATGAATGGGACGGATGACGCCCGGCAGGACGTGGCCGAGGAACTTCTTTGCCAATGAGAACATGGCCTTAGTACCAGTGTAGCCGAGACAGGGGACAAGTCTTCTGGAGCCGCTGCAACGGCAAGCTCAAGTTGCTACTGGGATTAGGAATTCCGCCGATAGAGAAAGTGAGAGCGGAATGGAACTGTGCGTCCACTTCCAATTTGAATGAAACTCTCCTTGCTTGCTAAACATCAGGAAGGTAGCGTGATATGCTGAAGGTGCCCGACGGAGAAAGGGGCGTGGCGTGGAAGAAAAACTAAAAGAGCTGATGCAAGAGCTGGGCAACGCGATCAACGAATCGCTCTCGGACTCCGATCGCATCGCGGCTGCCATTGGAGAGATCAAGCGGGCCGGGTACGATGTCTTCCTCGTGCTCGAAGCCACCATCGGGTTCAACAAGCGCGACGAATCTTCCGAATACGAATCCGAAGAGGCCGAAGCCGAGGCAGAAGCTGAAGCACCGCACAAGCGTAAGTTCGAATCCACCGGTAAGATCAAGCTGACTTCGCAGGACCAGAAATTTCTCAAAGCTCTGAAGATCGCGATTGACGAAGACAAGAGCTAACCCAACAGTTCCTTCCCTAATAGCTCCCCATACACGCTCCAAGTCTGTTCGACTGCCTTCTCCCAAGTAAATAGTGCACTGCGTGCGAAACCACTGCGGATCAACTCATCCCGTAATGCGGCGTCTCCCGTGATCCGGCGCAGGTCCTCCGTGATGCTTTCGACGTTCAACGGGTCCACCAGCAGGGCCGCGTCTCCAACGACTTCCGGCATGGCGGAACTATTCGATGTCAGCACCGGGACCCCGCGCGCCATGGCATCGAGTAGCGGCATGCCAAAGCCTTCATCGAGCGAGGGGAACGCGAACACCGACGCGCGCTGGTACAGGCGTTCCAGCTCCGCATCGCTCACGTAGCCCAGCACCTGGATGTCTTCCTTTCGCGTGCTGGTTTCAATCCGCGCCAGCGCCTCCAGCGAACCGTAACCGTAGGAGCCAGCCAGAACCAGCTTCCAGCCGGGATCCGTATCTTCGAACGCTCGCACGAGGCGGACGATGTTCTTACGGCGTTGGATGGCGCCGACGAACAGAATCAGGGGCTCCTTCGCGGCCGTGGTGGCAGGGTGCGGCACGGGCCGCACGCCGTGCGGCACCACGCGAATGCGGGCCGGGTCGACGTGCAGGTACTGCTGCACTTGTTGCGCAGTAAAGCGGGACACGGCAATGATCCGGTCGGAGCGTTCCGCAGCGGCGCGCGCCTGCGCGCTGAAGCGCTCGCGGAATTCCGGTGTCGAGTACTCCCCGCTCATGACGAAGAGGTCGTGAAAGGTGACGACGGTGCGGGCGTGCCGGGACTCCACGCGTTGGTTCAAGGCGTGGAACAGGTCGGCCGAGGCGGGTACGCTCTTCCACAAAAGCCGCCGGCTGGCATTCGACGGAATCCGGGTCGCGAACGATGGCAGGAAGCGATGCGGCCGGTAGCAGAACAGGAAACGGGTCTGCGGATGCGCCCGCGTCAGTCCGTACAGGATTTCCTTCGAGTACACGCCCACGCCCGATGGATTCGGCCCCAGGCTGTAGGTGGCATCGAGCGCAATTTTCAATCTGCCAGCATAACGGGTTTCAGCCGGAAGCGCATGTCGGGCTGGGCCACGAGGATCTCTTCCCAGCCATCTTTCGAGGGGAGGGTCTCGACGGAAGACCTCACCGTGACGATTTGCCGGCCGCCGCGGCTGCCCGCGGCTTCGATGTCCGCGACGCAGCGGTGGAGCAGAGCCTTGGCCGTTGTCGCTGCCAGGCCGGCGGTGATGACGCCAAACCGGGAGCTTTCCAATCGGCCGATCAGGGCGGGCGGCTCGAACGCGCCGCGCAGCACTTCGCCGGCGCGCACCAGCAGCAGTTCGCGCGCTTCCCGATCCTCCTGGCTGTTGGCCGGCGGCGGCGAAATCTCCAAAGTGGCGAGAAGCAAATCGGTCCGGCTGCGCCGCGAGAGCTGGGTGTAGTGGTCCGCTATGGTGAGGAAGCCTTGCGGCGTCAGCACGCCCGTCAGGTCGTCCACAAAAGGCGAGGCGCCCAGCGCCTGAGCCCGGCGCCGGCGTTCAATCGCGTGACGCACCGACCGGGCCAGCAGCGCGCATTCCAGCTCGGTCTTGACGAGGATGTCCTGCGCGCCTTCGCGCAATAGCCGGTTGGCCAGGTGCGGATCGTCCTCATCGGCCAGAATGACGATCGGCGCGCCGTTGGCGAGTGCGTCGATTTCCAGAAACGTATCCAGCAGTGCCGGGCTGTCGGACAGGCTCAAGTTCAGCAGGATCGCGTCAAAGGAGTCCTGGCGCAGACAGTCCAGTGCATCCGAAAGCAGTTCGACCTGCACGATCGAGGACGTGCGCCAGTTGCACCACAGCAGGTTCTCCTCAATCTCGATGAGCGCCTCGCACAGAAACTGCTCGTCGTCGAGATCGTCTTCCACCAGCAGGAGCTTGAGAGTCTTGGAATCAGTCACTCGCCGTGATAGTGCGCGGCGGAGAGCTTTTTTATCAGATTTTATGGGCCGCGGCCTCGGCTTGTACGGCGGGGGCTTAGACAGCGAGCTGGTACTCCTTCAACTTGCGGTACAAGGTGGTGCGTCCGATGCCCAACAGGTTGGCGGCGATGGCGCGGTCGCCCTTGGTGTATTCCAGGGCGTCGAGGATGGCCTGCCGTTCCATCTGGGTAAGCGGAACAACCGGCGGCCGTTCGGCCGTGCGATGTTCGTGCGCGGTGGCCTCGGCGGGAGGCTTGGCCAGAGGATGGGCGCCCACCGCGGTGGACATGAACTGCGTTTTGCGTGCGATCAGGTGGTTCTGGAGCATGGAAGGCAGTTCAGCGGCATGCAGCAGGGGGCCGGAGTTGATGGCCACCATGTGCTGGATGCAGTTCTCCAACTCGCGGACATTGCCGGGCCAGTCGTAGGAGAGCATGGCTTCCAGCGTCTCCTGCGTTAGGGTGTGGCCTCTACCGTGGCGGCCGAGGAAGTGCGCTATCAAGGCGGGAATGTCTTCCTTGCGGTCCCGCAGGGGAGCCAGCCGCATATTGACGACGTTCAGCCGGTAGAAGAGGTCGCGCCGGAACGTGCCCTTCTCCACTTCTTTGGCAAGGTCGCGATTGGTGGCGGCGATCACGCGGAAGTCCGAACGGCGCTGGATTAGAGAACCCACCGGCCGGAATTCCTTCTCCTGCAGCACCCGCAGCAATTTGGCCTGCAGATCGAGCGGCAGTTCGCCGATCTCGTCGAAGAAGGCCGTGCCGCCGTTGGCGGTCTCGATGAGTCCGGTCTTTGTGCCGACCGCCCCGGTGAAGGCGCCCTTGACGTGCCCGAACAACTCGCTCTCCATCAGCGGGCCGACCAGCGAAGAACAATCGATGGTGACGAAAGACCCTAACGGATTCTGATTGTAGATGGAGCGCGCGACTACTTCCTTGCCGGTACCCGTTTCCCCGAGCAGCAGGACCGGCCAGCGGCAGCGACCGAGCTTTTCCACCATACGAAGGATGTTCCGGATTCTGGGGGACTGACCGACCAGCAGCGGAGCGGGAGATTGTTCAGCTTGGGCTAGCATTGTTTCCTCGGAATCGGTGTCCTTCGGGAATATAGTGTCTAGTACCTTGATAAACTCTACGAGGACTTTAGTTTTTCGGCAACACCCCAGGGTGTCGAATGCCGGGATCATTTGCGGTATCGCGACCGCCTCATTTGTGGGGGGCGCATTAGTACGGCGTGCTGGGTGCGCAGGCCGGCTATGAGGCGAAAACCCGAGCGTGGCTTAGGGCGCCGGGTCTGAGACGGCCGGATCCGCCGTTGCCGGGAGCGCGTGTCCAGGCGTGTCCAGGCGTACCACAAAGGCGGTACCGGTTTGCTCGCGGACCTTAGCCGCGAGAGCCGTCGCGGCCTGCTCGGAAGCCTCGCGTCCCACCAACACACGCCAGAGCGAAGGACTGCCGGGGCGTAGAACCAGCCGGGCCGTGCCGTACTCACGCTCCAGCGTGCCGCGGAGGTTCTCGGCGCGGTCCCGGTCGCGGAAGGCGCCAGCCTGGACGCCGAACCAACCGGCTCCCGCCGCCGGCCCCGAGAGAATGTCGAGACGAACCGGCGCGACGCCCGGCCCGATGAGGCCGATCGCTTTGGCCGCGGCATGCGACAGGTCGATGATGCGGCCGTCGATGAAGGGACCCCGGTCGATGATGCGGACATCGACGGTCTTGTCGTTCGTCAGATTGACCACGCGCACCCAGGTGCCGAACGGGAGCGTGCGATGCGCCGCCGTCAGGCGCTCCATGTCGTAAATCTCGCCGTCGGCGGCGGGCCGGCCGTCGTAGGGATGTCCGTACCAGCTGGCCAAGCCGGTCTCGCCCGAGCGGATTGGCGCAGGCGCAGGCGGCGTCACGCCGACGCGGTGCTTTTTCGCGCAACTGGCGAGAGTCAGCGAGGCTGCCAGCAGCGCGAGGACCGCGAATGCGGGGCGCGAGGCCATTTGGTCCGATGGTAGCGCGCGAGTGAGCGGCGGGCAAGAACAAAACCGTCCGGTTTTGGCGCGGAGAAGATGAGAACAATCTCACACAAAAATGGTTTTGAAGGCTGGGAGGGCCTCCAGGGACGCCTCGCAGGGGTCCGATGTGCATTTTTTTCTTGACTTTCGGCTCAAAGAACCTTATATATGAATCACACTGCGATCCAACGATCGCAAATCTGATGTTAGGGAGAATCAATCGATGAAGAACGCAACAAAGAAGGCTGCGAAGAAGGCCGCGAAGAAAGCGCCCGCCAAGAAGAAGAAATAAGCGTTGGCGCCCCGAGAGGGCTCGCAGTCAGTTTAGGGTTCATGCAAACGGCCCCGAGAGATCGGGGCCTTTTTTGTTGCCTGCCGTTCGCTAGCGGGCCCGCAGCTTCCACTCCTCAAACGGCTCGGCGCCTTTGTTCAACCAGTAGATCACGTGGCCTCCCTCGTCGACTGGATCGACCCACATCACGTCCGCTGCGGCTTGGACCGCGAGTTCCTCCCGTGCCCTTTGGTCCAACGAGACCACGATCCTGTCGGTCGGCAGCGCCGCTTCGATGAGGTGCAGATCCTTCTGAGTTGAGAGGCTTAGCGGCGCCTGGGCACGCAGTTCCTCGTTGCGAACATCCGCAATCTCTACTACTTTCGCCTTACTCCGCATCTCCGCTAGCCATCTGGCTGCGAACAGGGACTGATGTCGCCGCCATTCCTCTCTGAGCACAGGCGTCATCGTGGATCGGTGACTGATGCGGAGCACGGCCTGGAGGAACTCTCGGCATCTGCGAGAGGTGGGGTTCATGGTGAGGCCCGCGGCGGACGCGACGGAGGCATCGATCACCAACCGCCTGGAGACGGCGGCCATTTAGCGGGTCAGGCGGCCCTCGACGGCGTCGAGGTATTCTTGCTCCGACCGGAGAGCGACGTCTCCAAAATCCTCAGGCCAATCTCCGAAGGCACCATTGGCGTCCGGTGTGGCGCTGCTCACGCTGGTAACCCCGCTGGCGTCGCGGTTGAACCAGTGGAGTCTCACTTGGTTCGGGTCGAGATCGCCCTTCGCCACGAGGGTTTGAATGGCCCGCAGCAGAAGGGCACTGTGGGTCTCGGCGACGACCCGCACGCCTCGCTTGGCCGCACCGGCGAGGATGTCGGCAAGTTTGGTTACCGCGCGTGGATGGAGGTGGATTTCCGGCTCTTCGAGGTAAACGAGTCGTCCAGGCTCGGCAGCGCGTAGAGCGACCAATACCGGTAAAGCTTGAGACACGCCAAAGCCGACGTCAGCGATGTTGTCGATGCGGCGGGGGCAGTCCTCAAGAGCAACATATAGCTCAATAGCGACCTCGCTAATCGGCTTCGCTAACACCATCCGGGCAAGACCCATGTGGGAGAGATCGTCTTCCAGTTGCTGGGGCCCGTTCGGATCCTCTTTCCACCATTGTCTGATCACACTTGCGTGGTAATAGTCGAAGGTCCCAGGAAACATTGGTCCGGTGCTCGCCGCAGGATACTGCCGTCCTCTCGTACTTCGCAGTCCTGGAACGTGGATCAATTTTTGGATTAGCTGCTGGAGAAAGGAGATGGGAGGGCCGCCCGCCCTGACAGCGGCCTCTAATCTCGCGCTCACATCGTTCCCCGTCTCGGGCCGTAGAAAACAACGGTCACGCGCGACTCCAGGCGAATCGGAGCGCAGCGTGTATGGCCGGCCATCGTGCGTCCATCGTTGCTCTAGGACGTCAAGCATCGATGTGGGAGTCGTCTTTTCGAAAGCTAAAGCGATGGTGTCTCCACGAAAAGGAATCTCGACGCCAAGTTTCTGTGTCTCGTTCTGACTCGATAGGAACTCCTTCGCGCTTGTGAAGATTACATTCGGACCGTCAATTTTCAGCGGACCCGGATCATAGGGCGCTTCCAGCGTCTGTTTAAGCAACAGCAGTGGCTGCATGATGCTCGATTTGCCGGAGCTGTTCGCCCCGGCCAGGATTGTCAGGGGCGCGATTTCGATCTCCTGCCGCTTGGCGATCGACTTGAAGCCTTCGACTGCAATGCGGGTAATGCCGTCGGCCATGGCCTAGCCCACC
>DATJNO010000011.1:0-20168 GCA_035508055.1 Bryobacteraceae bacterium | reverse complement strand
TGTTCCTGTGGCTGGAACCGAGAGTGAAATTCACCCTGAACGGTCCTTTTGTGACCGAATTCCCTAAGGTAGGCGTGCCAGTCCTCTCCTACGATAGTTTTGCTCTACCAGGGAAGGAGTTCCAAATGTACGCCCTCAAGGTCGACAGAATCCAGCGCAGTATATTGAGGCACGGCGGAAGCTTGACCATCGAGAAGCCCGCCGGATACGGTGTGTTAATGCTCGCCCATTTGAAGTAAGCGTGTTATGGAACTGCAGGCAACGGCGCAGCAGCCGGAAACCACGGGTTGGCAAATCGAGGCCCGGGCCGCCGCCCTCGAGCGATTCCTGGAGCGCCATCAGGCCTGGGTCCTGACCCTCTGGAGCCTTGCCTATTTTGCCGGAACAGCGTTGCGCGCTCACGCAAAGCCGTTCTGGTACGACGAGATTCTCACGCTGCTCGAAGCGCGCCAGTCCACTCTTTCCTCCGCCCTGCATGCCTTAGGCGACGTCGACTGGATGCCGCCCGCCAGCCATGTTGTGTTCTATCTGACGGACAAGCTGGCCGGGCACGGGGAGGTCGCCTTCCGAATCCCGGTGATGATTGCGTTCTGGGTCTTCTGCCTGTGCCTGTTTTTCTTCGCGCGGCGGCGCGTCAGCTTCTTTTTCGCCTCGATGGCCTTGCTGCTCCCTTACGCCAGCGCTTTTCAATCCTACTCTTACGAAGCTCGCAGCTACGCCTTCGTACTCGGATTCTCGGGAATCGCCCTGGTTTGCTGGCAGGCGGCAACGGAAAACACCCGGCGCGGGTGGGCGCTGGTGGGATTAGCTCTCGGGATCGCCGCCGCCATTTCCTTCCAATACTGGGGTGTGCTGATCGGCCTGCCCCTGGCCGGCGCGGAGGCATATCGCGACTACCAGCGCCGCCGCATCGACTGGCCGGTTTGGAGCGCCTTCGCCCTGGGCGCGACGCCGCTGGCCGCCTTCCTGTTCGTGATTTTGCACGGCCTCGGAAGCTGGACTCCTTATGCGGAACTTCGGGCGACCCCGCTCGACTTTGTGGATTTCTACCGCATTGAGTTCCGTGTCTTCTTGGCGTTTGCGATTCCCGCGGCGCTGCTGCTGGCCGCCTGGTTTTTGCTGGGAACCCGCAAGGAGATGCCACGCGGAAACGAACCCGCCAGGATTCCGGCCCACGAATGGATCGCCGCGGCGATTCTCCTGTTGACGCCCGTTGCCGCTGTCTCCATCGCATTGGCCGTCCCGCCCCACGCTTTCAGCAACCGCTACGCCGCGCCGGCCGTCGCCGGATACGCCCTTTTGGGTTCGTTCTTAGCGGCCCACTGGGCAGGCAAACGCTCGGCCATCGGCTTAGCCTGTGCTCTCGGCGCCCTCGCGCCCTTCATCTACCTCATGACGCAGCCCGGTCATTTCAAAAATCCGTTTCTCCGCCTCCCCGGATTGGAGCAGCGGCTTCAGAACGGTCCGGTTGTGATGGACGATGTGATCGCCTACCTGGAGATCTGGTATTACACGCCCGAGCCACTCCAGCCGCGGCTGCTTTTCGTAAAGGCTGCTCCCCAGTCGACGTTTCCGGTTGGCGAATTCGCCAAATTGGGCGTGCCCGTCGTTGCATACAAGGACTTCGCCGCTCCCGGAAGAGTGTTCCTGTTCTATCCCAGTCGCAGGGGCGGACTGCGCAGACGGATCCTGAAGGATGGCGGCACGCTGGAAACAGTCGACTCGTCCCCTCGCCATCCACTGCTCAAGGCTCGCCTCGCGCCCTGAGTGCTCCGCTCCGGAGGCATTCGGTTGCGACAGTGTATACTTCTTTGAAGGCCGGAGAAACTTAAAGACTGATCCGGAACCAGGTGGTCATCCGGCTGCCCAAGTCCCCTGTCCGGAACCCAGGAGAAATCATCGAATGAGTGAAGCACTCAGTGGAGCTGAGTTTAAGAAGCAACTGCGCGAGGGCAAGCCGAAGCTGGGGCTGTTCCTGAACGCGCACAGCCCGACGGTCGCCGAGCAACTGGCGCACAGCGGCTACGATTGGCTGCTGGTGGATACGCAGCACGGGCCGATGGGAAACGTGGAACTGTCCGCCATGCTGGCGGGCATCGCCAATGGCGGAGCCAAGTCCCTGGTGCGTGTGGCCGGCTACCATGACCGCGGCGGCATTCAGCAGTCTCTCGATATGGGCGCCGACGGTGTGCTGGTGCCGTACATCAACACCGCCGACGAAGCACGGCAGGCGGTGAGTTGCGCGAAGTATCCCACGGTAGGCACGCGCTCGGTGTATTTCCCCCAGCGCAGCATGAACAAAGCGGGTCTGCTCGGCTATGCCGGCGGCTGGAACGAAAACGGCATCGTCGCCCTGCAAGTGGAAACGGCTGACTGTATCAAGAACATCGACGCGATCGCGGCCGTGCCCGGCGTCGACCTGCTGTTCCTGGGCCAGAATGACTTGTGCATGTCCATGGGCCTCTACGAAAAATACAAGTTCCCGGACATGTACACCTCGCCCGAGCTGCAAGCCGCCACCGACAAGCTTCGCGCGGCCGCCAAGAAAAACAACGTGATTCTCGGCCTGTTCCTGTTTGGCACCTCGCGCGTCGGCGAGTTTCTGGACAAGGACTTTTCACTGATCAGCATCGGCAACGACCTGCACCATGTCCTGACACAGGCCGGCGCCTATGTGAAGGACGTGGAAGCGGTCTCCCAGGAGAAAGGCAAGCCGTGGACGCGCCGTCCAACGGCGTTAGTGTAGTGACCGAGCAGTCGAATTACTGAACGTCCGGCGCGGCGTGCTTCGGACGCCCGCGCCAGGAACCCCCATATAAGCGGCGCCGGCATCGGAGGGGTCGTGGGCATGCTGCAGGACGTGTCGTATTACGCGCGCGCGGCCGTCGGCCTCGCCCGGTATCAGTGCGCCCCGAGGCAGGAGGCACGTAGCGCGATGGCGGCCCTTCGCGAGCAGTTGCATCACCGCGAGGAACGGTTCCTTCATCTCGCGCGCCATGTGCTAGGCCGGAAAAACCATCCCTACCGTCGGCTTTTCGATCTCGCCGGTTGCTCGTATGCCGATCTCGAAGCGGGCGTTCAAAAGAACGGACTGCGAGCAACCCTCGCGCGCTTGCTGGAGGCGGGCGTGTATGTCACGCACGAGGAGTTTCGCGGCCGCACCGAGCTGGTGCGCCACGGCGCCCACATCGCCAGAAAGCCCGCGGATTGGAGCAATCCGTGGGGGCGGGGCATCAATCCCCAATCCACCAGCGGCAGCAGCGGGCGGCCATTCGTCACGAATGTCGGCAATCAATTTCTGCGCTACCAGGAAGGCCATGAAACCCTCGAAATCGAGGTCATGCATGTGCGCGCCCGGGCGCGTGTGCTGGTGGGAGCCATCCTTCCGTCTACGTGGCCGGTCCGGCGCCTGGTGACTTGGGACCGTTTGGGCGTGCCGGTGGATCGTTGGTTTGCCGCCGGCTCGGCCGCCCTGGCTTCGCCCTATCGGGCGATGACGGCATTGCTGGTTTCGCAAATGAAATTGCTCGGCGGCGCCGCGCGTTATCCGGAGTTCCTGCCGCCTAACGATTTCACTCCGGTGGCCGAATGCCTGGCGCACTATCGCGCCAAGGGCCGCCCCGCTTATGTCCGGACCACGGTCAGCATGGCCACTCGGATCGCGGTCGCCGCGCGCGACAGCGCCCTGGATATCCGGGGCACGCTGTTCAGCGTATCAGGCGAGCCGCTCAGCGCTCTCAAACGCGCCACCATCGAAAGCGCTGGCGCCGGCGTGTGTACCCGCTATGGCGCTACCGAGTTCGGAGAGTTTGGCTTTGCCTGCACCGGGATGACCGACGGCGATTCCGTGCACCTCTATGAAGACAGCAACATCCTGCTGCCGCATCGCCTCGACGACGCCACGCCCAACGCCCTGTTTGTCACGAACCTGCTGCCTTGGGGCCCGCGCATCCTAATTAATACGGGGATCGGCGACAGCGCGGTCATCGAGGAAGGAACCTGCGACTGCGAATTCCAGCGCCTTGGCTTCAGCATGCAGGCCCGGAACATTTTCAGCAACGGAAAAGTCACCAGCCAGGGAATGTTGATTGCCGGCCATGACCTGGCCGTACTGGTCGAAACCGCGCTGCCGGAGCGCTTCGGGGGCTCTCCCGGCGATTATCAGCTCGCCGAAATCGACGGGGCCCTGCAAAGCGAGGTCCGCCTGCGCGTCAGCCCCCGCGTCCGGGGAATCGATCCTGGACAAGTCGAAGAGTTCTTTCTGAGCCGGCTCAGCAGCATGTCCGGTGGCAGCCTCTCCGAGCGCCTGTGGAGATTCAGCCACGGCTTCCAGGTGGTCCGGGAAGAGCCCGAGATTACGTCCACGGGCAAGGTCCATCCTTTGCGGCTGCTCCGTCCGGTGGAGCTGTTCGCGGATAGCCGGAACGCGCGCACAGTGGTTTAATCTAGATAGAACCGTAGTCTATGAGAATTCTCATCGTCGAGGACGAGAAGCGCATCCAGGACTTCCTCTCCCGCGGCCTGGAAAGCGCCGGCTACGCCGTCGACGTGGCGGGCAACGGAAACGCCGCCATCGATTTGGTGCACGGTACCGAGTACGACCTCATCATCCTCGACCTGATGCTCCCCGACACGGACGGGCTCACCGTCCTGCAGAAAATCCGCAACCGCAAATCCAGCCCGCCCGTTCTGATCCTGAGCGCGCGCGACGCGTTGGACGACCGCGTCAAAGGCCTGGAACTGGGCGCCGACGATTATCTGGTGAAGCCGTTCGCCTTTGTGGAACTGCTCGCCCGCGCCCGTGCCCTGCTCCGCCGCGGCCAGCCCACTCCCGAGCGCCTCCAGGTCGGCGATCTGGCGCTGGACTGCATCCGGCGCAAAGTCACGCGCGCCAATGAAAACATCGAGCTTGCGCCCAAGGAATTCAGCATCCTGGAATACCTCATGCGCAACCGCGGCCGCCCGCTCAGCCGCACCATGATCGTCGAACATGTCTGGGACATGGATTACGACGGTCTCACCAACATCGTCGACGTTTATATCCGCCACCTGCGCAGCAAAATCGACGACAAGTTTCCGGTGAAGATGATTCACACCGTCCGCGGCATCGGCTACATGCTGGACACGCCCGAAAAGCCGGCTGAGAACCTGGTCGAGCAAACCTCATGACCGGCGCTCGCAGCCTGTGGCGTTTCGCCCGCGGGCTTCGCTTCCGCCTGGCGCTCAGCTACGTCATCTTCTTCACCGTTTTGTTGGTGCTGCTGGGCATCGTTTTCCGCCAGACGTTGAACGCCACCTTCCAATCGGAGATGGAGAGCGTGCTCGACGAGGAATGGGGCGCGGTGAAGGGTTATCTGCGCACCGGCCCCATCGGCCCGGACTGGTTCTACGACCCGCACGACCCCGACGAGTCCTTTACGGTGGAACGGTTGCGTCGCGTCTACCTGCTCGCCGACACGCAGGGACATGTGCTGCAGCACTCGGAGATCTACGATTCGCTCGGCCTCGATTCGCCCGCCGAAATCCAGGCGGTTTTGAAATCCGGCCAAAAAGCCACGCGCATCCGCACGGATCCCAAAGGCATCCGCTACATGATCCGCTCCGGCCTGATGATCGATGAGCGCGGCAACGACTATTATCTGGCCATCGGCCGTGCGATCGATCAGAACGACAAAGTCCTGTACGATTTCACGTGGAATTACTTCAGTGTCGTGCCGCTGGTGATCGTGCTCAGCGGCCTGCTGGGCTGGTTCCTGGCCGGGCGCGCCCTGGGGCCCGTGAATTCCGTCGCCGAAGCGGCGCAGCGCATCACCCACTCCAGCCTCGACCTTCAGATCCCCATGCGCCACGCCGGCGACGAACTGGACCGTCTGATCGAAGCTTTCAATCATATGATGACGCGGTTGAATCTCTCCTTCGAACAGGTCCGCCAGTTCTCCACCGACGTCTCGCACGAACTGCGCACGCCGCTGACCGTGGTGCGCGGGCAGCTGGAAGTGGCGCTGTTTACCGCGCAGACCGTGGAACAACACCGCGAAGCGATGGCCAACGCGCTGGAAGGAGTGGAGCGGCTCTCCAACATCGTGCGGGCGCTGCTGCTGTTGTCCCAGGCTGAATCGGGCCAGTTGGCCCTGCAAAAAAGCGAGCTGGATATTGCCTTGCTCATCCGGGGCATCGTGGACGAGCACCAGATCCCCGCCGAAGCGCAGGGAGTCCAGCTTTCGGCGCAACTGCCCGCGAGCTGCCGCCTCTATGCCGACCGCACGCAGATCGAACGGCTGGTTTCCAATCTGCTCAGCAACGCCATCAAGTACACGCCGGCCGGCGGCCGCGTCCAGGTGAGCCTCACGCCTGGCTTCGAACAGGTCAAGCTGGTCGTCGAAGACACCGGCGTCGGAATCTCGCCCGATCACCTGCCGCACATCTTCGACCGCTTCTATCGCGTTCCTTCCGCCGATCCGGACAAGGGCCTGGGGCTGGGCCTCAGCTTCGTCGCCTGGATCGCGAAGGCCCATGGCGGAACGATCGAGGTGGAGAGCAAGTTGCAGCAGGGGACGCGCTTCGCCGTCACCTTGCCCGTTGGCCGGTTGGCGCCGGCCCCGGCCGAGCTCCCCCCGGCGCCTCTCGCCGAGCGGGTACACTAGAGACTGCATGGCCCAACTGGACATCGGAGCGCGCGAGCGCGAAGGCGTGGTGATTTTCGATCTGAACGGGAAGCTTGCCGTGGGAGGGGCTTCGCTGCTGCGCGAAAAGGTGAACAGCGAAATGGCCCAGGGTCACACCCGGATCATCCTCAACCTCAAGGACGTCGACTACATCGATAGCACCGGCCTGGGCATGATGGTGATTTGCTTCACCTCCCTGCAAAAGGCCGCCGGCACCATGAAGCTGGAGAATCTCAACCGCCGCAACATCGAGCTTCTGTTGCTCACCAAGCTCTCCACCGTGTTTCAGATCTTTGGCGAGGAACAGGACGCGGTGAACAGCTTTTTCCCCGAGCGCGAAGTCAAGCACTTTGACATCCTCAGCTTCGTGCAACAGCAAAAAGAAGGCGCATAGGAGCTGATGTTCGGTCACAAGAGGAAGGGCATGGCGGCCGCCGGATCGAAAGCGCCGGCCTTCCAGCTCACCGGACTCGACGGCGAGCCGCATTCGTTGGAGCAGATCCTTCAACGCGGACCCGCGCTGCTGATGTTCTACAAGATCAGTTGCCCGGTGTGCCAGCTCACCACTCCCTACCTGCAGCGCCTCGCGGCCGGGGGATCCTTGCAGGTGGTCGGCATCTCGCAGGACGACGCCGGCGCGACGCGCGCATTCAATCAGCGCTTTGGCGTGACCTTCCCCACCCTGGTCGACCCGGAGAGCCAGGATTATCCGGCCAGCAACGCCTTCGGTATTTCATCGGTTCCCGCGCTGTTTGTGCTGGAGTCCGACGGCGCCATCAGCAAATCGTTCAGCGGCTTTTCCAAGGGCGACCTGGTGGCGCTCGGCGAACGCGCCGGGATCCAGATCTTCCGGCCGGCCGAGAATGTCCCCGAATGGAAGGCGGGTTGAGGATCGAAGAACTAGTCCCGGTCCGGGACCTGCGATAATAGAAAGCGAAAATGGCTTCCAAAATATTTGAAGCGTTTGAACATGCCGCCGCGCTCGCCAAGGGCATGAGCATCACCTTCGGGGAGATGATGAATCCCACCATCACCGAAGATTATCCGGATGCTCCGCCCAAGTTTCAGGAACGCTACCGCGGCGTGCATGTGCTGCAACGCGACGAAAACGGTCTGGAGAAGTGCGTCGCCTGTTTCCTGTGCGCGGCGGCCTGCCCGGCCGACTGCATCTATATCGAAGCCGCCGAAAACACCGACCAACTGCGCATCAGCGGCGGCGAACGCTACGCCCAGGTCTACAACATCGATTACAGCCGCTGCATCTTCTGCGGCTACTGCGTGGAGGCCTGCCCCACCGACGCCATCACGCACGGCCACGGCTTCGAAATCGCCAGCTACAATACCTCCACGCTGATTTACCGCAAGGAACAGATGCTGGCGCCGATCCCTGAAGGCGCGCATTACCCGCTGCAAGCCCCCACCAGCGACGCTCCCGCTTCGCACTGAGTTCAGTTCGCCAGAATCGCCAGCAGCCGCTGGCGGTCCCGCGCCGACATCCCGGAGTTTTTCTCGATATCCCCGCGCGTCGCCAGTTTCCGGCGGTACCGCCCGAAATATTCATCGATGTCGCCTCCGAACTGGAAGCTGTACATGATGTCGGCGAAATCGGCCGTGTGCGACAGGCCCAGCGCATGCCCGCTCTCGTGCAGGCAGGTCAAATAGACGATGGCGTCGCGCAGCAGCGGATCATCCTTCGTCCGCAGAGGCGCCGTCAGAACGTAGACTTCCGCGCCTACCTGGCCATGGAAGTCCACAGGCCTGGTCTCGCCATACAAACCCAGTTCGGCGGTGGCCCAGTACAATTTGATGCGCGCCTTCGCCGGATCGCTCACCTCCGTGAACTCCAGTGCTCCGCCCGCCGCCCGCTGCCAAGCCTCCAACGCCCAGTCAGCGAGTTGCGGATCGCCCGGCTGGCACGCCGCGGACGCCCGCGCGCAGGGCTGCACCCAATAGGTGTACTTTTGCGGAGTGGCGGCGGCGAGCGCCATCGCGCCCAGGAGACAGAACACGAGCCCGCGAAGAACGCTCATCGCCTCGGCGCCAGGCGCTCTTCGGCCAGCAACTTGATCTGTGCCTCCAGTTGCTCCACGCGTTTGGTGAGATCGTCGATGAGCTGGCCCTCGGGATCGGGCAAAATGCCGTGCTCCAGATTATCGCCCGCATCCACGCGCATGCGCACGACACGGCCGGGCACCCCGACCACAGTGGAATTATCCGGCACGGAGCGGATCACCACCGAACCCGCACCGATCCGGGCGTGATTACCGATGGTGATGTTGCCCAGAATCTTGGCGCCGGTGCCGACCACAACGTTGTTGCCCAGCGTCGGATGGCGCTTTCCCTTCTCCTTGCCCGTTCCACCCAGCGTCACGCCCTGATAGAGCAGCACATCGTCACCGATTTCGGCGGTCTCACCGATCACCACGCCCATGCCGTGATCGATGAAACAGCGCCGCCCAATCCTGGCGCCAGGGTGGATTTCGATTCCGGTCGTCGAACGATTGAACTGCGAAACAATGCGCGCCAGCAGGATGAAACCCGCCTGATGTAGCTTGTGCGCCAGCCGGTGCAAGAGGATGGAATGAAAACCGGGATAACAGAAAAAGATTTCCAGCGTGCTTTTCGCCGCGGGATCGCCGCGGTAAATCGTGTCAATCTGTTCCCGTACGGTTTTGAACATCCTGCTTGCCTTTGATTATCTCATCGCACGCCAGGATCCAAGTTTCGGTTATCCCGCCGGCTCAAACGACGCCAGCATCCGGTCAAAAGCAGCCCGGTTGCGCGTCACGGTTCGCTCCGGACCCGTAAACTTAAGAAACACGGACCCCTTGGGGCCCTCGACGATGGCGCCCAACAAGCGGTAGCCGGGCACGGCCGGCCCTGGTTTAGCCATCGGCCCGCCCATTCCGGTGTACGCTCCGGAAACATCCACGCTCGTGATCTTCAATCCATGCACCGTTCGCGTTTCGATTTTAGCCGCCGAGCGGGACGGTTTGCCATCCCCCTGCAGGAATTGGCCGATCCACCGGTCCAGGTTCGCTTCCACGCTGCCGCCTTGTCCGGGGCCGAAGTAATACACGCCACATTCTCCGCCGGCTTTGTCGCCCGCCGCCGCAGCGATGGTGTAGGTGGCCAGACGCATCGGCCGCGGCGCTTCCGCCTTCCAGCCGGAAGGCGTGTTCCAGTGCAGCCCCGCGCCCGATTCCGCCGCCAGCGACGCCGCGGCCATCAGGAAGCAAACCAGCGTTGTTCGCGCCATCACCCTTCAGTATGGCACCGCGCCGGGCAGCGGCCGTCTGCGCTGGTATGATGGCTTTCATGAGGCTCACTCTGCTCCTGCTGGGCCTGCTTGCCTGCGTCTCGTGTTCCTCATCGAGCAAGCAAGTCAAGGCTGCCACCGCCGGTACCACGGTCCCACCCCACTTCACCGCCAGCAACACTTCCAACGAACTCGCCAAGTACATTGAACTCGTCGGCCTGCGGATTCGCGAGCGCAGCCCGGGCCATCTCATCATTCAGTTCGGCATCGTGAACCATTCCGAAGGCGATATCGGCGACGTCAAATTGACCGTCCACCTCAGCACCTCGGCGGCCAAGCCGGGCGATCCGCCGCTCATCACGTTTCCGGCGCAGGTTCCCAAGCTCGGCCCCTCGGAGCTGCGCGACGTCTCCGTGGACGTTCCCACCAAGATGCGCGCCTACGAACTGCCGGACTGGCAGTTTCTGACTGCCAGCTTCAGCATCGACGAGCCCAAGCAGGGCAGCTGACACCGGATTGTCATTGACCGCTGTTTCCCGGCGCCTCACCCTTTGTGGCGAAACGGTTCCCGCGTGGATTGTTCCTGCACCGCGCCTCCGTGGTTTGCAAGAATGGTAGGCAACCTGCAGCGGCTGGATTGGCTGCCCGCGCTTCCAACTTCCCTGCCGCGCAGGTCCATTTCCGCTGTTGATTCATTTTTCTTCGAAACCAAGGAGCTTGCATTGACTTACATGTACTCTTCCAGCGCGCGGTACGGCGGATTGCTTCTTCTGCTGGCTTCCGTGCTGAGCGGCACGCCGCGCCTGA
Organism: Bryobacteraceae bacterium; assembly: GCA_035508055.1. Classification (GTDB taxonomy): domain Bacteria; phylum Acidobacteriota; class Terriglobia; order Bryobacterales; family Bryobacteraceae; genus Palsa-89. Next base: position 9,437 of record DATJNO010000011.1, on the reverse strand, counting down.
GTCTCGATCAGACTTCATTCAGCGTTCTGGTTGCGCCCGGATCCAATGGAACCACCCAGGTCGCCAACGCGTACAACGTCGGCGCCAGCGGCACACTCGACCTGTCCGTTTCGTCCAATATGTCCTGGCTGGTTCCGACCGTCGAAAAGGCAACCACTTGCGGCCTGCACGGCGGCTGTACCCCGATTCAGCTGGCGCTGAATACGGCTTCGCTGGCGAATGGATCGTACACGGGCGTCGTCACGGTCACGGATTCGAGCGCCATCGACGCGCCGCAAAACATTACGGTGACCGTCGCAGTGGGCGGAAGCGTCCCCAGCCAGCTGGAGTTTTATCTGGCGCCGGGCGGCACGGTTTCCACCAGCTTCGCAACCGGCGCCAACGCGAAGGCTTCGGTCAGCGCCAATACTCCCTGGTTGGCCGCAACCGTCCAGAAAGGCGGAGGCGCCACCGTCACCCTCACCGCCGCCAGCAGCATGGCCGCCAACGCCTATAACGGGACCATCACAATCTCCAATTCTTCTTTCCCGCCGGACAACAAGCAGATCGCGGTGGTGCTAAACGTGACCACGCAGCCCATTCTCGAAACCAGCTCGACCGCTTTGAACTTCCAGATCGCCCAGGGCGCCAACAAGCAAACCGCCACGCTGGCCGCTATCAACAGCGGCCAGGGCATGCTCACCGTTTCCAGCGTTACGGCCGCGGCGACATCCAGCGGGACCTGGCTGAGCGCCGCGACGGTCACGGGCGGATTCACCGTCACGGCCGACCCGACGGGTCTGGCGCCCAACGTCTACACCGGCACGGTCACCGTCGCCAGCAATGCCGCCAACGCGAGCGTAGTCATCCCGGTGCAGCTTACCGTGGAACAATCCACGCCTCCGGTCGCCTATGCCGGCGGAGTCGTGAACAACGGAACGTTCGCCAGCGGTGAAGCGCTCGCGCAGGGCGACATCGTGGCCGTCTTCGGCGATCAATTCACCTACGGCGATCCGGCCCAGGCCGGCAGCCTGCCGCTTCAAAACACCCTGGGGACTGTCCAGGTATTGGTGAACGGCAGCGCGGCGCCGCTGTACTACGTGTCGCCCGGACAGATCAACTTTGAGATTCCCATTGACGCGGCCACCGGCGACGGCACCGTGCAGATCGTGCGCAACAGCCAGCCGGGCAACCAGGCCTACATCAACATCGCGCCCCGCGCGCCGCGCTTCCTGCTGCTCAACGGCGGTCCTTACGCGATCCTGACCACGCCCCAGGGCGCGCTGACCGGCATTCCGGGAAGTCCCGTGGCGGCGGGCGACGTGGTGGTGATTTACACCATCGGCCTGGGACCCACCTCGCCTCCAGTTTCTTCCGGCACCGCTTCGCCCAGCAGCCCGCTGGCCGAAATCAAGGTTCCGACGTCGGTATGCTTTGGCACTCCGACGCCTTTCTTTACACCGCCTTGCGCCACGCCGCAGTTCGTCGGCCTCACGCCGGGTTTCGTCGGTCTGTATCAGGTCAACGTCCAAATTCCGTCCGGGCTGAAGTCCGGCACCACCGCACTCACCTTGACGGTGGACAACGTCGCCAGCGACGTAGTACAACTGCCGGTGCAATGACGGAGCGTCTCTACTATCAGGACAGTTATCTCGCCGAGTTCCAGGCGCGCGTGGTGGATTCAAGCCCGGACCGCCTGCGCGTCTACCTGGACCGCACGGCCTTCTACCCGACCTCCGGCGGCCAGCCGTTCGATCTCGGGCGCCTCGGCGACGTGGAGGTCGCCGAAGTGATCGACGAGGAGGATCGGATCGCGCATGTGCTGCGCGCGCCGCTGGCTGCTTCCGAAGTGGCCGGCCGCATCGACTGGCAACGGCGTTTCGATCACATGCAGCAGCACACCGGCCAGCACCTGCTTTCGGCGGTCTTAGTCGAGCGGTTCGACGCGCCTACGGTCAGCTTTCATCTGGGCGCTGGCTCCAGCACCATCGACGTCAGCCGCGTGCTCAGCGAAGAACAGCTGCGGGACGCCGAGCGGCGCGCGAATCAGATTGTTTTCGAAAATCGCCCGATCAACGTGACGTACCAGCATTCTTCCGAGGACCTGGATCTGCGCAAGCCGACGGAGCGCACGGGGCTGATTCGCATCGTCTCCATTCAGGATCTGGATCGCAGCGCCTGCGGCGGCACGCACGTCCGCGCCACCGGGGAAATCGGGGCGGTCTTGATTCGCCAGCTGGAGCGCGTTCGCGGCAACCTGCGCATCGAGTTTGTTTGCGGCATGCGGGCCATCGGCCGCGCCCAGGCCGACTTTGCAGCGCTTTCGCAAATCGCCCGGGTTTTTTCCGCGCCCCTGGATGAAACGCCGTCGCTGGTGGAGACGCAACGCGAAAAGCTGGTGGAGGCCGACCGGACGCGGCGGAAGCTGGCTACCGAACTGGCGCAGCTCCGCGGCCGTGCAGTCTACGCGGACACTCCGCCCGGCGCGGACGGCATTCGGCGCGCAATGCGCCGCATGGAAGCGCTGTCCGAGGATCTCCGCCCCGAAGCCCAATCCTTCGCCGAAGGTTCCCGCGCCGTGTTCCTGGCTGTGGGCGCGCATCCGCCGTCCATCCTGCTGGCCGTTTCGAAAGATAGCGGCATCCACGCCGGCGACCTGTTGAAACGCGCGCTCACGCAGGCCGGAGGTCGTGGCGGCGGCAACGCCGCGATGGCGCAAGGCAGCTTACCCTCGCCGGACGCGCTGGAAGCAGCCGCGAACACACTTCAGGAAGCGCTCAGCTTCTGAGCCGCGACCTGGAGGGAGCCTCTCGCGCCGCTCCTACCGTCTCCGGCTAGGCTGTTCGCGGTACCAATGTCCTAAGGTAGACCGCTAAAGTTCGCCCCGGGACAATCCGAGCTTCTTGAATGGTTGCCCGTTCCTCAACATACAGGAGGGAGACTCATGAAGCTTTGTGTTCCGGCGTTGGCCCTGCTGGCCGCCCTTGGCGCGCTGGCAGCGGACCGGCACAAGCTGGACGTCGATCCGGAAAGCCAGGATGGAATCCTGTTGCAGCGCATCGAGCAGGAACCCACTGTACCGCGTAAGCTGGCGCTGCTGGAGAAATATGTGGCGCAATATCCCAAGGCTACGTCCATCGCCTGGGTGTATGAACAATTGCTTCCGATTTACCTGGATGCCAAGCAGTACGACAAAGTCCTCGCCACCGCCGATGCCCTGCTGGCCGTGGATCCGAACGATGACGACTCCGCTTACGACGCCCTCCAGGCCGCGGAAGCGTTGAACAATCCGGATTTGAGCGCGAAGTATGCCATGCTGGCGTGGGATTTGGCCGCCGGCACGCTGCAGCATCCCCAGCCGGCCGGCCCGGACGACGCCGCCGAGTGGGCCAAGCAGATGGAATTCGCCAAACGCGTCCAGGGCTACTCCGAGTTCAGCCTCGCCACGCTCGCCACCAAGGAGACGGACGACCAGAAGCGCGATCAATTGGTCCAGGCGATCCAGCAGCGCAATCCGCAGAGCACCTTCCTCGCTCTCGCCAAAAAGCCGTCGGTGATCGACCTGGCGTCGCTCAATCCGGAAAAAGCCCTGCAGCTGGCTGAAGAGGGCCTGGAGAAGGACCCCGACAATGTGGACTTCCTGATGACGATCGCGGATCACTACATGAGCCTGGATCGGGACCTGCCGCGCGTGTTGAGCTACTCGCTGCGGATTCTCGATCTCATGCAAACCAAGTCCAAGCCGCAAGAGATGAGCGAGGAAGATTGGGCCCGGAAGAAAGCCAAGTTCACCGGATGGGCCGACTGGATGGCCGGCGTAGTTTACGGCAAGCAAGCCCGCTACGCGCTTTCCGATCGCTACCTGCGCGACGCGTTGGAGTACGTGAGCCAGAATCCCCGGCTGCTGGCCGCAGCCTATTTTTATCTCGGCTACGATAACTATGCCCTGGCCGCCGAACTAGGCGACAAAGCGCGCGCCCTCGAGGCCGCGAAATTCAGCAAGCTCTGCGCCGCGATGGACAGCCCGTTCCATTCGCTGGCGATGAAGAACCTGGAAGCATTACGGAACGAATACAACGTCGAGTAGCGCGGCCGGGAGAATTACCAGGCCCACTTGCATTTTCCCCCTCACTTGTTGCAAGCTGGATGGTTTTCCTGCTTTCGGTGGAAATCAGTTCATGCTGGTCAGGATCCTGTACCACGATCACTGTTTCGACGGGGCGGCGTCGGCAGCTTTCTTCAGCCGTTTCTATGAGGGTAAGTACGCGCCCGAAGCGCAGTTTGAGTTCACCGGCCTGGCGCACAAAGCCTCCCAGCTTTTCGAAGACAGCCTGTTCGACGGCGACGTCAATGCCATCGTCGACTTCAAGTATTCGCCGAATCCGCGGCTCACCTGGTGGTTCGATCATCACCAGAGCGCGTTCTTGAGCCCGTCCGACGCCGAGCACTTCCGCCGGGACCGCAGCGGCCAGAAACTCTTCGACCCGTCCTATAGTTCCTGCACCAAGTTCATCGCCGAGATCACCCGCCAGAGGTTCGGGTACGAAGCGCCGGACTTGGCCGAACTGGTGGAATGGGCCGACATCATCGACGGCGCCCGCTACGCCAGCGCGCAGGAGGCCGTGGAACTGCGCGAACCCGCCATGCAACTCACGCTGGTCATCGAAAACTCCAAGGGGTCCGAGATCATCCACAAAATGATCCGCTGGATGCGGCATCGGAAGCTCAGTGAGATCATCCGTGAGCCGGAGATCCAGCAAATCTACGCGCCGCTGCATGAGCGCCACATCCGCTCCATCGACATCATCCGCCAGCGCGCGCAAACCGGAAACGGCGTGATCTTCTTCGACTTGATCGGCGATCACCTGGAAGGCTACAACAAGTTCATCCCCTACTACCTGTTCCCCGACTCGACGTACACCGTGTCGGTGAGCACCTCCAGCTTCCGGACCAAGGTCTCGGTGGGATCGAACCCCTGGGCGCGCAAACCGCCCGAGCATAACCTGGCGACCATCTGCGAACGCTATGGCGGCGGCGGCCACCCGCGGGTTGGAGCGATCAGCTTCGAGATCGGGGCGGTCGAACAGGCGCGGGCCGTGGCGCAGGAAATCCGCCAGGAACTGGGCAGCTAGCCGGCTAAGGTGTTTTCGTTCCGTCAATTAGGCGTTAACCTTACTGTCACAGGCTTCACAAAAACTGTTATACTTGTTTTCTCTCGCATTCGGGCTGCCATGTTGTCGCGTCTTCGCTACATTCTCCCTGCCCTCGTCCTGCTTGTAGCCGGATGCGGGTGGCTGGTCAGCGATGAGGTGCAGAAGCCGGACATCACCAGCGCCATCCTGGGTCTCCAGCAGACTCTTTCACAGCTGCAAAAGCAGATCAAGGATCTCCAGTCCTCGGTGAAGGAACTGGCTCGCGAAGCCAAGGAAGCGAAGAAGGTCAAAGAAACCGCCGCGCCGTCGGCGGCGTCCACGGCCGCGAAGCCCTCCCCGGATTCCGCGTCCAACTGGCAAAAAGCGCGGGATGCTTACGACCGGGGCCGCAAGTCGGAAGACGTGAAGGCGTACGGTCCGGCGGTGGAGGCGTTCACCGAGGCGCTCGCTCTGGACCCCAAGAACGACTCGGCCTTACTGCATCGCGGATACTGCCACTACGCGTTAGGCGACTACGCCAACGCCGTGGCAGACATAAGCAGGTCGCTGGCCATCCAGCCGTACAATTCTCAGGCTTATGCCACACGCGCGCTGGCGCAGGCGGCGCTGGGCAAAACGGCGGAAGCGGTCGCCGATGCGGACCAGGTCATCCAGCGAACACCGCACAGCGCCGAAGGCTATCTGCTGCGGGCGAATCTGCACCAGCAGGCGGGTCAAACCAACGAGGCCCTGGACGACTACAACCAGGCCATCGAATTCGCGCCGAATTCGGAGAAAGCCTACTTGGACCGGGCGGCGTTGTATCGCAGCCGGGGCGAAGCCCCGAAGGCCCTGCAGGATTGTTACAAGGCGATTCAGTTGAAACCCGGCGATGCCGCGGGCTATGTGTGCCGCGCCGAGTTCTATCTGGCGACGGGCGCCACCCAACCCGCTTTGGACGACATCAACCACGCCCTGCTGATCGGTCAGAGCCCGTCGGAAACCACTGCGCTGCTGGCCCAAGCACAGAAAATGATGCAGACTAAGGAAGCCGCGGTCGCAAAGCCGCCGCAGCCTGCATCTGCACCGCAACCCCAGGCCGCGCCGGTTCCAGCACCACAGTCGCAGTTGGTGGCTGCGGTCCGGCCCGCGCCGGCAACCCCAGCCGTTCGCCCGCCAACGCCTCCGACGCCGGCTGTGAGTCCGATTCGCCGGGCGCCCGTCGCGGTGAGCGCGCCCCAGCCGATTTCCGCCGCGCCCACGCGCCTCTCCAGCCATCCGCTCGAGCAGCCCACCCCCACCCTGGATGTCGCTCACAAGCTGAGAGACGCCAACCGCTGGTACCGCAAAGGCCGCGACCTTTCCGAGCAGGAGAAGTTTGAAGATGCCGTGGAGGCGTTCAATCAGGCGCTACGAATGGATCCGGCCAATGCGCTCGTGTTCAACGCGCGCGGCTACGCCCGCCTGCGCCTGCGCCAATATGACCAGGCCCTCGCCGATTTTTCCGAAGCGATCCGCCTGAATTCCGAGTACGCCAACGCCTACCGGAATCGCTCCGTCGCCCGGCACGCGCTCGGCGATCGCGATGGAGCGCGCGAAGACATCCGCCGCGCCGCGGAATTGGAACACGGCGCGCAGGTCAGCGTTCTGCGCCCCGTTCAACGGCCGTAATCCGGCTGGCTACACCGGACCACTATTGCAGGGGCAGGTCGTCCTGCCCGTTGCTTCCGTTCGCTCCGTTTTCGCCCGCATCCGGAATCACCGACGCCGCGGCCACCTGATCGCCTTCTTCCATGCGGACCAGCCGCACGCCTTGCGTGGAGCGGCCGGCTTGGCGGATTTCGCCGGATTCAAGGCGGATGATCTTGCCGTCGCGCGTGATGATCATCAGGTCGGTGTCTTCCTTCACGGAAAGAATCGCCACCACCTTGCCGATCCTCGGCGTCACCTTCATGTTGATGACGCCTTTGCCGCCGCGCGCGGTCAGCCGGTACTCCTCCAGCTCCGTGCGCTTTCCGTAGCCGTTCTCGGAGATCGAAAGGATGAGTCCTTCCTTCTCCACCACCTCGGCGCCGATGATGAGGTCGCCCTCGGCCAGATCCATGGCACGCACTCCGCGTGCTGGCCGGCCCATCGGCCGGACATCTTTTTCGTGGAAGCGAATGGCTTTACCGTCATGCGTGCCGAGGAAGATGTAGTTGTCGCCATTGGTCAGGCGCGCCCCCAGCAGCTCGTCACCGTCATCGAGTGAAAGAGCAATGATGCCGCGCGACATCGGGTTGTCGAACTCAGTGAGCTCGCATTTCTTGATAACGCCTTGCTGGGTGACCATCACGATGTGCTGGCCGGCGACGAATTCCTTGACAGGCAGGAACGTCTTCACGGCCTCGTCGGGCTGGAGGTTGATCAAGCCGGAAACGTGCTTGCCTTTGCCCGCCGTGCCCGCATCGGGGATTTCGTAAATCTTCAGCCAATACACGCGCCCCTTGGTGGTGAACACCAGCAGATAGGCATGCGTGGACGCGACTACCAGGTGTTCCACGACGTCTTCGGTGCGCGTGCCCATGCCAATGCGGCCCTTGCCCCCGCGCGATTGGCGGCGGTAGGTGTCCACGGCCGTGCGCTTGAGATACCCGCCATGCGTCACCGTCACGGCCACGTCTTCCACCTGGATCAGATCCTCCAGATGAATCTCGCCGGTGTCTTCGATGATCTGCGTGCGGCGCTCGTCGCCAAACTCCTTCTGGACTTCCTTCAGTTCCTGCACGATCACGCCGCGCAGTCTCTTGTCGGACCCCAGGATCTCCAGGTACTCGGCGATCTCTTTCTGAATCGCGACCAGTTCATCCAGAATTTTCTGGATCTCCATGCCGGTCAGGCGCTGCAATTGCAGCTCGATGATGGCCTGGGCCTGGCGCTCGGTGAACTCGAACTGGGTGATCAAGCCGTCGCGAGCTTCTTTGGGCGTCTTCGAGGCACGGATGAGTTTGATTACCGCATCCAGGTTTTCCAGCGCCTTCTTGAATCCGAGCAGGATGTGCTCGCGCTCGCGCGCTTTCCGCAGCAGGTAGTCCGTGCGGCGGCGCACGACGTCGATGCGGTGATCGATGAAGCGCTTCAGAACGTCCGCCAGCCCCAGCTCGCGCGGCTGCCCGTTGACGATGGACAGCATGATGACGCCGAAGTTCACCTGCAGCTGCGTGTGCTTGTAGAGGTTGTTCAGAATGACTTCGGCCTGCTCACCGCGCTTCAGCTCGAAGACGATGCGCATGCCGTCGCGGTCGCTTTCGTCGCGGATTTCCGAGATGCCTTCGATCTTCTTGTCGTTGACCAACGCGGCGGCCGCCTCGATCAGGCGCGCTTTATTCACCTGGTAGGGAATCTCGGTGACGATGATGGCTTCGCGGTCCTTGCCGATCTTCTCCGTCGCCGCCTTGGCGCGGCACTTCAGCGTCCCACGGCCCTTGGTGAAGTAATCCAGAATGCCCTGGCGGCCAAGAATGAATCCGCCGGTCGGAAAATCGGGGCCTTGCACCAGGTTCACGATCTCGCTCAAGTGCGTGTCAGGCTTTTGAACCAGCAGAATCGTCGCATTGATGATCTCGGTGAGGTTGTGCGGCGGGATGTTGGTCGCCATGCCGACCGCGATGCCCGAAGACCCGTTAATCAGAAGGTTGGGAACCCGCGTCGGCAGAACTTCAGGTTCCTGACGGCGCTCGTCGAAATTGGGCCGGAAATCGACAGTCTCCTTGTCCAAATCTTCCAGCAGCGCCGAGTCGATACGCGACAGTCGCGCTTCGGTGTACCGGTAGGCCGCCGGCGGATCGCCGTCCACGGAACCGAAATTTCCCTGCCCGTCCACTAGCGGATAGCGCAGCGAAAAATCCTGCGCCATCCGAACCAGCGCGTCGTAGACCGGCGCGTCACCGTGCGGATGGTAGTTGCCCAGTACCTCGCCGACGATGCCCGCGCATTTGCGGTACGGGCGGTTGAACGCAAGGCCCATTTCGCTCATCGCGAATAGAATGCGCCGATGCACCGGCTTCAGGCCATCGCGGATGTCCGGTAGCGCGCGCCCGATGATCACGCTCATGGCGTAGTCGAGATAGGACTTCCTCATCTCGGCTTCGATATCCACCGGAACTAGAAGTGCCGGCGTTTTTTCGTCTGCCATTCCTTTGGCTTCCTTTCTGGGGTCCCTTAAAGCAAAGTGCCTTGCATCAAGCTAATGTCTTCCGCCGGCGCGTTCGAGCGCGTAGGTTTTTACGGCCTGGAAGGCGGTCGCGGCGTTCTCGAAGCGCTGAGCGGCGAAGTGCATTTCCAGTT
>DATJNO010000010.1:0-7124 GCA_035508055.1 Bryobacteraceae bacterium | reverse complement strand
GCTATCCACTGGCCGGAGCGAGCCGGAAGCGCTAAAGGCGGCGCGGGTTTCGGCCAATTTCCTGGATGTCCTCGAGCTTCGACCCATTCTCGGCCGAAGCTTTCTTCCGGAGGAAGATCAGCGCGGCGGTCCCGATGTCGTAATGATCAGCGCGGAACTGTGGAAGCGGCGGTTCGGCTCGGATCCGGCCCTTGCAGGCAAAACGGCAATACTCGATGCGAAGCTTTTCACCATCATTGGCGTGCTCCCACCGGGCTTCGAGTTTCCCTTTGACGATGTCGACGCATGGCTTCCTCGCCCCTCAGAATGGTCCGTGCTCCCGCCTCGCTTTTGGAGCATTCCGCTGTTGAACGGATTCGCGCGCCGGCGTGGCCGGTGTGGCGCTTTCGCTGCCTACCACCACGAACAATCTGGGCACCGACGTGAATGTCGAAGGGCAACCGCATCTTGGCCCGGCGCAGCAGCCGATTGCGCAGATCCAGTGCTGCTCGCTGTGGTTGGCCTTTACGGGATGACCGCGTATTCGGTCGCGCAACGGACGCAGGAAGTTGGAATCCGCCGGGCGCTGGGCGCGGACGAGGGTGACATTCTGCGGCTGGTCCTGCGCCAAAGCTTGATAACTGTGGCAGCCGGTGTGATCGCCGGGTCTGCCGCCGCCCTCGCGCTCACGCGAGTGCTAAGAGATTTCCTGTTCCACGTCAGCGCCACGGAACCGGCCGTCTTTATCGGGATCGCAGCGCTCTTCATCGCGATCGCATCCCTCGCGTCGTTGATTCCCGCCCGGCGAGCCGTGCGCGTCGATCCGATGACGGCCCTCCGGATCAGCTGAGCGGAACCACTACTCGCCCTGGCTCGCAAAGGCCAGCAGCACGTTCCCCGGCATGCCGTTCCGCACGCCCAGGTACCCCGAAGGCACGAACAGCATTCCTCCCGCCACTACCGGCCCCGCCGCGCCCATCGATCCGCCCCGCGCCATTACGCCGTTCACCGTCTGAAACTCTCGCGCCGTATCGAACTGCCAGACAATTTTGCCGTGGGCCGCTGCGAGCGCCCTCAGCACGCCATCCCAGCCGCCGGAGAAGATGACGCCGGGAATCGCCGCCAGCGGCCCGTCCTGTCCGGCATATCGGGATTCTCCCTGCACGGGCGCAAGGTGCGTGAACCAGCGTAGCTCTCCGTCGCGGATTCCAACCGCTCCGATCCCGCCCGTGCCTAAGCCGAAGTAAGCGGCTTCATCATCCGCCGCTCCTCCCCAAACGATCTTCCCGCCGAATTCCTTCGTGTTGTTCACCAGAGCGGTGCGCCACACCACCGCTCCCTTGCGGTCGGGATCGTACGCCCACACGTTGCCGCTCTTCTGGCCCGCGATTAACAGCGTTCGCCCGCCGGCGAGTTCATGCAGAATCGGCGGCGACCCGAAATCCTGATCCGGGCCGAAGTCCTTGGGGCAGTTTTCCAGCGGTTTCGGACTCATGCACCCCACTACCCACGCGTCGTGCGCGGTGCCCTGCACGGACCACAGAACTTTGCCCGAATCCAGATCCAACGCCAGGATGGCGTCCGTCGTGTCTGGCGCCGGATTGGTATAAGCATCGCCGGTGCCGACGTACACGGCGCGGCGTTTGGGATCGATCGTCGGAGCGCTCCACACGCCCCCGCCCGCCGGCGCCCAGCGGCTCACGCCGTTCGCATTTTTCGAGACGATCTTCGGCGCTCCGGCGATCGTGTAGGTCTTCCAGATCTGCTTGCCCGTAGCCGCATCCAGCGCCAGCACGCTGCCGCGGAAACTGCAGCACGGGTACTTGGGATTCGAACTCGCGCCTTCTTCCCCCGACGCAACCGGCACATACACGCGATCCTCAAACACCTGCGGCGCACCCGTGATGCGCGCCGTGGGATGTTCGTCCGCGCGGACCTTCCAAACCAGCGTTCCGTTCCGTGCGTCCACGGCGTAGACGTTCGCCTTTAAGTCGCCAAAGTAGGCCATGGCCGCCGGCTTCGCGTAGCGGATGGACACCGCCGTCCGGACTCCCGCTTCCGCCTGATATTTCCAATACTCACACCCGGTCTCCGCGTTCAAGGAATAGACCGCGCCCGTATCATCGCTCACGAAGACTCGTCCGCTCGCGACCACTGGCTCGCCGAACACCTGTTTGGCACCCGCCAGTCCGAATGCCCATTTCAGTTTCAGCTTCGGAACTTGATCCGCTGCGAGGTGGGCCGCACCGGCCGTTTGGAAACGTGAATTGGAAAGACCCGCGCCCCAACCGTTCCAAGCGGCGCTGGACGCCTGGCCGGGCAAGGGCGGGTTCGCCGGGCATGGGTTGGAGACCGTCTGTGCACCCAAAGAAAACAAGGTCGCGCCAAGCGCTATGACGGGCAACGCAAGATGATATGGGTTAGACATTCAGGATCGCGATCGCTTGTCTCAAGCTCTCCACCGGGTCGCGCCCCGGCGACGGATAGAATTCGTGCGCAATATAGCCGCTATAGCCGAGATCCGCGATGGTCTTGGCGATAAAGCGGTAATTCAGCTCCTGCGTCTCATCGATCTCATGCCGGCCTGGCACGCCGCCGACGTGAAAATGCGCGATCCATTGGAAATTCTGCTGGATGTTCCGGCAGATGTCGCCATCCATGATCTGTGCGTGATAGACGTCGAACAGAATCTTCACCCGCGGCGAGTTCACCCGCTTGACGACGTCCACGCCCCAGGCGACGTGGTCGCAGATCTGGTCGATGCGGTCATATTTACTGTTCATGACCTCCATGCAGATCGTCACGCCTTTATCTTCGGCGCGCGCTTTCATCCGGTTCAAAAACGTAACGGCGTTATCCGCGCCCTCCGTATAACCCATGCCGTGCCGTTGCCCACCGACGGTGATGATGTTGGGACATCCTCCGGCGGCGCACTCGTCAATCGCAGTGCCGAGCGCCGCCGCAAACGCGTCGTGCTTTTCCGTATGGATGATGCCGTCCTGAATGGTGACGCCGCCGGGCGGCGCCATGGTCGGCCGCAAGCCATATTTCCGCAAGGTCGGCCAGTCCTTGGGCTGTACCAGATCGAAGCCCACGCAGCCCAGTTGTGCGGCTTCCCGGCACATGTCCTCGAGCGGCAGCTTGGGATCGAAGGGAAATCGTGTCACGCATTGCTTCAGCCGGCCGCGGGCCGGAGTATTGCCGTTCTGCGCGCACACGGCGCCCGTTGCGGCGAACGCGGCCACAAAGTCTCTGCGTCGCATGGCTGGTATTGTACAACTTGAGCGTGCTGGCTAGAGAGGCAGGCGCACCCTTCGGCCCGGCTACTTCTTTGGAGCGGCGCCGCCCATGACCTTCACATCATGCAGCGAATAATCGCCGTCGTAGACCGTGGCCATGATCCGGTCGCCGGGTTTCACCTTGGAGAGCACGGCAGGGTTATCGACCTTGTAATCCATGGTCATCGCCCCCATCCAACCCTCCACCTTTTCACCATTCACCCGCATGCTGTGCGCGCCTTTATCAACGGATTCCACCTTGCCGTGGAACGTATACTGTTTCTTCCCGGACTGCCCGAAACAAACGAGAGCCAGCAGCAGCGCTGCGGCAGCGGCTAAAATCGATCGACGGACTTGTTTCATGTGTTCACCGGAACAGCAAATCGGACTGCTCGTATTGTACAACTTGCGCGCCACCCGCGTTATGCAATAGTCTGATTTGCGGATGCCTGAAAGCTGCGACATCGTCTCGATCGGATCCGGACACAATGGACTGGTGGCCGCCGCCTACATGGCGGCCGCCGGCAAGAAGGTTCTGGTCCTGGAGCGCAACGAATGGTTTGGCGGCGGCGTGGTCACGGCCGAACTCACCGGGCCGGGATATCTTCACGACCGCTTCAGCACCGGCCACATCTTCATCCAGGGAAACCCGCTCATCAAGAACGATGAGCTGAAGCTGCTTTCGCGCTTTGGTCTCAAATATCTTTATCCGGACGTTCCCTTCCTCTGCGCCTTTGAAGACGGCTCCACCATCGCGCTCCATCGCGATCGCAACAGGACTTACCAGGAGATCGCCAAATTTTCCAGGAAGGACGCCGACGCATTCCTGAAATTTGCGGAAACCGCCATGCGCTACCTACCTATGATGTCGGCGTCGCTCTACACGCCGCCCATTCCACTCGGCGCCATGTTCGCGATGCTCGATCAGAGCGCGGAAGGCCGCGAGCTGTTCGCATACATGCAGAAGAGCCCGTATGACATCATCTCGGAGAACTTCGAGAACGAGAAAGTCCAGATGTTCTTTACCCGCATGGTCGGAGAGAATCTCACCGGACCCGAGGAAAAAGGCACCGGCGTAGGCATCTTCGTTTTCCTGGGCTTCATGGAGCAATACGGCATCGGAGTGGCGGTCGGTGGGAGCGGCGCTCTGACGGCTTCGCTCGTCCGCTGCATTGAGGCTCACGGCGGCAAGGTGCTCAACAAAACGTCCGTCGATCAGGTTGTCGTCAAGAACGGGCGCGCGGTGGGCGTGTCCGCGAACGGAACAGAGTATGGCGCGAAGGACGGCGTGATCGGCGCCATCCATCCGCACCTGCTGCGCCGCTTGGTTCCCGGCGTGAATGAGACCGTCGCCCGAGCCGCCGAGCGCGTGGAAGTCTCCGCGAACTCCTGCTTCACGGTTCACGCGGCGTTAAACGAGCCGTTGCGCTTCCATGCCGGACCGCATGTGAACCAGGCCTACTTCACCGAACTCCTGCCCGCCAGCATGACGATTTTGCGCCGGTACTTCGATGCGCTTCGTTACGGCCGCATGCCCGACACTTCACTGCTGGGGCTGGTTTCGCCGTCCACATTCGATGCCACGCGCTGCCCGCCGGGCAAAGCCACACTCCACGTCTGGGATTACGTGCCGTATGCGCACCCCGACGGCGGCCCCGCCCATTGGGACCAAGCTAAGGACGCCTTCGCCCAGACCATGCTTTCCCGAATGAAGCCGTACATCGACAACATCACGCCGGAGAACATTATTCAATACGTGGCGGACAGCCCGCTCGACATTGAACGCGCGTCGGCGAGCTTTCAGAAGGGCGACGTGCACGGTGTTGCGCCGTATCTGTATCAATCCGGCGCGCATCGCCCTACTCCGGACCTCGGCCACAACACGGTCCCCGGCGTGGAGCGCCTCTACCTGGTCGGACCGTTCCAGCATCCCGGCGGAGGCGTATTCGGCGCCGGCCGTGCAACGGCCATGAAGATGTGCGAAGACATGAAAATCGACTTCGACAAGATCGGCCGTGGGTGATGATGAAGATCTACGGACAGGATAATAGCGAGCTGATGCAGATCAGTGTGCTCGAGCGGGACGGCAATACGCTGCTCATCAAGGGCAAGGTGTTCGGCTCCATGCCGATGACTGCCCGGCTCACTCCGCCGGAGGCGCGCAATGCCCTGAAGCTCGTCAACTTCAAGCTCGCCTTGTTCCTGCTGACGCTACTGTTCCGGCGCGCGTGATTCAGTTCTGCGCGAGCGAAGATACGGCCGGATGGCTCATCGGCGAGCCGACCGTGAGCGGCTCATCCTGCGTCACGCCGAGCTCTCCGCACCAGAATTGGATGCGCCGCTCGCGTTCCGCCCGGGACGCGTCGATCACATCGGCCCGGGTGAGTAATTGCGCCGCCACACGGCGCAAGAGGTTCGGCGTGAGCCACAGGCAAATGCCGAAGCATGCCTCAGCGATCACGATCATTGCAAGGACGAGATTCATACAGGCCTCCTCCATGTCAGCGGTGTGAGCGCCGCGCACGCGCGACACTTTCCAGCGCTGTATCCACGTTAGCCTCCGTATCACTTCCTGAAAATGGACTAAGAGTTGTAAGGGGTCCCGTGTGAGGTTCTAGTACTGCCTTCCCGCCGCCGGCCTCAGGACTAAATTCCTGCCTGCTTCACGTAGTTGGCCACCTGTTCCATGGTCGCAAACCAAACGCCCGGTTTAGAACGAATGTACTGCACGAGGCGCTCGAGCTGCACGATTCGTGACCGGCGCCCACCGACGTGCGGATGCTGGGTAAGAATGAACAGCGTCCGTTCCTCGTAAGCGAGATCGAACTCAGCTTTGTAGATTTGGAAGACCGCGTCGGGCGAGGGTAGCGCGCCATTCGCCGTCTCCCCATAGTAGGGGTAGTCGTTGTCGATCTCACTAATGGGGAGCTCGATCACTCCGCTGGCCTGCCCGTTGGACACAATCTCGTATGGCTCATCGGCGGCCAGCAGGCTGCTGTCGTATAAGAAACCAGTCTTGCGAATCAGATCGAAAGTGTGTGGGCTGAAACCGGAGCCCGGCGCGCGCACGCCCACCGGCCGTTTTCCGGTGACCTTGGTTAGATATTCCACTGACCGGGCCATCAAACGCTGCTCCTCGGCGGCGTCCGCGATATCCGGCCAGAATTCGTGGATCCAGCCGTGGACGCCAATTTCATGACGGTGCCGCTCGAGGATTGCGGGAACTATCTGGGGATGAAGCATGAGCGTCATCGCCGGTATGAAGAATGTCGCGGGAACGCCGTGCCGGTCCAATAGATTCAAGATCCTTGGAAGCCCGGTCGTGGCGCCATACTCTCCGACCGACAGCGGGACCGGAAGAGGATTTGCTCTTTGTAACAGCTCGTTGTCAACGTCGAACGTGAGACAGACGGCGACTCGTGCGCCGTTCGGCCAGACCTTGGGCGTCAGCTTTTTGCCGACTCGCGCGCTCCCCACTGCCCGGCGAATCTGGTCTTCCGAGGACGCGGTGGTGATGGCTGCTGCACCCCTGGCGGGCTTCAAGGCCTCCGCCGTTGGCACGCGACAGGCCGCCATGAGTCCAGCTGCAACTAGGGAGGCAGCAAGTGCCGTCGCCCCGTGAGGAGAAACAATCCTGCGGCTCTTCATCCGACCAATTGTACGTCAGTCCTTCGAACGACTACTCGCGAAGGGTTTGATCCGCGCGCGATCCCACAAATCCGGTTAGCGTTTGCCCAACGCCGGTTTTGTGCTGATCAAGTGCTGGATATCCTTGTTGTTTTCGCTGCAGGAATACTCGATCAGTTCCGGCAGCTTCGGGTTCAGCTGCAAAGGTTTGAATACGCGGGAGAGAACCCAGGGCTTGGA
>DATJNO010000009.1:0-32548 GCA_035508055.1 Bryobacteraceae bacterium | reverse complement strand
GCCGACTTCATCCAGAAGCCTTCGAATTCATGATCCAGCACTTCGATGTGCCGCACCCATTTCACCCAGGAGTCGCTGGCCCAGCCGGGCGCGATCACGCGCAGCGGGAAGCCATGCTCGACCGGCAGATCCTGGCCGTTCATCTGATAGGCGAGCAGTGTATCCGGATGCAGCGCTTTGGCGCGCGTGATGGTGCGCTGAAACTTGGGCATCTTGCCGAGTGGCGTGTCGGCGCCGTCGAAGAGTAATTCGGTGGCCGTGCCCTGGATGCCGGCTTTCTGCAAAACGTCGCGCAGACGGACGCCGGTCCAGCGCCCGTTGCCTACTGAGCCGAAGGCCCACTGCGTGCCGGCGACGTGCGGCTCATAGAATTGCCGTCCGTTGCCCGCGCACTCCAGTACCGCGACCTGTTCCACGCGCGGGAGCTTCTTCAGATCGGCCATCGTGAGGGTCTGCGGGTGATCGACCTTGCCGTCGATCTTCAGGCTCCAGTCGCTCAACTTCACCGTAGGCGTGTAGGTGTGGCACCGCACGAAGAACCGGTCGATCGGCGTGATCCAATCGGTGAAGCCGTCCAGCGGCATTTCGAGGTCTTCGGGCTTGGGCGAACGGACGAGCATGCGTGAGACGTCGGCTGGACTGGATGCACGCGGCAGAAGCGTTGCGGCGGCGGTCGCAAGCAAGGTACGGCGGCTAACTGTCATTGACCTAGTTTAGTTGGACCCACTCGCGATTGCATCCACGAAAGCTTTGGGGATGGGCCACTGGCCGTAGACCTGGCGGTTGTCGCGGCGGAAGGCGCCCGCGACCAGGAGGCTGGTCAGTTCGCCTGGATTGGCCGGTTGGTGAGTCTGGCCGATCCACTGGCGCAGCGCTTTCGTCGCGCCTTCCAGGTTGCCGACCAGAGCGGAGGCGGAGGCGGCATCCTTGCAGGTGACATGCACGTCGAGCTGCAAATGATCGGCGGACGGGCCCGAAGCTCCCACGCTGAAAAGAATCTGATCGGTGTTTTGAAGCGCCGCGAGGTAAGGCTTGGCGCCATCGGGCAGCGCGGCGGCGTTCTGCAGCGCTTCGGCGGGAACTAACGCCCACAGCGGCTGGTTCGACGGCGGCGCCGGCGATTGTCCGGCCTGGCGCTTGATCTGGTAGGCGGCGAAATCGCCGGGCGCCACTGCCAGCGCCATCACGTTGGACGCGAGCGGATAAAACGAAATGCGCCGGTTGGGCTGGCTCCCTGCGAGCACGCAGTAGTTGTCGTGACAGGAGCCGCCTTGGCGAGCGGCGTAAGCGCTGAGGTCTTTCCAATGAAAGCGGCCGCGCAACGCAAAGTACTCCTGACCGTCCTTGAAGGCGGCGGCGACGGCGTCCAGGTCGCGCGCATAGTCGAACTGGGTTTCGTTGACGAACTGCAGGTAGTCCGGCTCCTCGGCAGCCTTTGAGCCGGCCAGCATATTCAGGAAGCCGGAATGGCGGAGCGCGTCGACATCGATGTAGACGACCGTAGCGTTGGCAGCCGGCAAGCTCGCGACCAGATCCACCGGGCTGGAGCCCACGCGCGCCGCGAGCGATGGCCACAGCCACGGAACGACAATCGAAGCGATCGCGCCGGCGAACGCCAGCACGGTTGCCACTTGCCAGAGTTGGACGCGCCGAGGCACGAGAGACTACACCGCCGCGGCGGTTTCGGTCACGCGCGACTCTTTCCAGAGCCGGATATAAGGCTCGAGCGACTCCATCATGCTCTCGAATTGCAGCAGATCGAGCGACTGCGCGCCGTCGCTCATGGCTTTCTCGGGGCATGGATGCACCTCGACGATCAAGCCGTCGGCGCCGATGGCGACGCCCGCGCGCGAAAGAGCCGGAACCAGGCTGCGTTTGCCGGTGGCGTGGCTGGGGTCGAGGACAACGGGCAGATGCGTCAGTTCGTTGAGCGCGGCCACCGCGGCGATGTCGCAGGTGTTGCGCGTCGCGGTCTCGAAGGTGCGGATGCCGCGCTCGCACAGGATCACGTTGGGATTGCCGTGCGCGACCACGTATTCGGCCGACATCAACAGCTCCTTGATGGTGGAGCTCATGCCGCGCTTCAGCAGCACCGGCCGGTTGCACTTGCCCAGCGTCTTGAGCAGCGCGAAATTCTGCATGTTGCGCGCGCCGATTTGCAGCACGTCGGCGTAGCCGGCGACCAGGTCGACGTCGCGGTCGCTCATGACCTCGGTGATGATGCCCAGGCCGGTGGCTTGCTTGGCCTTGGCCAGCAGCTTCAGGCCTTCTTCTTCGAGGCCCTGGAAATCGTAGGGCGAGGTGCGCGGTTTGAAGGCCCCGCCGCGCAGCAGTTTGGCTCCGGCGCGCGCGACGCCTTCGGCGGCCTGCATGATCTGCTTTTCCGATTCCACCGAGCACGGCCCGGCCATCACGATGAACTCGTCGCCGCCCACTTCGCAGCCGTTCACGCGGATGCGGGTGCGCTCGCTGCGGTATTCCTTGCTGACGAATTTGTACGGGGCCGAGATGCGCACGGCGGTCTCGACTTGCGGCATGGCTTCCACGGACTCGAGGCAAGGTGTGACATCGCCGACGCCGACGACGCCGATGACGACCCGCTCCTCGCCTTCGATGGCGTGAATCTTATAGCCGAAGTCTCGAATACGCTCGCACACTTGCTCGATCTCCTCTTTCGTCGAGTGGAGTTTCATCGAGATGATCATAGGTACTCTCCCAAAATGAAAAACCCACTCTTTCGAGTGGGCCGCTTTTTGCTAACGATTGCTTACGCCGACGCCACTCGTCCCGATTCAGGCGCTAAACCAGTACCAAAATCGAAACGAGCTGTAAGCGCGGCAGCGCATAAAACGACAGTATATACAGACACGCGGCGGAAATGCAAGCCGGGGCCGGATTACTCAGCCTTCCCCGCGACCAGGAGTCCGTCCGAGACCTGTCCTTCGCCCACGGACCAAGGGAATCAGACGTCCCGACAGTGATCTGCAATTCTGGCGAGATACTTCGCGATTCGCAACGCCTTCTCCTGATCCTCTTGACGAGTGGGGACTCCTCGAATCTCGGCATGATCGATGGCATCCTGAACGACCCGGAGCGGGTCGGGGCTGTCTGTTATGTCGCGGACAACGAGGCGGCACATGCCAACGGCGCCTGGAAAGAGAAGCAGAGTACCTTCCTTGGAGAGTCCAACCGATAACCCTGTTTCATTCGCTTTTCGATAAAAGAGCTTTGGAATGGGCTTGCCCGTGCGGCTATTAAAGGAATCGGGAAAAGGGTACGCTCGGAAGACTTCCGTGCTCGGCGGCAGGTCGGGATAGGCTACTTCGCCTGAAGTACCCATGTGAGGGCGTCAGAAAGGGCCTTCGGGGAAGCATCCGAAATTTGCGAGGACACCGCTTTTCTACCCTTTAGAACTTCTCTGTAGATTTGAGGCGGCTTGCCAGGCGAAGCAGGACAGATTAGAACAACGTTCTTGACGGCGGTGTCCCAGTGGATCAGGAGATCTCCTTCCGAGCCTTCTATCACGGAGGGCATCGCATAGATAGGTTTCTCGACCTGGGCCTCGGAGAGCAGCCGTTTCGCAGTACCCAGCGCCGTTAGCGTCGGTGCCTCATTTCCCAGCCCCACCTTGCCCAGCTGGTCGATATCTAGGAGGGTTCGACTCAGGGCGTCGGGACCGATTACTGCCCCGCCGTCTATCGACCTAAGCGCGAGAAATTCGCCGTGAGCAGCTCCGTTATGGGAGAAGTAGGATCCCTGCTGAATTACAGGACTATTAAGCGCTAGGAGCATTTCCACCGCCTTTTTGGGTCTGTTCGAACAGACTGCGTTGCTGGTCTCGGGCGGCCTTGGCTTGTTCCAGAAGATTGATTAATGGCTCAATCAGGGCAGGGGCCATAACGACGCGGATGTCAAAGTCCTCAAACTCAGCTTGCGTACGATTGTCCTGTCCCACGAAGAAATTGCCAAATTCCAGCACCAGCTCATTCGCGGTCACTCGATACGCTAGAAGATTTGCATAGTACGCGTCCACAACTTTCTCCCTGATATCAGTATCGGTCGAATCCAAGTGTACCAGGAGATTTTCAGAATAGTGCCGGACCAGTTCCCAAGTTTGGATCGTTTCACGCCGCCCGGGCGCGCAACTGGTCCAACACCGCCTTGGGAACACTGATGTTGTGATTCCAGCCCGTGCCCAGGGCGATCTGGGGCTTAGCGTCGCCATGAAAATCGGAGCCGCCCGTGACCGCCAGATTGTACTTGCGCGCAATGCCGGAATAGCGCTCCATGTCCTTGAGCGTGTGATCGGAATGGTAGACTTCGATGCCGCGCAATCCCGCGTCGCGCATTCCACCGATGAGCGTTTCTTCCTCGGCTGGATCGCGCACACCCAGGCGGACGGGATGCGCCAGCACGGGCAGGCCGCCTGCATCGAGCACCCGTTGAATGCCCTCGGCAACGTAAGGCGCGCGGCGCTCGACATAAGTGGGCGCCGATTCGTCCAGATATCTGCGGAATGCTTCCTCCGCGGTGGCGACATAACCTTTGCGGATCAGCACGCGTGCAAAATGCGGACGCGCGGTGAGCGTGCGCCCGAGCTTCTCTACTTCGCTTAACTCAATATCGATTCCCTGCGCTTGCAGGCTTTGGATCAGGCGAACGTTGCGATCGCGGCGGTCCTGGAGCACCTGGTCCAGCCAGGCGCGAAACTCCGCCGCGGGCGGCCGGTGCAGGAAAAAGCCCAGCAGATGCACGGCTCGCGAACGGCCAGAGGGCACACGGGTGCTGAGTTCGATGCCGCAGACCAGATCCAGTCCCGCGGCCTCGGCCATCGGCTTGGCCTGATCGAAACCGGCGAACGTATCGTGGTCCGTGATGGCCAGCGCTTCCAGGCCGATCGCACGCGCGCATTCGATCAATTCCCGCGGTGTGCAGGTTCCGTCCGATTCGTTGGTGTGGCTATGCAGATCGATCACAGCGCCAGCTTCCGCAGCCGCAGCGCATTGGTGATCACGGAAACCGAACTCAAGGTCATGGCGGCACTGGCGATGATGGGGCTGAGCAGAATGCCGAAGAACGGATATAACACTCCCGCCGCCAAAGGAACGCCGATTGTATTGTACAAAAACGCGAAGAATAGATTCTGGCGGATGTTGCGCATGGTCGCTTTGCTGAGCGCGCGGGCGCGGACGATGCCGCCGAGGTCGCCCTTCACCAGCGTGATGGCGGCGCTTTCCATGGCGATATCCGTTCCCGTCCCCATGGCGATTCCAACGTGGGCGCGAGCCAATGCCGGCGCGTCATTGATCCCGTCGCCCGCCATCGCCACCACACGGCCCTGCTTCTGCAACTCGGCGACTGCCTCGGCCTTGCCGCCCGGCAACACCTCGGCTCGCACTTCATCGATGCCCAGCTCGCGAGCCACTGCTTCGGCCGTCGCGCGCCGGTCGCCGGTGAGCATCACCACGCGCAGGCCGTCGCGATGCAGGCGTGTGATCGCTTCCTTGGCGGAGGTCTTGATTGGGTCCGCTAGCGCCAGCGACCCGGCGGGCTGGCCATCCACGGCCACGTAGACCACCGTTTGGCCGTCCTGTGGCTGCGAGGCGGCGAGTTCCTGTGCGGCGGAGTGCGCGCCATTCCCGATCGAAACCGTGTGGCCGTCCACCACGCCCGTGACGCCTTGACCGGTTAGCGAGCGGAAGTCCTGAACCGCCGACAAAGCCAGGTGGCGCTCTTCGGCGCCGGCCACAATCGCCGACGCCAGCGGATGTTCGCTCAGCCGTTCGACGCTGGCTGCCAGCCGCAGCACCTCCGGATCGCCCGCCGTGACCAGTTTGGGCTTGCCTTCGGTCAGTGTGCCGGTCTTGTCGACCACCAGTGTGTCAACCTTCTCGAGAGTTTCGAGCGCCTGCGCGTCGCGGATGAGCACGCCAGCCGTCGCGCCACGCCCCGTGCCAACCATGATGGACATCGGCGTCGCAAGACCCAAGGCGCACGGACAGGCGATGATAAGCACCGCGACGGCGTTGACCAGTGCGTAGGCGAGGCGCGGCTGCGGTCCCACGAGACCCCAGACCACAAAGGTAACGACAGCCGCCGCGATCACTGCAGGCACGAACCATCCGGAGACGCGATCGGCCAGGCGCTGAATCGGCGCGCGGGAGCGCTGCGCTTCGCTCACCATGCGGACAATCTGCGCGAGCAGAGTGGCCGATCCGACGCGCTCCGCCTGCATCACGAATGCCCCCGTTCCGTTGACCGTGCCGCCCGTGACGCGGCTGCCGGCCGACTTTTCAGCGGGAATCGGCTCGCCGGTGATCATCGATTCATCAACGGCGCTCGATCCTTCCAGCACCACGCCGTCCACCGGGATTCTCTCGCCCGGCCGGACGCGCAGATGGTCGCCTACCTGGACGTGTGCGAGCGGTACGTCTTCTTCCGTGCCGTCCGCCGCCAGCCGGCGTGCCGTTTTGGGCGCCAAGCCGAGCAGGGATTTGATGGCGCTGGAGGTCTGGCTGCGCGCGCGCAGTTCCAGCACTTGCCCCAAAAGCACCAGCGTGACGATCACGGACGCGGCTTCGTAATAAACCGGCACTTCGCCGTTCGGGCCAAGCATGGAATCGGGGAAAATCCAGGGCGCGAGCGTCGCCACCAGGCTGTACACGAACGCCGCGCCGGCGCCGGTCGCGATCAGGGTGAACATGTTCCAGCTGCGGTTCACCAGCGACGCCCAGGCGCGGTCGAATAACGGCGAGCCGGCCCATACCACCACCGGAGTCGCCAGCAGACCTTCCAAAAGAGCCACGCGCGGCCCATGGTAGGTGTAGACGAGCACCAGCAACACCGCTGTTGGAAGCACACTCAGCCAGAACCGGTGCTGCATGTCGGCGTATTCCGGATTGACCTCGTCCACCGTCTCCGCGCTGACGCTCGCAGGCTCCAACGCCATGCCGCATTTGGGACAGGAGCCAGGCCCCATCTGGCGGACCTCGGGATGCATCGGGCAGGTGTACTCGATGGCGGCGGCCGGCGCCGGTTCCGGCCTGGTTGCTGGATGCGGCATTGCCATCGGTTCGGGTTTGGCCGCCGGATGCAGGTATTTCTCCGCATCCGCCTCAAACTTGGCGACGCAACCTTTCGAGCAGAAGTAGTAAGTTTTTCCGTGGTACGTGGACTTGCCCGCCGCCTTTTCCGGATCCACGCTCATGCCGCAAACCGGATCGCGCGCTTGGGCGGCGTTATTGAGAACGGGCAACATCGTAAGTCAAGGCTGGTTCTCGCGAACCGGGACGCGCTCGTAGCGCCGGTGCAGGCTCTGAAACTGCCGCTGGCGCAGTCCGGCGCGATGCAGAAGATACCGGGCCAACAGCTGCAGGATCGACAGCCCGTACACGGAGCTCTGCAGAAACGAAGCCGACGATGCCTCGGGAAAATACCGCGCGGGCACCGCCACTTCATGAATCCGGAGACCCGCGTCGACAAACTGGGCAATGATTTCCTGGTCGAACAGAAAATTATCGGAATTCGTTTCCAGATTCACCGCCTCCAGCGCTTCACGCCGGTAGGCGCGGTAGCCGGTGTGATACTCGCTCAAACGCAAGCCGAAAGCGCGGTTTTCCAGTGTAGTCAGAAAACGGTTCGACACGTACTTCCACCACGGCATGCCCTGGCGCATCGGATTGCCTTCGAGCAGCCGCGACCCCAGCACGACATCGGCCTCGTCGCGGTCGAGCGGCTCCAGCAGGCGCGGCAGCAGCTTGGGATCGTACTGATAATCCGGATGCACCATCACCACGATGTCGGCTCCGGCCTTGAGCGCTTCACGGTAGCAGGTCTTCTGATTCGCGCCGTAGCCGTAGTTGCGGTTATGCACGAAAAGCTCCAGGCCCAGCTCCCGCGCGATCTTCACGGTATCGTCGGAACTGCCGTCGTCCACCAGGATCACGTGATCCACCAGGCCCGGCGGAAGGTCGGCGTAGGTGATGCGCAGGGTTTTGGCCGCGTTGTAAGCGGGCATCACGACGACGATTTTCCGGTCCTGCGGCACGAGACAACCCTTTTTCAGTGTAGTCTCACGCGCAGACAAACGCATACCGCGAGCGAGTAACACGCATCCGTTACAATGGAAATGCTTCCGTCCTCCATGATCCAGACGCTATTCGGCTCCGTCGAGCAAGAACCCAACCTGCTGGAACGGTTGAAGGCGGGCATCCAGAAGACCCGCTCGGGCCTGGTGGACCGCCTGGAAGACGCCTTCGCCGGCCGCAAGGAAATCGACGCGGACCTGCTGGAGGAGCTGGAATACGCGCTGATCACCGCCGACATCGGCGTCAACACCGCCACCGAGATTCTGGAGAGCATCCGCGAGCGCGCGGACCGCAAGCAGTTGGCCGACGCGGGCGAAATCAAGCAGCTCATCGCACAGCATCTGTTGGAGGTGCTGGAAGCCGCCGAGCGCCCCTTGCCGCACGTCGCCGAGCCGCCGGCCGTGGTGATGGTGGTGGGAGTGAATGGGTCCGGCAAGACCACAACCATCGGCAAGCTGGCCAACCGCTACAAGTCGGAAGGCCGCAGCGTGCTGCTGTGTGCCGCCGACACGTTCCGCGCCGCCGCCATCGAGCAGTTGCAGGTGTGGGGCGAGCGGACCGCAACCGACGTGATCCGGCAATCCGCCGGAGCTGACCCGAGCGCGGTGCTCTTCGACGCGCTGCAGGCCGCCAAGGCGCGCAGAGTCGATTACGTCATCGTCGACACCGCCGGCCGCCTGCACACCAAATCGAACCTGATGTCGGAGCTCGAAAAGATGCGCCGCACCGCCGCCAAGGTGATTCCGACGGCGCCGCATGAAGTGCTGCTGGTGCTGGATGCCACCACCGGCCAAAACGGTCTGGAGCAGGCCCGGCGTTTCACCGAATCGAGCGGCGTCTCCGGCCTGGTGCTTACCAAGCTGGATGGGACTGCCAAGGGTGGCATTGTCGTGGCGATCGCGCGCGAGTTGAACCTGCCCATCCGCTATGTCGGCGTCGGAGAGCAGGCCGGCGACCTGCTGCCTTTCGAACCCGACAAGTTTATCGCCTCGCTTTTCGCCGCCTGAACGCCTCTCTATGCCTGACCTCCTCATGGACGAAGCGCTGGAACTGGCCCGCCAAGGCCTGGGCCGCACCAGCCCCAACCCCACTGTCGGCGCGGTACTGGTGAAAAGCGGCCAGGTGATCGGCCGCGGATTCCACACCTACGCACAGGCAAAACACGCCGAGATTCTCGCTCTCGAAGAAGCCGGCGACAAGGCGCGTGGCGCCACGCTGTACATCACGCTGGAGCCTTGCTCCCACTACGGGCGCACGCCACCCTGCGCCGACGCGTTGGTGAAGGCGGGAGTGGCGCGGGTGGTCGCAGCAATGGAAGATCCCAATCCGGCTGTTTCCGGCCAGGGATTTCGGCGCTTGCACGACGCCGGAGTTACGGTGGAGGTGGCTTCCGAATACGGCGAGCGGGCGGCACAATTGAATGAAGCCTTCATCCATTCCATGCGCACGGGCCTTCCGCTGGTGACGCTGAAGGCCGCGTTGACGCTGGATGGCAAGATCGCGGCGCCGGAGGACAACACCGGCTGGATCACCAGCGAACGCGCCCGCGCCCACGTTCAGCAGATCCGGCATAATTCCGACGCGATCCTCACCGGCATCGGCACGGTGCTGGCCGACGATTGCCGGCTGACCGACCGCACCGGCCTCGAACGCAGCCGGCCGCTGCTGCGCATTGTGGCCGATTCCACGCTGCGCATTCCGCTGGATTCGCGGATGGTCGCCGAATCCAATGGCGATCTGGCCGTGCTCACGACCTCGGCCGCGGCCGAAGACCGCCGCCGTGCGCTTGAATACCGGGGCGTGCGCGTGCTCGTCTTCGACGGCCCCGGCGGCCGCACCGACCTTCGCAAGCTGGTGGAATATCTGGCCGGGCAGCAATACCGGTCCTTGATGATCGAATCCGGCAGCAAGCTGAATTGGGCGGCGCTGGAGTCCGGGATCGCTGACAAAATTTTCTTCTACTACGCGCCGAAGATCCTGGGCGGCATGCAGTCGCTTCCTGTCGCCGGTGGGACCGGCCGCTTGCGCCGCACCGACGCAATCCTGTTTCATGGGGTTAAGCTGCACACCATCCCCCCGGATGAATACGCGGTGGAGGCATACGTCGTCAAGTGAGGACGTGAAGTGTTCACGGGAATTGTGGAAGAGGTTGGCAATGTCGCCGCCGCCGGTCAGCGCATGCGGATCCAATGCCGGCGTGTGCTGGAAGACATTGAAGAAGGCGCCAGCATCGCGGTCAACGGCGTCTGTCTCACAGCCACGAAAATCGAGTCCGACGGCTTTTGGTGCGACCTTTCGCCCGAAACCCTGGCCCGTACCAACCTGGGCGCGCTCCGCGAAGGGTCGCTGGTAAACCTGGAGCGCCCGGCCGCGATCGGCGACCGGCTTAGTGGACATATCGTTCAGGGTCATGTAGATGGCACGGCTGGGTTCGTTTTGTTGGAACCGCTCGCGGATGGCAACTGGTGGCTGAAGGCCCGTATTCCACCGGAGCTGGACCGTTATCTGATTCACAAAGGTTCGGTCACGCTGGATGGCGTCAGCCTGACCGTCGCGTCGCTCGAAAACGGCGTGTTGGGCGTGGCCATCATTCCTCACACCTATGAACACACGATTCTCCACTCCTACCGTCCCGGCGCGGAGATCAACGTCGAGGTGGACCTGATCGGGAAATATATCGAAAAGCTGTATCCTGGGTTGCGGAAGGCACGTCCAACGGTCGGATAGGAGTGGAGGAGGCGCATATGCGCACGTTGCAGATCGCACTCTTTTGTTTCGCGCTGACTGGAGCTACCTGCTTCGCGCAGCGTGGCGGCGGTGGCCATGGCGGTGGCGGCGGCTTTCATGGCGGTGGTGGCGGTGGATTCCGCGGGGGTGGCGGGTTCCGCGGCGGCGGCGGATTCTATGGCGGCGGTGGATATCGCGGTGGCTATGGTGGCTACGGCGGCTTCCGGGGCGGTTACTACGGAGGTTATGGCGGCTGGGGTGGATGGGGTCTTGGTTTAGGCTTCGCGTACAGTCCCTGGTATTACCCCTACTACGGCTCCCCGTACCCCTACGCATACGGCGGCTATGGGTATCCCTACTATAATCCCTACTATTACAACGCGCCGTATTCTTACGGCCCTTATGCCACTGCGCCTTATGGCGATCCTCCCGCCCAACAGCAACCGGCGCAGCCTGCGCCTCAGACTACGCGTCCTGCCAACCCGCCGCCACCGCAGGGCAGCTATTATCAGGCACCACAAGGCAGCTACTATCGGCCGCAGGGCAACACCTATAGCCCGCCGGTGCAAAGCAGCTACGCCACGAACGATGGCCAGTGGCATCACTTCGGAGATCAGCGCGGCACGGTGGGCCAAGTCAGTTCCCAGTAGCGGAGCACTGAAGAATCCCCGCGCCGCGGCCGATGAAACAGGTGGATGACCTGCCCAAGCTGCGGCGCAGCCATGCGTCTGGAAGCAGACAAAGAATATCTGGTCTGCGACTACTGCGGTAATCTCCACTTCCCGGATCCGAATGCCGAAGGCGTGCGCGTGCTGGAGGAGCCATCCACGCTGGCCTGTCCCAAGTGCGCGGTTCCTTTGGTCCACGCGGCTATCGGGGGCCAACGCATCCTGTATTGCACCCGCTGCCGTGGCATGCTGATCGGCATGGACGTCTTTCTCGCCGTCATTGAAGACCTCCGGTCGCGGCGTGAAGCGGTGGCAGAAGCGGCCCGCCAGCCGGACTGGAAGGATCTGGACCGTCACATCCGCTGCCCGCAGTGCGGCGAAACCATGGACACCCACGCCTATGCCGGCGGCGGCAACGTCATCCTCGACGATTGTGAGCGTTGCTCGCTCAACTGGCTGGATTACGGCGAGCTGGACCGCATCGTTCGCGCGCCGGATCACGAACAGGCTACCGAGTACTGGGGCCCACAGTAGCTAGCGCGCCGCCCTGACTGTCCGGGCGTTTCCCTGAGAATATCTCCACACCTCCAGCACGTATATTGCGTGAACATCCGAGGGATAAATGCCTGGCGCAACGCTGCTTGTTACGCGGCTGGTTGCGTCCTCGCCACGGCTCTTGCCGCCCCTGCCTCCGTCATCATCCAGTTAAAAGTCGTTGAGGGCGAAGGCGCCGTATACCGAACCGGCGTGCGTGCCACGCGCGGCCTCACCGTCCTGGTCACCGACGAAACCGGGAAGCCGGTCGCGAATGCCGCCGTGAGTTTCCGCCTGCCGGACGAAGGCGCGACCGGTGTCTTCAACTCCGGCCTGCGCACCGAAGTGGTCACGACAGGGCCAGACGGCCGCGCCACCATCTGGGGCATGCAGTGGAATAAAACGGCCGGCCCCATCCAGATCCGCATCACCGCCGCGAAGGACCAGGCGCGCGCGGGCATCCTCAGCACCCAATACCTGACTGACGCGGTAGCGCCGGCTGCGGGCGGCGAAGGCGTGTTCACGGCCCCGCACAAGGGACACAAGTGGCTGTGGATCGCTTTGATCGCCGGAGCGGGAGCAGGGGCGGGCATGGCCTTCACCGGGCACGGTTCCAGTTCCGGCTCCGCCGCGGCATCCACCACGCCCGGGATTGTGATCGGGGCTCCGAGCATCACGGTGGGGCATCCGTAATGAAACACTTTCTGCTTTTCGTCGCGGCGGCGAGCGCATGGGCGCAGCCGGCTCTGGCGCCTCCGCAATTGGGATTCATCGCGGACGGCGCGCATTCGCTCCGCCCGGTTTTCGGCGTGGCAGGAAGCTTCGTGTTGGGCGGTGCAGCCGCGACGGGGGTAACGTCGGCCGCCTTTTCCGGTTCGCTGGGGTTGTTGAAGACGGACTCGGCCGTGGTCGCGTTCGACCCGCAGGGCAACACGCTGGCCAGTATCGGCGCGGCTGCGGGACCGGCGCTCTTTGGCTTCGCCGAAAAGGGCGACGCGGCGCTGGCTTATCTCCCGAATTCCGGCGAGATCATTCGCTTCTCGGGCGGCAGATTCACGCCCAGGTCCGTCACCGTGGACGCGTCCTTTGTGATCTCTGTCGCGTTTCCCAATCTCCGGCAAGCGTCGTTGATTATCCAGCGGGATGGCGGGCTGTGGGAGCTTCGCGTGGGGCTTGCCGACGGTAGCGTGGATTCTCAAACCGCGCTCACCGGTTTCGCCGCTCCGGTTCTCGAGTTGCCCTCCCAGCAGTTGGTTGCGAGCGACACGCAGGGCATCGTGGTGAGAAACCCGGACGGTTCCGAGCGTCACATCGCGGCCCGCCTGCCGGCCAATTTCGCCTTGCTCGAGATGAGCAACGGCTGGGTGCAGGTGGTGGATCTGGGCAGCGCCGCGCGTTTCGCGGTTCGCGTCACTCCCGGCCACGAAGGCTTCTATATGCTGCCGGGGGTGCGGCCATGATCTCACGCTGCGCACTCCTCGCCTTGCTGGCGCCGCTGGCCGCGCTGGCGCAGATCCAGGTTTTTCAGTACGACGGGACCAATTACACGCCGGTGGGTGCGCTTTTCAATGTGGGCACGGCATCGCCGGGCGATACCATCGAGACGCGCTTCCGCGTTCGAAACACGGGAGCCGCGGCAACGCAGCTCACCAAGATCGCACTGGCAGGCGACGGCTTCGCCATTTCCGCCGCGCCTTCGCTTCCGTATACGCTCGCACCGTACGTGGGACCAACGTCCGAGGCCGAGTTCGATGTGACATTCAACCCAACCAGCGCCGGCTCTTATAGTGCGTTTCTGGAGGTCAACACGGTCAACATCGTGCTGCAAGGGACCTCGGTCGCGGGCGCGGCTCTCACCGAGGCTGGCAGCAGTACGCCGCTTACGGCGGGCAGCACCATCGATTTCGGGTCCGTGAACGTGGGGGCGAGCCACTCCATCACGTTTACGCTATCGAATCCGGGGAGCGCGAGCGTCTCGGTGGGCACCCTGGCCGTGAGTGGCGCCGGCTTCACCGGCCCCATTGGCCTGAAAGCGCCGGTACAACTCGCGGCGGGACAAACAGCATCTTTTCAAGTGACTTTCGCGCCGCAGACCGGCCAACCCGCGCAAGGCACATTAACCGTGGATCAGCGCTCGTTCCCGCTCACTGGCACCGGCCTGAGCCAGCCCCTGCCCACGGCCTCCATCGTCCTCGGCTCCACGCTGGGAGCGAGCGACGATCAGAACAATGTGTCCATTACGCTCGCGTCGGCATCGCCGGTGAACGCGACCGGGACATTGACGCTCACTTTCCAGCCGGCCTCCGGGCTGCCCGACGATCCCGCGATCGTGTTTCTATCCGGTCCGCCGCGCACGGCTACCGTGACGGTCGCGGCCGGTGACACGGTGGCTCAGTTCAACGGCCAGACCAGCATCCAGTTCCAGACCGGAACCACGGCCGGGACTATCGTGTTCACCTTGACGCTCCCGAATTCGACACAACAGGCCTCGCTGGTGGTTTCACCTTCTCCCGTGATCGTCGACGCAGCCACCAGCGTGCGCCAGTTCGGAGCTGTCCAAGTGAGCGTAACCGGGTTCGACAACACTTATTCCGTCTCGCAGCTGGCGTTCACGTTTTACAACCTCAGCGGGGCAGTGATGTCCGGCGTAATCACGGTGGATGCCACGTCGATCTTTCAGCAGTATTTCTTCGTCTCCAACACCACGGGCGGCGCTTTCGGTCTTTTGGCAAACTTCCCCGTAAGCGGCGACACCACGCAGATCGGCGCCGTGACCGTGCAGATCACCAACTCCCAAGGCGTCACCACCGCGCAACAGATTCCCGTCGGTAACTAACCGGACCACGGCGGCGGCATTCCGCTATTCTGCGTACATGCTGCTGGCCGGCGTGGTCGAAACGTCACGAAGGGTCGCGGACACATCCAAGCGGTTGGAAAAGATCGATCTGCTGGCGACGCTGCTGCGCCAGCTTCGTCCCAATGAGATCGATATCGTAGTGCCGCTTCTGGCGGGCCAGACCCGGCAGGGCAAGCTCGGCGTCGGCTATGCGGCACTGCGCGATGTTCGAACCTCGCCGGCCGCAACCGCCAGCCTGGAAGTTGCTGCAGTCGACCAGATTCTTGACTCCATCGTGGCCGCTACTGGAAGCGGCTCGCAAAAGCGGCGGCAGGAGCTGCTTCAGGGAATGTTCGCTCGCTCTACCGAAGCCGAGCAGCAGTTCCTGGTCGGCCTCCTGATGGGCGAACTGCGGCAGGGTGCGCTCGAAGGGATCATGGCGGAGGCCGTCGCCAAAGCTTCCGGCATCCCGGCGGAGCGGGTCCGGCGCGCCGCGATGATGGCCGGCGACATCACTCGGGTGGCGCGCGCGGCGTTGGAGACCGGCGAAGGCGGCCTGGCACAGTTCGATGTCCAGCTCTTTCGGCCCATCCAGCCGATGCTGGCGCAATCCGCCGAAGACGTGCCGGAAGCGCTGTCTGAGCTCGGCGAGGCCGCGCTGGAGTTCAAACTGGATGGCGCGCGCGTGCAGGTCCATAAGTCGGGCGATGATGTCCGTGTGTATTCGCGCGCCTTGAATGACGTCAGCCCGGCGGTGCCGGAGATCGTCGAAGTAGTGCGTGCGCTGCCGGCTAAGGACTTGATCCTGGATGGCGAAGTGATCAGCGTGCGGCCCGATGGCCGGCCGCAGCCGTTTCAGGTCACGATGCGGCGGTTCGGGCGCAAGCTGGATGTCGAGCGGATGCGCCAGGAGCTGCCGATGACGCCGTTCTGGTTCGATCTGCTGTACCTGGACGGCGGCGCCCTGTTGGACGAACCGCAGTCGCGCCGCTTCCGCGCGTTGTCCGAGTTAGCGCGCGAATCCGTGATCCCGAGCATCGTGACCGCCGACGCCGCCAAAGGCGATGAGTTCCTGGAGCAGGCGCTGACACGCGGCCACGAGGGCATCATGGCGAAGGCGACCAACGCCACCTACGCCGCCGGAGCGCGTGGGCAAAGCTGGCTGAAGGTGAAGCGGGCGCGCACGCTCGACCTGGTGATCCTGGCGGCCGAATGGGGGCACGGGCGGCGGCAGGGCTGGCTGAGCAACCTGCACTTAGGCGCGCGCGATACGGCGAAAGGCGGATTCGCCATGCTGGGCAAAACGTTTAAAGGCCTGACCGATGAAATGCTGGAGTGGCAGACGGGTGAGTTGCTGAAGCTCGAGATCGGCCGTGACACCTACACGGTCTACGTCGAGCCGAAGCTGGTGGTGGAGATCGCTTTTAACGAGATCCAGATCAGCCCGCGCTACGCGAGCGGCCTGGCGCTGCGCTTCGCGCGCGTCAAACGTTATCGCAACGACAAGCCCGCCGCCGAGGCTGATACATTCGAGACAGTGCAGAAGCTGGCAGGCGTGGCATGAGCGGCGTGACACCGGTGGCGTTGACCGTCGCGGGATCGGATGCGAGCGGAGGAGCCGGAATCCAGGCCGATCTCAAGGTTTTTCAGCAGTTTGGCGTGTATGGCGAGGCGGCCATCACGCTGCTCACCGTGCAGAACACCTGTGGAGTGCAGCGCGTGGAATGTCTGCCGGGTGAGTTGGTGGCCGATCAGATTCGCGCGGTGATCGACGACATTCCTCCGGCGGCGGCAAAGACCGGAGCGCTCGGCAACCGCGCGATTATCGAGGCCGTCGCGGAGTTAGCCGGCCAGTTTCCATTTCCGCTGGTTGTGGATCCCGTCCTGGTGAGCAAGAACGGTGCGCCACTGCTGGCGTCGGAAGCCGTCGACGCGCTGAAGCACCGGCTGTTGCCGCATGCGTTCCTGCTGACTCCCAACCTGGAAGAAGCGGCCCTGATCACGGGGCTGGAGGTTCGGGACGCATCCAGCATGCGCGAGGCAGCAAGGAAGCTCGCGGCGCTAGGACCACGAGCGGTGCTGGTAAAGGGCGGGCATCTCCAGGGCGACGCCATCGACATCCTGTTTCAGGAGGGCGCATGGCGGGAGTTTCGCGCCCCGCGAATCAATTCGCGTAATACCCACGGCACCGGGTGCACCTTCTCGGCCGCCATTACCGCTGCGTTGGCTCTGGGTTGCGATCTTGAGGCGGCGATCGGCCGCGCGAAGCACTACATCACGGAGGCCATCCGCACAAGTCCCGCGCTGGGCAAAGGGGTGGGCCCGGTGAATCACTGGGCTGGTTGAGGGTCTGGGCTCGCGCTGTCCGTCTTGGGCTGATCGGGAAGAATGAACGTGGTTTCGCCCGGCCGCAGCAGCTTCAGCTTCTTGCGGATCTCCAGCTCCTGCTCGGACGGGTTGGCCTGGAGCTTCTGAATCCGGTCGCGGCGGTAGTCGTTCTCGCGCTGGAGATTGGCGTTGCCTTCTTCCAGCTTGCGGATCTCATCCCACTTCTCGCGAAGAGCGGGAATGCCCTGCGGACCGCGCAGCGCGACCAGGCCATAGGCGCCCAGCAGTCCAAATGCGGCGACAAACAGGATGCGGCGGACAAACGGATTCATTCGCGACGGATTCAGCCCTTCCATTCGTTTATAATCCTCTTTTGCCAAAAGATCCAGAGGTGAATCGAAAAATCCCAAGATGACGGACAAGATTGTTGTGTTGAGCACGTGTGCCTCCGCCAAGGAAGCGGAGCGCGTCGCGCACGCGCTGGTGGAGAAGCGGCTGGCAGCTTGCGTGAGCATCCTGCCGGGAGCGCGGAGTGTGTACCGCTGGAAGGACGCGGTGGAAGAAGAGGAAGAAGTGCTGTTGGTGATCAAATCCAGCCGCGAGCTCTTCGACCGGCTGTGCGGCGAGATCGAGCGGCTGCACACCTACGAACTGCCGGAAGTGATCGCGCTTCCGATCGTGGACGGCTCCCAGGGTTATCTCACCTGGCTAGACCACGAGCTAGCCGAGAAGCCCGCTCCCTAACGGTCGCGGCTCAGGCCTTGGGCAGCTGCAGGAGGTACTTGCAAAGGTTGTCCAGGTCCTGCGAGGTGAACTTATACGGCGGCATGATGCTGCCCGGCGTGACGGCGGAAGGATCGGCGAAATGTTTTTCGAGCCAGGCGCGGTCGTGCCGCTGGCCGACGCCGTCGAGAGCCGGACCGAGCTGGGTCCCCACGCCAGAGACCTGGTGGCAGGAATCGCAGCGATTGGTCTGGTAGACCAGCGCTCCGGCGGTGACGAAATCGGGCGCGGATTCGATGGAGGCCTCATTTTCCGGGGTCAGCTTCAGGATGAACGCCGCCAGCGCGTTCAGCCCGGCCGTATCCAGTTCCACGGGCGGCATCACGCTTCCCGGAGTGACCAGCGACGGGTTCTTGAAGTGCGGGATCATCCACTTGGCGCTGCGATGGTCGGCCGGCATTTTAGCCAGATCCGGCCCCACTCCGTTCTTGCCCGCCCCGGGATGGCAGCCGAAGCAGGCCTGCTGTTTGAAGTAGGCGAGTCCGGCCAATTCCACAGGCGAGAGTTTCTGCCAGGCCGGCGACCCCGTGGCCGTCACGCCTTCGGTATCCGTGGTTCCATCCGCTGATTCGGTGTTCTTGGGCGTCGTGATGACGGCGGCGGTGGTCAGGCCGGTCCAGGCAACCGCGGCGAGCACGACAAACGCGATGGCGAAACCGCGCTTTCCGAGCCGCACCATCGGGCCACGGTCAATGAACGGGATCAAGAACAGTGTTAGAACGGCAACGCCCGGCAAAGCCACGTTGGCGAAGGCTTCGATGGGTCCCTTGAAGGCTTTCAGGATCTGGAACAGGAACAAGAAGTACCACTCGGGGCGGGGAATGTAAGCCGTATCGGTGGGGTCGGCCAGGTGCTCCAGCGGAACTTTGGCGACGATGGCCATGACAAACAGGACGATGAAGCCGATGGTCACGCCGACGGTATCCTTGAAGACCTGCTCGGGGAAGAACTTGCGTTTGGGGGCGGTGTCGCCAACGGCCGGCGCAACGCCGTGCTTGCGGACCAGGTAGACATGGATTCCGATCAGGATCATCAATAACGGCGGCAGCAGCACGGTGTGCAGGGCGTAAAATCTCGAAAAAGTAACATTGCCGACGGTGTCGCCTTGGGCGCCCATCAACCGCAGTAGATAAGGCCCGAGCACGGGCGTCTGCCCTGCAATGTGCGTGGTGACGACGGTGCCGAAATAGGCCCGATTATCCCAAGGCAGTAAATACCCGGTGAGAGCGAACGCGAGCGTGAGCAGCAGCAGAACGACACCCAGCATCCAAGTGGCTTCGCGGGGTTTCTTGTAGGCGCCGTATATGAAGACCTGGATCATGTGCAGCACAACGATGATGACCATGATGCTGGCGCCCCAGTGGTGCAAGCCGCGGATCAACGCGCCGCCGGTCACCTCCGTCATGATGTAGCGCACGCTGGTGTAGGCCTCGCCCGGCGTGGGCGCGTAGTTGAATGCGAGCAGCCCTCCGGTGAAAATCTGCGTGATGAAAAAGAACACGGCCATGCTGCCGATGATCTGATGCCAGCCGGCCGAGGCGGGGATGTCCTCGTAAAGGAAATTCTTAATAGCGCTTTCCAGGCCGGTGCGGTGTTCGATCCAATCCAGAATCTTACGCATGGGGCTCGGCAGGTCCGATCTGCAGCTTGCCCGCTTCCACTTTCACCATGTAACGGTCCAGCGGGCGCGGGGCCGGGCCGGACAGCACTTTGCCGTTGATGGAGAAGACGGAGGTATGGCAGGGACACACGAAGGTGTGGCTCGGCTCGTCCCAGTGGTAGGCGCAGCCGAGGTGCGTGCACTGAGGCGCGAAGGCGACCACGGAGTTGTCGGGCTTTTTCACCACCCAGGCAGTCGCTTTCTCGGTGGTGACTTTCCATCCGTCCACCTGCTTGCGCTCATAAGCAACTTCAGTGGGGGTGCCGACGGGAATCGCCGAGAGATCCTCGGTTTCCACCCACTGAGCCTTTTCGCGAAGCTTGGGAGGCACCAGCAAATACACGGCGGCCGGAACGGCCAAGCATAGCCCGATCAGGCCCATGACGCCATTAATGAATCCGATGTAAAAGGTTCGCCGCGTGGGGGATAAATCGTCGGCGGCCGGAGTGGCTTCTTTCAAAGGTTCCATTTTTCCGCTTTCACTGTAATCCGTGCGCGCAGAACGGTCAAGACTAATGTTGTCACAAGGATGCGCAACGGCTATTTTACAGGACGGCGGATAGACGGGGTTCGTTACAGGCCGGGCTACAGGGCGTTGTCGCCACGCTCGTCGTTGCGAATGCGAATGGCTTCGGCGACATCGTAGACGAAGACTTTGCCGTCGCCGATTTTGCCGGTGCGGGCGCTGGAGACGACGGTTTGGATCACTTCCTCGGCGCGTTCGTCGGCAATCACCATTTCCAGCTTCACTTTGGGTAGCAGGTCCACCTGATACTCCATGCCCCGGTAGACCTCCTTGTGGCCCCGCTGGCGGCCGTGGCCGCGGACCTCGGAGATGGTCATCCCGTCGATGCCGATCCCTTTCAGCGCTTCCTTGACGTCTTCCAGTTTGTGGGGTTGGATAATGGCTTCTATCTTCTTCATGGCTGGTCCGTTGTGTTTGGCTAAGTCTGGCCGCAGGCTGAGCGTCTATGCTTCGAGATTATAACCTTCTTCGCCGTGCAGGCTGATATCCAGGCCCTCGCGCTCCTGATCGACCGGGACGCGCACCCCGATCAGAACGTCACAAATCTTCAAGATGATCAGCGTTCCCACAATCGCTAAGACCCAGGAGATGAGAACGCCAACCGCCTGGTTCAACACCTGGTGGGAGACGCCATCCACCAGACCCAAGGGAAGGACTTTGCCGGAGGCGTCTTTATAGCTGTCGTTGACGGCCATGGTGGCGAAGACGCCGGTGAGGAGCGCGCCAGTGGTGCCGCCGATGCCGTGCACGCCAAAGGCGTCCAGGGAGTCGTCATAGCCGAACTTGCTTTTGACGGCCGTCACCATGAAGAAGCACACGATTCCGGCGATAAAGCCGATGAGGATCGCCGGGAAGGGCTGGACGAATCCGGACGCCGGGGTAATGGCGACAAGTCCGGCGACGGCGCCGGAAATCGCGCCCAACATGCTGGGCTTTCCATTGTGAAGCCACTCGACCAGGGTCCACCCGAGCACCGCGGCCGCGGTGGCGAAATGGGTCGCGACAAAAGCGCTGGTGGCCAAAGCCGATGCAGCTACCGCGCTGCCGGCATTGAAGCCGAACCACCCCACCCACAGCAGGCAGGCGCCGATCACGCTGATCACCAGGTTGTGCGGTTTCATCGGTTCCACCTGGTAGCCGGTTCGCTTTCCTAAATACAGTGCGCACATGAGGGCGGAGACGCCGGAACTGATGTGCACCACGGTGCCGCCGGCGAAGTCATAGGTGGGGACGACGCCGCCCAAAGCCGCATTCAGAAAACCGCCTTTACCCCAAACCATGTGCGCCAGGGGGAAATACACGAAGAGGGCCCACAGCACCGTGAACAGCAGCATGGCGCTAAACTTCATGCGTTCGGCGAAGGCGCCCGAGATGAGCGCCGGCGTGATGATGGCGAACATGAGCTGATAGACCATATAGGTCTGGTGCGGGATGGTGGCGGCATAGTCGGGGTTGGGCGCCGCGCCAACGCCATTGAGGAACAGGTAGTGGAAGCCGCCGATGAAGGGGTTGCCCTCGCTGAAAGCCAGGCTATATCCCACGATGGCCCACAGCACGGTCACAACGGCCATGAGGATGAAGCTGTGCATCATGGTGCTGAGAACGTTCTTGCGGCGCACGAGTCCGCCATAGAACAGCGCGAGGCCGGGGCCGGTCATCAGGAGCACCAGAGCGGCGCTCGTGAGCATCCAGGCATTATCGCCGGCGCTCTGCGCGGATTTGACGGCGCTTTCCAGAGCGCTGAGCCGGGCATCTATGGGGGTGGCAGCGGACTGGGCGAGAGCCAAAGCCGGCGCCAGCAGCGCAGCCCAAACAACGCGTGAAAGCATAGCTTATATCATGGTCCAGGTCCGCACCGGGAATCCATCGGAATCTTTAATTCGTTGCATCAGCGGAATTTATGGCTGCGGCGGCAAGTGGGTTCCCGGTCAGTCTTTGGGCTTCCATTGTAAGCCCGCGCTGAATTCCAGCCCGACCACATATTTCAGTCCTTTGCGGATGCAACTGCGCACGGAAGCGGTGCCATGGATGCCCAGTCCGTCGGCGCGGACGGTGAGGTAGGTGAGCTTCTCGAGAGGCTCGGGCAGTTCCACCCGCATGCCTGCTTCGGAGATATCGACCAGACGGCCGCGGCTCACCTGGGCATTCCCGTTGGCGTCCTTCCAGGTGAGCTGGACGGGACCGCTGCGGGGCGAGCGGGAATGCCGGCGAATGTCGCCTTTCTGGCTCATATCCGTCGTATAGCACTGCCGCGCGGGAAGCGGCAAGCGGGGACCAACGGCCACGCTCCGCCCGGGAGGGCGGCCGGCTTTTATATCGTGATACGATATAACTGTGCGGGACCTGTCGCAAGCCGAATACCGGGCTTTAGCGGAATTCCGCTATCAAATCCGCCGCTTTCTGCACTTCAGCGAGGAGCAGGCGCGGGCGGTGGGTCTGGAGCCGCAGCAACATCAACTGCTGTTGGCGGTGCAGGGGCTGCCGCGCGGCGCAAAGTCGACCGTCAGCGAGATGGCGGAGCGGCTGCAGCTCAAGCACCACAGCGTCGTGGAGCTGATTGACCGGCTGGAGAAACACGGCTACGTGACTCGCAACTCCGGGCACGAGGACCGGCGGCAGGTTCTGGTCCACCTCACCGCGGCGGGAAGCCGGGTGCTACGGAAGCTATCCCTCGCGCACCATGAGGAATTGGAAGCGGCTGGTCCGGCGCTGGCCAAGGCACTGCGCTCGCTCGGCCGTCAGCATCGCGCCAAGGAGACAGAATTGGCATGAAACAGCATTCGCCACCGGAAGAATTGGGGGATTTCACTACCGACTGGCGAGTGATCCCCATCTCGCTACTGGCTATCGCGATTGGCCTGGTCGGCACGGTGGTGGCCTGGGCTCTGCTGCGGCTCATTGGGTTGTTCACGAACCTGTTCTACTATCACCGCTGGAACACCGCGCTGGTATCGCCGGCCGGAAACTCGCTGGGAGTCTGGTCCATCCTGGTGCCGGTGGTGGGATCGATGCTTGTCGGGTTGATGGCGCGCTACGGATCGGAAAAGATCCGCGGGCACGGCATCCCCGAAGCTTTGGAATCGATTCTCATCCATGGCAGCCGCGTGGAGCCCCGGCTGGCGATTCTGAAACCCGTTTCTTCGGCGATTGCCATCGGCAGCGGCGGGCCATTCGGCGCCGAAGGCCCGATCATCATGAGCGGCGGCGCGTTCGGATCGATGATCGCGCAGTTGTTTCATCTGACCAGCGTGGAGCGCAAGACCTTGCTGGTGGCGGGTGCGGCGGCCGGCATGTCGGCCACGTTCGCGTCGCCTGTGGCGGCGGTCCTGATCGCCGTCGAAGTGATGTTGTTTGAATGGAAGCCCCGCAGCCTGGTACCGGTGGCGTTGGCGAGCGTAACGGCCGGCGCGGCGCGGCGCTACATTCTAGGCACCGGTCCGCTGTTTCCGGTCCCGACACATCCGGTGTTCATCGGCCCGATGGGGCTGGCCGGATGCGTGATCTGCGGGCTGCTGGCCGGTGCGCTGGCAGCATTGCTCACCCAAGCGATCTACGCGGTGGAAGATGGCTTCCGGAAGCTGCCGATTCACTGGATGTGGTGGCCGGCCATTGGCGGACTGGTCGTCGGGCTGGGCGGTTTGATCTTTCCACAGGCCCTGGGCGTCGGCTATGACACCATCGGCGCGCTGCTGAAGGGCGACGTGGCGCGCAGCACCATCCTTGGCATCCTTCTGGTCAAGAGCGTGATTTGGGCCGTATCGCTCGGCTCCGGCACCTCGGGCGGCGTCCTGGCGCCGTTGCTGATGATGGGTGGAGCCCTGGGCGGTATGGAAGCGATGTTCCTCCCCAACCTGGGCGCGGGCTTCTGGCCCTTAGTCGGAATGGCGGCGATCTTAGGCGGCGCTTTACGGGCCCCCCTGACGGGAATCGTTTTCGCTTTGGAGGTTACGCACGATGTCAACATGTTGCTGCCGCTGTTGCTGGCCAGCTTCCTGGCGTACTTGTTCAGCGTAATGCTGTTGAAACGCTCCATCCTGACCGAAAAAGTCGCGCGCCGCGGCTATCATTTGAGCGCGGAATACGCGGTGGATCCGCTCGAAATTCTGTTCGTGCGCGACGCGATGCGAACCAACCTGGTGGCGTTTCCGGCCGGAAGCACGCTGGAGCAAGTGGGCGCTCTGCTGGATGTCAATCATCGGCCGCGGGGACAGTTT
The DNA here is from genome assembly GCA_035508055.1 of Bryobacteraceae bacterium. GTDB lineage: Bacteria > Acidobacteriota > Terriglobia > Bryobacterales > Bryobacteraceae > Palsa-89. The sequence continues at coordinate 8,185 of DATJNO010000009.1, read as the reverse complement.
CTGTATCCCGTCGTCTCCGAAGCACAACGCTTGCTGGGGGTGGTTACCCGGGCGCAGCTCAGGAAGTTACTGGCCGAGCCCGAGCCTACCGGCCGTGCACTTTCCGAGTTCGCGCGCCGGCCCGTGGTCGCGTATCCGGACGAACCGTTGCGCGCGGTGGTTTACCGGATGGCCGAAACCGGCCTGACGCGCTTTCCGGTGGTGGATCGAGGCGGCGAACAGAGGCTCCTGGGCATCATCAGCCTGCGGGATCTGCTGGCGGCGCGAACGCGCAGCCTGGCAGAGGAGCGCAACCGCGAGCGGGTGCTGCGCATTCGCCTGCCGATGCTGAGCAAGCCCAAGGTTACGGAGTGAGGCGGATTGGAATTACTTCCACTCGGCGGTGAAAATGTTGAACTCGTAAGGCGACTTCGCGCCTTTGTCGGATGCGAAGACGATCTGCTTGCCGTCGGGTGAAAACTCCGGAAAGGCCGTGAAGCCGCCGAAATTGGTCACCTGCTCCAGGTCCGTCCCGTCGGTGTTGATGAGGTATAGTTCGAACTTGCGCCCGTCGCAGGCGTGCTTGTTGGAGGAAAACAGGATCTTCTTGCCGTCGGGCGTGAAGGTCGGCGCGAAGCTGGCGCAACCGAAGTTGGTAATTTGCTTCACGTTCTTGCCGCTTGCGTCCGCGACGAACAGCTCCATTTTCATCGGCGAGGTCAGATTATCGGCCAGCAGGTCGTGATACTTCTTCGCGGCTTCGGGGGTGGAGGGATGATTGGCGCGCCAAGTCAGCTTCTTGCCGTCGCGCGAAAAAACCGGCCCGCCATCGTAGCCGTCGGTCTTGGTGAGCTGTTTCTTGCCGGAACCATCGGCATTCATCGTCCACAGGTCCAGATCGCCCGACTGCATGGACGTGTACACAATCCTGCCGCTCTTGAAGTTCACCGTGCCTTCGGCGTTATAGCCGGGCGCGCCGGCCAGCGTCTTCAGGATCTTCCCGTCGTCGGTGGCCAGGTAAATCTTGTAAGTGGGATAGACGGCCCACACATAACCCTTGCTGCGATCGGCCGCGGGCGGGCAGGCGTCACCGCCTTCGTGCGTGGAGGCATAGATGATGCGCTGGTTGTCGGGCAGAAAATAGCCGCAGGTGGTGCGGCCCTTGCCGGTGGAGACCATGTGCGGGTTCGATCCGTCGGCGTTCATGATGAAAATCTGGTCGCACCCGAGCTTGTCGCGGGTAGATTGAAAGATAATGCGCTGGCCGTCGGGCGCCCAATAGGCCTCGGCGTTCTCGCCGCCGAAGGTCAATTGGCGGATGGCGCCCAGATGGCCTGGGGTCTGCGCCAGAAGCCCGCCTGCCAGGAGCCCAGCGGCGGCAAGAAGGTATAGTAAATTTCTATGCAAGCCACTATCCTACCATCGGGTATGGCGTCGCATAATGTGAGATGGTACGAGAACCTCGGTCCGGCCCGGTCTCCCCGGTGGTGACGGTGGCGGTACCGACTTTGGCCGCGGATGGGCCCCTGGATGAATGCCTGGCCTCGTTGGAGCGGCAGACGTTCTCGGATTTTGAAGTGATCGTAATCGACAACAGCGGGCGGCGCGCGGTCGTTCCGAGGGGGCGCGTGCGGGTGATCGCTAATGAAAACAACGTGGGCTTCGGAGCGGCGGTCAATCAGGCGTTTGGCGAATCGGCGGCGCCGTTTCTGGCCGTTTTGAACGACGACGCGGTGGCGCATCCCGGATGGCTCAAGGCTTTGCTGGACGCGGTGGAAGAACGGCCGGACGTGGGAATGTGCGCCTCGCAGGTGCGCCTGATGGGCCTCGATCTTCTGGACTCGGCCGGAATGCTTCTCGCAGGGGACGGGAGCAGCAAGCAGCGCGGGCATCGCGAGTCCTGGCAAGCGTACGCGCGGCTGCAGGAGGCGCTGTTTCCCAGCGGATCGGCCGCGCTGTACCGGCGGGAGATGCTGGAAGAGATCGGCTTGTTCGACGAAAGCTTCTTCCTTTATTGCGAAGACACGGACCTCGGGCTGCGGGCGCGCTGGGCCGGCTGGGAGTGCTTATACGTGCCGGACGCCGTGGTGGAGCATCGCTACTCGCATTCCGCGGGCGCGGCCTCCGCGTTGAAGGCGTATTATGTCGAGCGCAACCGGCTGTTCGTAATCTTCAAGAATTTTCCTTTGGCCGACCTGCTGCTGGTTCCCTTCTACGCCACGGCGCGTTTCTTCTGGCATGCCGCGTACGCGCTCGCGGGCCGCGGCAAAGCGGCCGAGTTCCAGCGCGCGGGAAGCAGCCTGGGCCGGCTGCCGCTCATGGTTGTGCGCGCACATTGGGAACTGCTCGGCCGGTTCCCGAAAATCTGGCAGCAGCGCCAGCGGATGAAACGGCGGCTTTCCACACGGCAGTTTCGAAGACTCGTCCGCCGGTTCGCGATCAGCCCGCGCCAGGTAGCCGCATCGTGAGGCCAGCGGGTGGTCCGGACCAGCTTCTGATTCTGATTCCCGCTTTCAACGAAGAAGGCGCGATCGCGGGCGTCATCCGGGAGGTCCATCAGGTCTTACCCGGCGTGCCGGTACTGGTGGTCGACGACGCTTCGCGCGACGGCACCTATCAACGCGCGATGTCGGCGGGCGCCGACGTGCTGCGCCTGCCCTATCATCTGGGTCTCGGCGGCGGCGTGCAGGCGGGGTACAAGCTGGCCTACGAGCTAGGCTACGATTACGTGATTCGCGTGGATGGCGACGGCCAGCACGATCCGAAATACATCCCGGACCTGTTCAAGACCTTGCGCGAGACCGGCTGCCACATGGTGATCGGCTCGCGCTTTTATCAGAACAACGGCGCGCATACCAGCCTGGTCCGCGCGGCGGGCATTTGGTTCTTCCGCCTGGTGCTGAGACCCATCCTGGGCAAACCGGTGCGGGATCCGACATCCGGTTTCGTGGGCGTGAATCGCGAGGCCCTGCAGGTCTTCACGGGCAGCTTTCCGCTGGAATACCCGGAAATCGAGGCGCTTGTGGTGTTGCAACGCAAGAGATTCCGGTTTCAGGAAGTGCCCTGCGCGATGCGGCCACGCAAAGCCGGCCGGAGCACCATCACCGCGGTAAAATCGCTGTATTACATCTTCCACGTTCTGCTGGGCGTATTTGTCAACGTCTTGAAGTTCGAAGGCCGCCGAAGAAAGGAATAAACATGGAGCGCTTGTTGAATGCCATGACTGTGCTGAGCCTGCTGTTGATGGCTCTGGTGCTGTTCTCGGTCCGGCGCTCGCACATCCGCGTCGAATATTCGGCCAGCTGGCTGGCCGCCGCCGTGATTCTCCTGGTGCTTTCGCGTTCCTCGTTCGCGCTGCAGTGGATCGCTTCTCAATTGGGGCTGGCCGACCCTCCCCTGGCGCTGCTCCTGCTGATCTTGTGCGTGTTTGTGATTGTGATCTACCGCCTGTCCGTCGTGATCTCGGATTTGAAAGACGCCAACATCGCCATGGCGCAGCGCCTGGCGATCGTGGAGTTTCAGTTACAGAGCCGGAATGAAAAGTAACAAGTCCAAGAAGGCGAAGCGCCCGGTGCCGGCCGCGATAGCCGTTGACGCGCGCCCGGGCCTGGAATGGTGGGTGTACGCGGCCTGCGCGCTCGCGGCCGTGTTTCTGGTTTTCGAAATCTATTGGCCCGCCATTCACGGACCCTTTCTGTTGGACGACACGCATCTCGATTACATGTTGCCGAGGGCGGCCAACAGGCCGTTATCCTTGTGGATCGGGGGCCCCCGGCCGCTGCTGATGTTCAGCTACTGGCTGAATTTCCAACAGTCCGGCGTCCAGGACACGTTCAGCTACCACCTGACCAACGTGATCCTGCATCTCTTCAACGGCGCGTTCATTCTGTTGGCGCTTGGGAAGGTGCTGGGCTGGGCCGGAGTGGACACCGCGAAGCGCTGGATTTTGGCGCTATTCGCCTCGGGATTGTTTCTGCTGCACCCGCTTCAGACCGAATCGGTGACTTATATTGCCAGCCGCTCGGAAACGCTCAGCGTGTTTTGGATTCTGCTGGCGCTCGTCGTCTTCCTGTACCGGAAGACGGACGAAGTCTCGTTCCCCAGAGCCTGCGTGATCCTGACGATTTTCGGCGCCGCGGTTCTGACCAAGGAACATACCGTGGTGCTGCCGGTCCTGCTGCTGGTGACCGACTATTTCTGGAACCCTGGATTCTCTCTGGCAGGCATTCGCCGCAATTGGAAGTTATACCTTCCTTTTGCGGGTGCGGCCGCGCTGGGAGCGCTATACGTCTTGCGCATTCTGCGCAGCGGGGGAACCGCGGGATTTCATGTCCAGGGTCTGGCGTGGTACGCGTACTTCTTCACCGAGTGCCGCGTGCTGTGGGACTATCTGCGTCTGTTTGTGCTGCCCTTCGGCCAGAATCTCGACCCCCAGGTGGGACTGTCCCGTTCTCTGCTGAGTCATGGCGCCGTCTTCGGGCTGGCCGCCTTGCTCGCCGTAACGGTGCTGGCGTGGATCTACCGGCGGCGCTTTCCGCTGGCTTCCTACGGTTGGTTCATTTTTTTGATCCTGATCGCCCCTACCTCTTCCTTTGTGCCGATTCGCGACACGATGGCGGAGCGGCGTTTGTATCTTCCCTTTATCGGTCTCCTGTTCATCACGGTGGAGTTTCTGCGCCGCTGGAAGACCAGCCGGAACGTCCTGATCGCGGTGCTGAGCGCGGTCTTGCTGGCGGAAAGCGTCTTCACGTATCAGCGAAACGAGTTGTGGGCCAGCGCGATCGATATCTGGAAAGACACAGTTGCCAAATCGCCGACCAAATACCGGCCGCGATTCCAGCTGGCTTACGTGTACTATCAGGCCGGCCAATGCAGCGACGCGGCGGAGCAGTATGAAAGGACGGCGAAGCTCACGAAACGTCCCGAGGCGGATTTGCTGCTCGACTGGGCTTTGGCTGATGACTGCGCGGGACGGCCGGAAGATGCGTTGGCGAAGTTGAAGCTGGCCGCCCAAAAATTGCCGACCGCGCACATCTACTCGCAGATCGGTATGGAGTATGGCAAGATGGGCCGGTACCCGGAAGCGCTGGACGCGCTGGCGACGGCGCAAAAGAAGAGTCCGCGCTTTGGCATGACGTATTTCTATCTCGGCAATATCTACAGCATCCAAGGCAACCGCGACCAAGCCATCGAAGAGTACCGGCGCGCGGTGGCTTTGGATCCCGGCAATCAACCCGCGCAGGACGCTTTGGCCCGCCTGGGCGTTCGATGATCCGCATCGGCGTGAACGCGTTGTACCTGATTCCGGGGGGCGTGGGCGGCACCGAGATCTACCTTCGAAATCTGCTGGCGGCGTTGGCCGCGATCGACGTCGTCGACCAATACGTCATCTTCACCAACCGCGAGACCGGCGCCGATCTGGTTCCGGCGCAGCCGAACTTTACCCATGCGCCGCAACCGGTGCGGGCCTCGTTCCGTCCCGCGCGAATTGTGTGGGAACAGATCGCGTTGCCGCGCGGGGTGGCGAAACAAAGGTTGAACGTTTTGTTCAACCCGGGATTTACGGGGCCGGCGGTTTGCGGCTGCCCGATGGTGACGGTATTTCACGACCTGCAGCATCGACGACACCCCGGGCATTTCCGCTGGTTCGATCTGCCGTTCTGGCGGCTGCTCGTGTGGGCGTCGGCGCGGCGGTCGCGAGCGCTGATCGCCGATTCGCAGGCCACTGCAGATGACATTCAACACTATTACCGCCGCGCGGCTCAAGTGATCCATCTGGGCGTGGAACCGCAGTTCTTCGCCATCGCGAAACGGCGCGAGCCGAAGGACTACCTGCTGTGCGCGTCCACCACGCATCCACACAAGAATCTGGAACGGCTGCTGCGCGTGCATGCGCAGATGAAGGACGCACCCCGGCTGGTTCTGACTGGCGTGAGGGGCTTCGCCGCGCAGCGGATCGAACGGCTGGCCGGACCGCGCGTGGAGATCCGAGGATGGATTCCGCGTGAGGAGCTGTACGAGTTGTTCCGCGGCGCGCTGGGCTTCGTCTATCCCTCGACCTTCGAGGGTTTCGGTTTGCCGGTATTGGAAGCGATGGCTGCGGGCGTGCCCGTGGCGTGCTCGGACATTACCCCGTTGCGGGAAATCGCCGCGTCGACCGTGCACTATTTCGATCCGCTCAGCGACGGCCAGATTCAGGACGCGCTGGCGCAGCTTGCTGCGGGGGCCATTCCGACCGGGGCGGCGCAATCGCGGGCGGCCGGGTTCACGTGGGAGAAGACGGCGCGCGCTACGTTGGATTATCTGAGCAAGTCTTCGAGCTGAATTTTGGTGTCGGTCTTCGCGTCGCGGTACTTGACAATGACGGGCGTGTACAGCGACAGTCCCCAATCGCGGCCCGACCCCGAAGTGATGGCCCGCGAGCCCGCCACCACGACCGCGTTTTCAGGAATTACAAGCGGCTCTTCGTCGGTCGCGCGATGGATCGCGCCGGTTATCACGTCATACACGGGGGTGGAACGATTCAGGATCACGCCGGATCCCAGCACCGCGCGGCTCTTCACGACGGTCCCTTCGTAGATGCCGCAGTTACCGCCCACCAGCACTTCGTCTTCGATGATCACCGGCAGCGCGCCCACCGGTTCCAGCACACCGCCGATCTGCGCGGCGGCGGAGACGTGGCAATTCGCGCCGATCTGCGCGCAGCTTCCGACCAGAGCGTGCGAATCGATCATCGCGCGGTCGCCCACCCAGGACCCGGTATTGATGTACATCGGCGGCATACACGTCACGCCCTTGCCGATGTAGCAGCCGTCGCGGATGCTGGAGCCTCCGGGCACGATACGAATGCCGCGATCAGCGTTGAGGTTTTGCACGGGGAATGTCGCCTTGTCGAACCAGGGCTGGCGGGTGGGGTTGATGGACATGTCAACTACTGTGCCCATGCGAAAGCCGAGCAGGATGCCCTTCTTGACCCAGGCATTCACGCGCCAACCGGTCTTGGCGGAGGGATCGGGCTCGGCGGCGCGGATCTCGCCGGAGTTCAGCGCCTGTTTGAATTGCTGGAAAACGTGGAAATGTTCGTCAGTGTAGTGCGCGGGCTTTTCGTCGAACAGCCGCTCGATCTCAGCCCGCATGCACGCTCCGGCCGGCCAGCAGCCCGAGGCTTTCGAGCGCCTTCTCGATCTTGGCGAGATTGGCGGGATTCGGCGGACAGAGCGGCAATCGCCATACCGGCTCCAGCAGACCCATCAGAGCCATGGCCGCCTTCACCGGAATCGGATTGGATTCGACGAAGTTGACGTCCATCAGCGGAAGATATTTGCGCTGCAGTTCGCGTGCACCGGCGAAGTCGTTGGCGAGAGCGCGCTGGATCAGCAGGGTGAACTCCCGCGGAATTTCATTCGACACCACAGAGATGACGCCTTTGCCGCCAAGGGCGATGAGCGGAATGCTGATGGCATCGTCGCCGCACAGCACGGCGAAGTGCGGCGGCACCAGGTGAAGCACGGCCGCCATCTGGCCGATATTGCCGGACGCTTCCTTGACACCGACGATGTAGTCGATCTCCGAAAGCCGCTTCAAAGTGGCCGGCTCCACGTTCACGCCCGTACGGCCCTGCACGCTGTACACGATGATGGGCAATTGCACCGCGGATGCGATGGCCTTGTAATGCTGAACCAGACCTTCCTGCGTGGGCTTGTTGTAGTAGGGCGTCACCGAAAGAATACCGTCGGCGCCCAGGGCCTTGATCTCCTTCGCCAGTTCGATAACTTCGGCGGTGTTGTAGCCGCCCGCGCCGGCCAGCACCGGAACGCGGCCCTTGGCTTCTTCGAGCGTAATCTCCACCACGCGCAGATGTTCCTGGTGCGAAAGCGTGGGGTTTTCGCCCGTGGTCCCGCACGGCACGAGAAAGTTGATGCCTTCCTGAATTTGCCGCTTCACCAGCGAGCGAAGCGTGAGTTCGTCCAGCGACCCATCCTTGCGGAATGGGGTGACCATCGCGGTGCCGCAGCCTTGAAATAACATGTCAGCCTCCAAAGAGAACGTCGCTAAACTCGTAGAATCCTTTGCGTCCGATTATCCATTGTGCCGCTTTCAGCGCGCCCCGGGCGAAACCTTCCCGGCTGCGCGCGGTGTGGCGCAGGGTGATGGTGTCCGCGGCGGAATCGAATCCGATTTCGTGCGTGCCGGGATGCGCGCCCGC
>DATJNO010000008.1:0-20778 GCA_035508055.1 Bryobacteraceae bacterium | reverse complement strand
GGTCTTGCGCCGCATGCCTTCATAACCCATGTAGCGAACCTGGCCGAAGATGGGGCGCTCTGCCCACGGCCGGTCGTGCAGCCCGAAGCACCACAGGATGTTGGCGTACGAGGCGGGATCGCGGCCGTCCAGCGCGTAGCGGTCATTCAGATAGACCGCGGTGGCAAGCGCTTCCTCGGGAGTCGCGGACCATTCCAGGATCTTCTTGCCCCAATACATGCGATAGTAGCCGTGGATCTTGCCGGTGATCAACAGTTCCCGTTGCGCGGCGTTCCAAAGCGCGTCATGCGTGAGCGCGCGCTCGAATTGGTCGGCCGTATATACCGGATCGCGCTTGTCGCGAGCGTGCGTGGCGAGCGTCGCCCGCGCCCAATTCGGGAGGTTCTCCAGCGACTCAGGATTTTCGGTGAATCGCGCGAAGTTGAAAGCCAGTTCCCGGCGAACGATCAACTCTTCGAGAAATTCATCCGCGATAAGTTTGTGCTCGCGCGCATAGTCTTGCACCACCAACGCCACTTCGAGTGAGGAGATGTGGCCGAAGTGCAGGTAGAGGCTCAGGCCGGAGGTCGCGTTCTCGGAGGGCTGGTTGCTCAGGTTGGCGTATCGATGCAGGTTGTTTTTGAGAAAATGCCGGAGCCGCCGATGCGCTGCCCGGGCCCCGCCCTGATAGACCGGCGAAGGCGGGACGGATGGATCCACGCCGGCAACGCCCGCCGGAAATTCCGGAATAAAACCGCGAAACTTGTTTCGCACGCGGATCGGCGGCACGCGCTCAAGATACATCGGCAGCAGTCGTTTCACCTTCGGACGCATGGTGTAGGCTGCGTATTCGCGCTTGTCAAAACCCGACATGGGGACGATGCAGCTCGAATCGACCGCGTAGTAGGGAATGTCGAGCTTCCCCGGCACACTCGCGTTGTAGCGCTTCGCCGGGAACAGCGGGTAAGCGTCTGTAACCACCGCTGCCGCCTCCTTCGCTACCCGGTACAGGCTGTCATTGGGATCGTCGGGGCCCTGCCGCTGGTAGAAAACATATCCGATGCCAAGGCGCTCCAATTCCGCTTGTGTATCGGGAACACCCTGCCGGATAAAGGTGTGGAAGCGTTCGCTCGCATGGGGGTAGTCGAACGTCAGTCCTTCATAGAACAGCACTGGAAGTCCGGCCCGATTCGCCATCTCCGCGGCGTACGCCAGCCCGTGATTGAACGAAACCCGCCGGTTCACTTGCGCCCAGTACAGCACGTACCGGGCGCCCGTCCGAAAGGGCGCGGCGTTCAGCCGTTGGACGCGGTCTCCCGCTTTCTCCATAATGAAGGTTATTGCCATGCGCGCCTGGAACCGGGCCAAATTGCTGTGGGGCTACCTGCGGCGCCAGCCCAAGCTGAATGCGTTGCCGGTGGAGTACATCGTCGAGACGACGGCGAAGTGCAACCTCTATTGTCCCATGTGCCCGCGCGAAACCCACAGGCAGCCCAAGGAAGACATGGCCGGCGAGATCTTCAACCGGTTGGTCCAGGAATCGGCCGCGAGCGCCGAGCATATGATGCTGATCGGCCTGGGCGAACCGTTCATGGACCGCGAGATTTTCGACCGCATCGAATATTGCGAACGCCACAACGTTTCCACGCTGCTCTCCACCAACGGAACGCTGCTCGATGAGAAGACCTGCGCGCGGATACTCGATTCGCCGCTGGCGCACATCACCCTGAGCTTCGACGGAGCCACCAAGGAATCCTACGAGTACTACCGCAAAGGCGCGAAATTCGAGAAGGTCCGCGACAACTTCGTGCGCTTCGCGCGCATGAAGCAGCAGCGCCGCGCCAAAGTTCAGGTGGTCGTGCAGATGGTGCGCATGGAACGCAACGCCGGAGAAGTGGACGACTTCATCCGCTTTTGGAGCGCGGTGCCGGGCGTCGACCAGGTGCGCATCAAAGAAGACGAGACGAAAGAACTGCAGCCCGAGGCGGGGCATGCACCGCAGGATTGGAAGCATCCCTGCCACTATTTGTGGCGCGGGCCAATGTACGTGAAGCACAACGGCGACGTCTATCCCTGCTGCCAGAGCTATATGATGGACGGCCGTCCGGTGGGCAACATCGGCGCGGAGCCGCTGGCCGCGATTTTCAATTCGGACGAGATGCGGCGAATGCGCGAACTGCACGCCGCAGGCCGGGCTGGCGAGATCGATGTCTGCGCGCGCTGTTGCACCACCATCCCGCACACGGCGCTGGTAGCCGGAAGCCTCATCCTGCACGGCCGAACGGTTCGGAAGCTGCTGCCCTGGGTGGAGCGCCTGGTCTACTTCTCCAAACTCCCCCGCAGCCTGCTCACTCCGCCGCGCAAGAGCGCCGCGCAGAGCGAATTGGTGCAGATCGATTCCACGCGCAAGTAGCGCGCCCGTCAGTTCGAGGCTGGAAACACACGCCGCACCAAATCCGTGTACCGCGCATCATTGCGTACGTTATCGGCCCACGGATCCACCTTCAAATAGACCAGCCACCCGGACCGGTCGTCATAGGCGCGCTGCAGCCACTCAAACGCCTGATCCTTGTCGCCCAGTGCAATATAGATGAGCGCGATCGAAGCCGGCTGTACATAGGTCTGTTGCGAGCGATCCTTGAGCTGGTCGAGAATCTTGCGGGCCTGAGCCTCTTGATGTCCGGCTGCGTAATAACGCCCCAGCGCCGCCAGTTCGTTCGTGTCGCCTTCCGAAAGATCCAGCGCTTTCTGGAACTCCGCCAGCGCCTCGCCGCGCGATCCGTTTTGCTCGTACGCCCGCCCCAGATACACGTGCGCGGGAACGAATCTTCCATCCATGGCCAGCGTCTTCTGCAATTGATCGATGGCCTGCGGATACTGGCGGGCGTAATAGAAGCGGTAGCCCAAAGCCAGATTGGCGACCGGCTCCAGCGGGCTCAGTTGATAAGCTTGGTTGAATTCGCCGAGCGCTGCGTCGAACCGGCCCAGCACCATCAGATATTCGCCGTACCGGGCGTGTGCCGTAGCGTAGCTCGAATTCAGCTCGATCGCGCGCTTGAACTCCTTCTCCGCGCCAATCCAGTCCCAATCATGGAAGCGCGCCCAGGCCAGCGACGTGTGCGCCTCGGCCAGCGAGTCATCCAGTTCCAGCGCCTTGTTGGCGGCGGCCTTGAGTTTCGGCAGCACTTCGCGGGCGGGCAGAACGTTGGAATCGGCCAGCAGCGCATAAGCGTCGGCCTGCCCGGCGTAAGCGAGCGCATAACGGGGGTCGCGCTGGATGGCCTGTTGGAACAGATCCAGGCTCTGCTGCAGCCCGTCCAGAGTTCGCTTGTTCCACTGATAGCGGCCCTGCAGGTATAGCTGATACGCCTCGGCGTCGGTGGTGTTGCGCGCCGTCATCATGTGGTGCATCTCGGCGCCGCTGAGCTGCAGGCGCAGTTTCTCGGTAATTTCCTTCGAGATTTCTTCCTGGATGGCCACCATGTCGGCCATCATCGGATTGTATCGGCTGCCCCAGATCTGGTTGTTATTGCGGACGTCGATCAATTCCGCGTCGATGAAGAGTTGGTCGCCATGGTGCTCCAAACGCCCGGTTAGCACCGCCTGCACCTTCAGAGCCTGCCCCACCTGCTGCGGATCAACGTCCTTGCTCTTGTAGTGAACAACCGAGCTGAACGACCGCACCGACAGCTTGGGAATCTGCGAGAGGTTGTTGATGATGCTCTCGGTGATGCCGTCGCTGAGATACTCGGCATTGGGATCTCCTCCCATGTTGGTGAACGGCAGCACGGCCAGCGAGTCGAGCGGCTTGGGCCGCAGCATCCAATACAGCCCGGCCATTCCCGCCAGCGCGAAGATCGCCAGCACCAGAATAACGGCGCGGCTGTGGCGCTTGATTCCCTGCACCAGGTACTCGGCGCTCGAAGGCGAGCTGCCCGAAGGATGGCTGACCGGCTGGCTCACCGGCATCGCCTGAGACGGAGCCACTGCGCTCGGCACGGATAAAGGCACAGCCGGGTAGCTGGCGGCCGACGGTCCGCTCCCGGTCGCGGCCTGCACCGACACCCGGCTGGAATCGGCGTCGCGGCGCAGCCGTTTCAAGTCCGCTCGGATGTCGGAAGCCGTTTGATAGCGCAGATCGGCGTTCTTCTCGAGCGCCTTGAAAATGATGCGTTCCAGCTCCTGGGGGACGTCCGTACGAACCCGCGCCAGCGGAATGGGCGTGTTGTGCAGAATGGCGACGAAGGTCAGCGCGCTCGTATTGCCCTGAAATGGCGAAACCCCCGCCAACATCTCGTACAGCACCACACCGAACGAAAACAGGTCCGAGCGAGCGTCCAGGTCCTCGCCGCGCGCTTGCTCGGGCGACATGTAGGCCACCGTGCCCAGCGTGGATCCGGGGCTGGTGATCATGTCGTCGAACGCGGCTGTAGCGGCGTTCGAGCTGGACTTGGCGCCTTGCGCAACCCCCACTTTGGCCAGGCCGAAGTCCATGATCTTGATGTGGCCCCGCGTCGTGATGAAAATATTGGCGGGCTTGATATCGCGATGCACGATGCCCTGGGCATGCGCGGCGTCCAGCGCATCCACCATCTGGATGGCGAGATCGACAACTTCGTCCATCGCCAGCGGCTTGGCGGCGATGCGCTCCTTCAGCGTCCGCCCCTCCAGGCACTCCATGACGATAAAGGGCTGGCCCTCCGATTCGCCGATATCGTGCAGCGTGCAGATATTGGGATGATTGAGCGCCGAAGCCGCGCGCGCTTCGCGCTGAAAGCGTTCCAGCGTGACCCGGTCCGTGGCCATTTCCTGGGGAATGAACTTGAGCGCCACCATGCGCCCCAGGCGGGTATCTTCAGCCCGGTAAACCACGCCCATACCGCCCTTGCCGAGAGGGGCGAGAATGCGGTAATGCGAGATCGTCTTTCCGATCATTTACAGGAGGACACCTGCAGGATACCGTTTTACCCCTGACAGTTCAATACTCAGGAAGCATTAGCTGGCCAAGGGTGATTACAGGAGCTTCGTGCGGCGGCCGATAACAGGTGCATGGCCTGCGCAAGGGACAATCCCCTGGAACGGTGCCTGCAACTGATCGCGGCAGGCCTGCACTACCTGGAGCGCGGCAACCACGAGAGCGCGAATCTGGCGCTGGCCTCGGTTCTCCTGGTCACCAACGAGCTGCCGCCGGAAGAGGCCTCTCCGCTGCGCGCGCTCGCGTTGTACGACCTCAGCCGGCTCCGTACCCGTCAAAAGCTCGTAGAGGAAGCGCGGCAGCTGCGCGAACAGGCGGAAAAGTTCCTGGCGCGTGCCGCTGAAACCTCGCCGCTGCCCGAACCTTGGATCCGCCTGTACTCGGTGCTCATGGCCGACGCTCTTTCCGAACTCAATGAGCACCGCCGCGCGATTCCCCATTTCGAAAAGGCGCTCCAAGGTCCGCTGGACTTTCTGAGTGGTCCTTCCGCAGCGGCCGATGTGTTGTTCCGCGCGGGAAAGTGCTATTCGAGGGTCGGATTGCGCGACCACGCAGCCGTTCCGCTACGGGCCGCCGTGCAGCGCTTCCGTGAGCTTCCGGGAGATCCGCGCCTGGCGGCGGCGTTGATCGCCCTGGGCAACGCCCTGCGCAAAAGTTCGCCGGCCGAGGCGGAAAGCTGCTACAAGGAAGCCGCGCAGTATCACGAGTCCCGGGCTCAACTCGAATCCGCCGCGCCGGCCTGGGTGAACCTCGGCGTCATGTGCTCGGAACAGGGCCGTTTTCCCGAATCTCTGGCCTATTATGAAAAAGCTCTGCACGTGCGCGCACGGATCTCCGGCAGCCCGCCGGAGCGCATGGGAACGCTGCTGAATAACATCGCCAACGTGCAGCGCCGCATGGGGCAATTTGAGGAGGCGATTCGTACGGTCGAGCGCGCTCACGCGCTCCTGCAGCCGGTCGGAGGACACTCATTCGCGTGTGCACTGGGAACCCGGGGACTGATTTACCGCGATTGGGGTCGCGATGCGGACGCAGTGGACTGGTTTCGCCAGTCGGCCGCGGAACACCACCGGCAGCCCAGTCCCAATCTCGAGACTCTTTCCGAAGAGCTCGAAAACGAATCCGCCGCGCTGGAACGGCTGGGACAGCTGGAAGAAGCCGCGGATGCTCGCGGACGCCTGGATTTGATTCGGGCCGCCAGAGAGAGCGTCGCACCCGGCGTGGCGCTGGGCGAGCAACAAACTTCCCGGGAGGGCGCGGTGCTGGTGGAGCTCGACTTCGGCATACGCCAGAGAGCGGCGGCCGGCTCGGCCCGCTGCGACGAGCTGGAGCGCCGGCTTTCCGATGCATTGGACCAACAGGGAACCGGCTATCCCGGCGGCCGCGTCCTGATCCCCGAGACCACAACTCTGCTGTTTTACGGCGAAGACGCGGAGACGCTGTTCGCAACCATTCATCCCATCGTGCTGGCCGATCCGATTTGCGCCGGCGCGAGAGTCACGGTGCGCCAGCAGGGCCGGCACCGCGAAGCCGTTCTGCCCGCGCTGGTGATGTGACGCTCCGCTTCAGCGCAGCGGGTAGCCCTTTTGCCCGGGAAGCAGTCCGTTGACCTTGAGCACCTTCAGCCCCTTGGGCACCTGCGCGGCGTCCACATATGCAAGTGCGCCCGGCGTCGAGGCCGCCACTTCGCCCGCCATCTCGCTGGAATACACCACGCGCGGGCCGTTTTGCACTTCGTCCCGGAAAACTTTGGCGATCCAATACTGGCGGAACTGCGCTTCCGACATTTGATAGACCGTCCGCAAGACAATATCCCGTTCCGGCGAGCCGGGTGCGCGGGCGATCAACGTTACGTGCAGGCTCGACGTCCAATATTGCTTCTCGCCCAGCATCAGGCGGCGAAGTTCGGCGAACGAAATGTTGCTGACCGGCACGTCCTGAGGGACCACGATGGCGACATCGTCGGGCGCGAGTCCGGCGAAGTTTCCGAAAGCGCTGCAACACAGGATCGCCGCCAGCACCGCGCGCCGCAGCCAGCGAGTGACGAGAATGGGCATGAGGCGCACCTAGAACGTGAAGTCGGTGGAAACAAAGGCGCCGTTAATCGGCGGCAAGTTGCGTGGATTATAGTGCCGGTATTCCACCTTGAACGCGGCAAAACTCGTGATGTCGTAGCGAACCCCCGCCGTGGATCCCGTGTAAGTCGGCACCAGAACGCGAAATACCGTGTCCGACTGAGGCACGTGAATGTATTCGAACCGGTAGTAAGGTTTCCAGAGCTTGAAATCCCATGGCAGCCGGTAGGCGATCTGGGAATAAACGGCCTGGCTGTTCGAGATAACGCCGCCATTGAGGGGTTGATGCTGCTCGTTGGCGAACTCGGTGATGAACTCCGGCGTCTCCTTCGCCCAAACGACGTGCGCGGACTCGATCCACTCGCGCTCCGGCATACCGCTCAGCGGATTCAGCTTGTCGCGATACACCGAGCCGCCCACTTGCAGGCCGTACAGTTGGTCGGGCCGGATGAAGGCGTTCACCAGCCAGGCCCGGTTGTTATTGATGTCGCCTAAGTCGCCCGCGCGGCTCAGCACCTCCCCGCGGCCGTTGCCCAGCCCGAAGTTGTAGTTCAAGTTCAACCCATTGGCTGGAATCGCGCCCTCCACCAGCATTCCCACGAAGTGGACCGGGATGAAGCTGCCGCCGAACTGGGTCATCTCGGGGCGGTCGATCGTGGTTTGCAGCCAGGTTCCATGGTGATAGGCCGTGTTCCAGTAGTTGATCGGCGTGTGAAACCGGCCGAACGAGATCTTGAAGTAATCGTTCCAGTCGTAACGGATAATGATCCGCTCCACTTCCGGATTGAAGCCCGGCGCAGGAGGCTCACCCGTGCCGGCGTCCGCGCGAGCGGTCAAGGTGAGCTCGCTGAAGACGCTGACCTTGGAGGACAACGCGGAGCTGAGCTGCAGAACAAACTGGCCTTCGGAGAACCCGCTATGGGTGCTCAGCAAGGTAAGCGGCTGGAAGCCTCCGTCGGGTCCGTGCAGATCGCTGGCGGAGAAGGCAATGCCGCCGAATCCGGCGATATGCAGCCCGGGGCCGGCCGGGGGCGCGGTGCTTTCCGGCGGTGGCGCCTGCTCGTGGGCCTGATGCACGGCCGCGATCGTTTCCGCCGGGCTGGGCCGCGTTGGGGGCGCCGGAGCGGGTTGCGGCGCCGGCGGTACGGCGGCCTGAGCGGTTTGTGCGGCCGGCTGCGCGGGCGTGAGGTGCGCGGCGGCATTCTCTTTTTCCAGCTCCGCGACACGCGATTCCAGGCTGTTGATCCGGTTCATCAGCGTCTGGATCAGCTGCTTGGTGTCCTGGTCGGTGGTCTGCGCGCCGGCTCGTGCCGCAAACGCGGCGGCAAGTGCCATAACTAGAAACGCACGCCTCATTGGACCTCCCTCATGGTTCCAAGGTTGGAGCGAAACCGCACGATGGCGGCGGGTAACTCACGAGGCTAGCACAAGGAGTTTCCGGCGCGCTGGCTTATTCGTATCGCCTATTCGTATCGCAATGCCACGCTCGGATCGACGCGCGTGGCGCGCCGCGCCGGAATCCAGCAGGCCGCGAGCGCGATCACGGAAAGAATCGCGGCGACGACCAGGTACGTGAGCGGATCGCTGGGGCTGACGTCGAACAGGAATCGCGTCATGACGCGGGTCAACGCCAGGGCTACGAGCGCGCCAACCAGCAAGCCCGCCAGTACCATGGTCACGCCTTGCCGGAGAACCAGGCGCAGAACATCGCCCTCGCTTCCTCCCAGCGCCATCCGCACTCCAATCTCGCGCGTGCGCTGAACGGCTGCGAAGGAGACAACGCCGTAGACGCCGAGCACGGCCAGGAACAGCCCCAGACCTCCGATGGCGGCCGCGAAATAGGCCCCGAACCGGAAGATCTGCAGGCCATTGGCGCCCTCCACCAGTTCCCGCATCGTCGACGTGTCGATAATCGGTAGATCGGGCGCCAGCCCGCGAAGCACGCTCCGCACGGGCGCGATCAGCGACTCCGGGGCGACGGCGGACCGCACTTGCAGAGTCTGGCTCGACACGAAGCTCTGGGCCATGGGAACGTACAGGAACGCAGTCGGGTCTTCAAAAATGGCCGCGTACTTGCCGTCCCCTGTGACACCCACCACCTGCATGGTTTGCGCCGGAGCGGCAAGCGGCTTCAAGGTGAGATGCTTCCCCAAGGGATCCTCGTGAGGCCAGAATTGCTCCGCCATCGTTTGATTCACGATGGCGACCCGCGGCGCCTTCTCATCGTCCGAATCGCGGAACGGGCGCCCCCGGAGAAGCGGCACGCGCATGGTCTCGAAATATCCGGGGTCGACATTGTTGAAGAAGACCGTCGGAGCTTGCTGGCCTGCCGGAAGCGCATGCCCCTCGACAGTAACCGCGCCGGCGTTGACGTTGGTTATGGTCCCGAACGGCGTTCCATAAGCCAAACTGACGGATTGGACGCCCGGAAGTTCGCGCACGCGGGTTTCCAGCTGGCGGTAAAATTCACGCTGCTGTTTCTCGTCGTAGCCGATTTGGTGCGGGTCCAGGTTGACGTTCAACACGCGCTGGGGGTCGAAGCCCAGGTGAACGTTTCCGGCATGCTGCAGACTGCGCACCAGCAGCCCGGCGATCACCAACAGGACCAGCGATCCGGCCACTTGAGCTACCACGAGCGCATTGCGCATCCAGTGGCGTCCTACGCCGGCGGTATCCGCGCGTCCGCCTTCCTGTAGCAAACTGTTGATGTCGGCGCGCGAGGCTCGCCATGCCGGCCACAGACCGGCTATAATCCCACTGACCAGCGCCGCCAGGAATGCGTAGGCGAAGACGTGCCAGTCGAAGCTCAGGTCCAGGTGTACCGGCAGGCTGGTGCTGATAAGTCGCGAAACGTCGCCAGGATTGAACCAGTTGCCCAAAAGGACTCCAGCCGCGCCGCCGAGCAGCCCCAACAGGACCGTTTCGGTCAGCATCTGGCGAATCAGCCGGCTGCGGCTGGCGCCCAGAGCGGCCCGCAGACCCATCTCGCGCCGGCGCACAGTCGCCCGGGCCAGCAGCACGTTCGCCACATTCATGCACGCCAGCAGCAGCACCATTCCCGCCAATACCAGGAAAAAGGCTGCGATCACCGCGACGACGTTGTTTCCCAGCGGCTGCGGCCGCGCCAATTGCTCGCGGTAAACCCGCATCGTGATGTTTTTATCGCTGGCCGGGTACTCCTTGGCCAGGCGTGCGGCGATCACATCCATCGCGCTTTGCGCCTGCGGATACGTGACGCCGAGGTGCAGCCGGGCCATCACCCGCAAAACCCGGGAACTACGATCCTGCATCAAACTGATGCCGGCTGACTCCAGCAGTGCGCCGTTCGACATCGGGATGTAGCCATCCATCTCGGCAAGCGACATGGTGCCCCGGAACTGTTGGGGCACGACGCCAATAATCACGGCTGCTTTGCCGTTCAAACGCACCTGCTTGCCAATCACGTTGGGATTGCCGCCGAAGCGCTTCTGCCAGTACGAATATCCGAGCACCAGCACGGCCTCTTTGCCGGGTTGGTTCTCCTCACTTGGGGCGATCAGGCGTCCGAGAGCGGGCTTTACCTGCAAGGCAGTGAAGTAGTTGCCGGTCACATAACTGGCCAGCATCTGGTCGGCCGTGCCGTCGGCGCTCAGGCCCGGCAGCACGGGTATGAAAGCGAACACATCGGCTACCGGCGCCGCCTGGGCCCGGACGTCCTGAAAATCGGGATTAGAGAAGGTGAACAGCAGCGGAGAACTGCCCTTCTGTTGCGTTGCCAGAAACGCAATCTGTTCGGGATCCGGCACGGACAGCGGCCGAAGCAGGTAGCCATTGACAATACTGAATATCAGCGCGTTGGCCGCGATCCCCAAAGCCAGGGTGAGCGCGATAATGGCCGTCAGGCCGGGCGTCTTGCTCAGCATCCTTACGCCGTAACGGATATCCTGCAGCAAAGTCCTCATGCTGGCCCTCTATTCATAGCGCAACGTGATCGCGGGGTCCACGCGCGTCGCCCGGCGCGCGGGAATCCAGCAAGCCGCCAGCGCGACCGCGGAGAGGATCACGGCGACGGTCAAATACGTCAGCGGATCGCTTGGGCTGACGCCGATCAGCAGACGCGTCATCGCGCGCGTAATTAGTAACGCGGCCACCAGGCCCGCGGCTAGACCAACGATCAGCATGCGCAACCCTTGGCGAAGGATCAGGCTGATCACGTCGCGCGCCGTGCCGCCCAGCGCCATCCGAATGCCGATTTCGCGCGTCCGCTGCGTTGCGGCAAAGGAAACCACGCCGTAAATGCCGACAATCGCCAGAATCAACCCGATCGCGCCGACTTCGGAGGCGATCCTGGCCCCGGATCGAAAAATGAGCAGGCCGTTGGACCCGGCCAGTGTCTGCCGCATCGTCTCCAACTGCATCACCGGCAGATCGGGAGCGAGCCGGTGCACTTCGTCCCGTAAGGGCTCGAATAACACCTCCGGCGCTACACTCGACCGCACCTGGAGCGCTCGCGTGGAACTGTAATTTTGCGCCAGCGGCACGTAAAAAAAAGGCCTGGGGTCTTCGGCAATAAAAGAGTACTTACCCGTCGCGGCGAGGCCCACGATTTCGAGCGTTTTCGGAGCAGTCGTGGCCGTCTTCAGCGTAAAGCGCCTTCCGATCGGATTCTGATGCGGCCAGAACCGGTCGGCCATGGTCTGGTTCACGATCGCCACCTGCGGCGCGGCGGCGTTGTCGGAATCCTGGAACGCGCGTCCACGCAGCAGAGGAACGCGTTGCGTGTCGAAATAAGCTGGACCGACCGCGTTGAACATCACCGACGGCGGCGGTAGACCTGGGCGCAGCGGCTCGCCCTCGACTTTCACGGTGCCGCCCATCACGATGTTGGTGGTTCCCATCGGGACGCCGTAGGCGTTGCTCACGGATTGCACGCCGGGCAACCCGCGCGCGTAGTCCTCCAGACGCTGATAGAACTCGTCCGTGCGCGCTTCGTCGTAACCGATCTGATGCGGATCCACCGTGAGATTCAGCAGGTGATCCGGATCGAAACCTAAATACATGCTTTCCGCGTGCCGCAGACTGCGCACGAACAGCCCCGCGATAACCAGCAGGAGTAAGGAACCGGCCACCTGCACCATCACCAGCCCGGCGCGAAACCGCTGGCCGCTCATACCGGCCGTTTCGGTTCGTCCGCCCTCCTGGAGGACGCTGTTCAGGTCCGTCCGAGAGGCGCGCAAGGCGGGCCAAAGTCCGGCGAAAACTCCGGTGAAAAGCGCCGCCGCGAACGAATAGCTGAAAACACGCCAGTCAAAGCCAAAATCAAGCCGGATGGGAAGAGTTGTGGAAGCAAGCCGCGAGACATCGCCCGGATTCACCCACAGCCCGAGAAGGATTCCCAGCGCGCCGCCCAGCAGTCCCAGCAGAATCGTTTCGGTGAGCAGTTGCCGCACGAGTCTGCCGCGCCGGGCGCCCAACGCCGCCCGCAGTCCCATTTCCCGCTGCCGCACCGTAGCCCGGGCCAGCAGAATATTGGCGGCATTGACACACGCTAGAAGCAACAGCAGGCCTCCTAGGCTCAGGACAAAGGTGGCCATCACCAAAATAATGTTGCTTCCCAGGGGCACCGGCCGCGCGAGCTGTTCGCGGAACACGTTGACGGTGACGTTGCCGTCTGTCGACGGATACTCTTTCGCCAAACGTGCGGCAATCACATTGATGGATGCTTGCGCTTGCGAAAAGCTCACGCCCGGTTTCAGCCTCCCTTGAACGAGAAGCCCCCGTGCGCCGCGGTCGTTCGCCACCGTGCCCGCAAGTTGGTCTACGGCTCCGCTATCGCTGAAAGGAAGATACCCGTCCATTTCGAGCATCGAGTAGGTGCCCGTAAACTCGCGAGGTACGACTCCGATGATGGTCGCAGCCCGGCCGTTGAGCCGGACCTCTCTGCCGATCACGCCGGGATCGCCGCGGAATCGCTTCTTCCAGCACGAATATCCCAACACCATCACCGGCTCTTTGCCCGGTTGGTCTTCCTCGCTCGCCAGAATCGAGCGTCCCAGAGCGGGCTTGACACCCAGAGCGGTGAAATAGTTTCCCGAAACGTAGGCGACCAGAACCTGATCCGCGCGGCCGTCGGCGCTCAGCCCCGGCAGCGCCATGCGGTAGGCATAGAGATCGGCGAAGGAGCCGGCTTGCTTGCGGAAATCCACGAAATCGGGATAAGAAAACTGGACCGACAGGGGAGAACTGCCCTTCTGATCGGCAGCCAACACCGCGATTTGTCCGGGATGGGGAACGGGAAGCGGGCGCAGCAGGACTCCATTCACGATGCTGAAGATCAACGCATTCGCGCCGATGCCCAGCGCCAGGGTGATCGCAACGACGGCGGTCAGGCCCGGCGTCTTCCGCAGCATCCGCACCCCATAGCGGACGTCCTCCAGCAGCGTCTGCATGATGGATCGATCCAGGGCACGGCGGATGCCAACACACACGCCGCAATGTTTAGAAGCGAATGCGGCCCTTCCTGGGAACGCCTTTGTTCAGCGCCGGGAATCCGTGTCCCGCAACCGGACAGCTACCAGCTTTGGGCCAGACGCACGAATGTGCGCACGCCGATGCCAGTGGCGCCCTTGGCCATGTAAGGCTTGGAATCGTCCAGCCAGGCCGTACCCGCGATGTCCAGGTGCACCCAGGGCGTTTCGTCGACGAAATCGCGAATGAACATCGCCGCTGTGATGGAGCCGCCCGCGCGGCCGCCGATGTTCTGCAGATCGGCGAAGGAGCTTTTCAGCAGATCCTTGTATTCCTCGTCCATGGGCATCTGCCAGGTCTTCTCGCCTTCAGCCTTCGCGGCAGCCAGCAACTTCCGGCAGAAGCCGTCGTTGTTGGTGAAAGCGCCGACGTTGGTATTCCCGAGCGCTACCACAATGGCTCCAGTCAACGTAGCGGCATCCACCAGATGCGTGCAGCCCAGCCGCTGCGCGTAAGTGAGCGCGTCGATCAGGATCATCCGGCCCTCGGCGTCGGTGTTCAGCACCTCCACCGTCTTGCCGGAAAGCGACTTGACGATGTCGCCGGGTCGTTGCGCCTTGCTGCCGGGCATGTTCTCCACCGCCGGAACAATGCCGGTGACGGGGATAGACGGCTTCAATTGCGCAATCGCCCGCATGGCTCCCAGCACGGCCGCGCCTCCGGACATGTCGTAGCGCATCTTCTCCATGCCCTCGGCGGGTTTAATGGAAATGCCGCCCGTGTCGAACGTGACGCCCTTGCCCACCAGCCCGAGATGATCTTTCGTGGAGGCCGGCGTGGCCGGCTGATAGCGCACAATGATCATCGCGGGCGGCTCCGCGCTGCCTTGCGCCACGCCGAGCAATGCGCCCATGCCCAGCTGGCGCATGCGATCCTGACCCAATACTTCGCAGTCGAGACCGAACTCGGACGCCATCTGGCGGGCGCGGTCCGCTAGCAGGCTGGGGGTCATCGAATTGGCCGGTTCGTTGGCCAAGCCGCGTGAAAAGTTTTGCGCCTCGGCGAGAATCCGGCCGCGATCCAGCCCGGATTGCGAGCCGCCGAGCAGTGCAAACGAATCCACCTGTTTTTCGTTTTTCTTGGGATCGGTCTTGTAGCGGTCCGCCTCCAAATCGCCCAGGATGGCGCCCTCCACCGCTGCGGCGGCAAAGTCGTCCGAGCCGTAAAAGTCTTGCAAGACCAGTACGATAGAGCGAGTGGCTTTGTTTTTCAAAGCCCGCACTGCCGCGCCCGCGAGCTTGCGCATTTCGGCCGGGTCGAACTTCTCACGCTTGCCTCCGCCCGCCAGCACCAATCGCTTGGCCTTGAGACCTCCGGGCCGGTGCAGGATCGCTGTCTCCAGGGCTTTCCCACTAAACTCCCCCGAATCGTACAGGTCCTTCACTTGCTCAGCCGCCGAGCCTTCTGGCGGAGCGCCTTCGAACCCCACGATCACCAAGGCGTCAGCCTCCACTTCCGGGAGGGCCTTGCTCTCGATCCTCACTTCCATGAATTAACTCCTCCGTTTTCCGATTGCCGCGCGGGCCTCGGCTTCCATCTCCCGCTTCCGCTCCGTTTCGCGTTTGTCGTGCAATTTCTTACCCTTGGCAACCGCCAGCTCCACTTTGATGTGCCCGTTCTTGAGATACATTTTGGTTGGAATCAGCGTCAAACCCTGCTCGCGCTGTTTCACGAAGAGTTTGTCGATTTCCTGCCGATGCAATAGTAGCTTTCGGCGCCGGGTGGGCTCGTGGTTCTCCCGGTTTCCATGAGAATATTGGCTGATATGAGCATTCAGGAGCCAGGCTTCGTTGCCCTCCACCTCGGCGTAGGCGTCTTTCAGTTGAATTCTGCCGATTCTGGCCGCCTTGACCTCCGTGCCCGTCAAAGCCACACCTGCTTCAAACCGTTCCAACAAATGGTAGTTATGCCCGGCTTGGCGGTTATCGCTCAATACTTTGATTCCAGATTCCATGGATCGCCAGCTCCTGCCTGTAGCCTCCGCGGCTTCGTGGCGCTCTTCACGCTATTTTCACTCAACGCCACAAAAGCGAACCGCGTCAAGGGTTTATGTGGTAGTTTCGCAGGCCAGCGCTGGTTTATTGTATCATGCTAGGTCTCCGGGAATAAGATGATTGGTTCTAATACATTACGAGCGGTAGCCAGGGCCCTGGTGATACTGCTCCTTCTGCCCGCTGGTGCATTCGCGAACCGCAAGGCCGACAAGCTGGCGAAATTAGCCGAGCAGGCTGAGGCGGCGAAAGATTATGACAAGGCCGTGGACTACTACCAGCAGGCGCTCAAGCTGGATCCCAAGAATTCCAGCTATGAGTTAGCTATGCGGCGGGACCGGTTCCAGGCCGGCGAGGCGCACGTAGAGAAAGCTAAGAAATTGGCGCAGAGCAAGCAGTTCGAGGACGCTTTGAAGGAGTACCAAAAGGCTTACGGCCTCGATCCCGGCTCGTTTGTCGCCATTCAAGGCATCCAGCAAATGTCGGAACTGCTGGATCAGGTGAAGAAAGGTGAGAAACCGGAAACCGCGGTCCAAAAGGCGCAAGAGCAGAGCCTGGACATGCTCAAGTCTCTGCAGGGCGTTCCTGAGCTGAAGCCGGTGACCAACCGGATCAGCCTGCTGAAGATGAACAACCAGCCTCCCAAGGTTCTCTATGAGACCGTGGGCAAGCTGGCCGGGATCAACGTGCTGTTCGATCCGCAGATGCAGGCCGGCCGGAATGCGAACCTGGACTTGAATAACGTCACGCTGGAAGAAGCGCTGAACTACATCGGTCTACTGACCAAGACGTTCTGGAAGCCGGTCAGCGAAAACGCCATCTTCGTCACCGAGGACAACGTCACCAAGCGGCGCGACTACGAAGATGAAGTCGTCAAGGTTTTCTACCTGAGGAATCCGACTTCGACGCAGGAGTTTCAGGAGATCGTGACCGCCGTGCGTTCGGTTTCCGATGTCCGGCGCATGTTCACCTTCAATGCGGAGAACGCCATCGTGGTGCGGGACACGGCGGACAAAGTGGCGCTGGTGGAAAAGCTGCTGCACGATCTGGACAAACCCAAAGCGGAAGTGGTGGTGGACGTGATTGTCATGGACGTGTCCAGCGACCGTAGCCGGAGCCTCGGCGCGGGGCTGGTCTCTAACGGCACCACCGGTCTGGCGCTTCCGATCGGTTTTTCACCGACCAACCCGATTCTGAATGGCCTCACCGGAACGAACGGCACAGGGGGAACCGGCGGCACCGGTACGACAGGCACAACCGGCACAACCGGCACAACGGGGACCACCAGCACGACGACTTCGACGCAAAATTTCATTTCCCTGGGCCAGATCGGGCACACGAACTTCAACGATTTTTCCACCAGCCTGCCTGGAGCATTACTGCAGGCGGTGATGTCGGATAGCGAGACCAAGGTGATGCAATCGCCGCAAGTGCGGACCTCCGACGGCCAGAAGGTGACCATCAATATCGGCGCCAAGTATCCTTACGCCACCGGCAGCTTCCAGCCCGGCGTCGGCACGGTGGGCGTCAGCCCGCTGGTGAGCACGCAGTTCCAGTTCGTGGATACGGGCGTCAATGTGGAAATCACGCCGCATGTGCATGGCGATAGCGAATTGACGCTGCACGTGAAAATCGACGTCTCCAACGTGAGCAACACCGTAAACCTGGGCGGCTTGTCGCAGCCGGTGATCTCGCAAAAGAAGAACGAAGCCGACATCCGGTTGCGGGACGGCGAAGTCACTTTGTTGGGCGGCTTGATGTCGACGCAGGATACCAACCAGGTGAACGGGATCCCGGGTCTGGTCAACATTCCCATTCTGGGCAAATATCTGTTTGGCGGAGAAACCAAGGACAAACAGAAAGAAGATCTGATGATCGCTCTGATTCCGCATATCGTGCGGAAGCCGGAAATTTCGGCGCTGGACATGCGCGGCATCGCCGCGGGCACGGACCAGAACGTGAAACTGAGTTATGGGCCACGGGCGGACGAGAGTGCGCCAGCCCCGGTTCCGGCGCCGGCTCAGAACCCGGGCGCCGCAGTTCCCGCCGCGCCGGTGATTCCCGGAAGCGGGCCGAGAATCGCGTTCAACCCCACCACCGTGCGGGCCCGACTGGGCAGCACGGTGACCTTGAATTTGGAAGCCGACAACATGAACGACCTGGCGTCTGTCCCGGTGAAAGTGACGTGGGATCCCCGAATCTTGCGGCTGGAAATGGCGGCTCCGGGCGCGCTGCTGGGTGAGGACGGCAAAGTACAGGCGCCGAGCCTCGACATCCGCAACGACTCCGGGGAGGCTACCATCGAAGTCAACCGCGTTGCAGGCGCGGAAGGCGTGAGCGGGGCGGGAGCGTTGCTGCGCTTTACATTCACGGCAGTGGGCCAGGGGAACACAAGGGTCGCTGTAGCCGATGCGAACCTCAAGAATTCCAGGAAGCAGTTGATTCCTGTGACGGCCCCGGCGGCGGCGGTTACGGTGCAGTAAACATGCGACGCAAACGGCAAAGCGGCATGACGCTGGTGGAGCTGATTGTGGCGTTCACCATTCTGATGGTGCTCACCACCATGGCGGTGCCGCTGGCGCGCTATAAGGTGCAGCGCGACAAGGAACGCGATCTGGTTTACGATTTGCGGGAGATCCGGACGGCCATCGACAAGTTCAAGGACGACATGGACGCCGGCAAAATCGGTCCGGCGAAGCTGGACTCCGACAATTACCCGGAAAGCCTGCAACAACTGGTGGACGGCATCAAGGCCACCGGCGCGGTGGACAAGAAGATCCGCTATCTGCGCCGGATTCCCAAGGACCCCATGACCGACTCCTACGATTGGGGACTGCGGAGCACTAAGGACGACACCGACTCGCAATCCTGGGGCGGGCAGAATGTTTTTGACGTCTACACGAAGAGTACCGACAAGGCGCGCGATGGAACGCAGTACAGCACCTGGTGAGGCGGCCATGCAGCAGCTAGGGACTCAAACGCGCCGGCGCTTCGGTTTCACGCTGATCGAGCTGATGATCGTCATGGCGATCATCGCGGTGCTGATGTCGGTAGCGATTCCCATCTACAACCGGTCCATCACACGCTCCAAGGAGAGCGTGCTGAAGAACAATCTGTTTACGCTGCGCAACGTGATCGACGAGTACACCTATGACAAGCAGAAGGCCCCGCAGTCGCTCGATGATCTGGTGAGCGACGGTTATCTGCGCCAGGTGCCGATTGATCCCATCACGGGCTCGGCGGATACCTGGAAGTTGATCATGGAAGACGCCACCAACACGGTGAATCAGACCCAGCCCGGCATCTTCGACGTGCGGAGCGGTTCCGACAAGACTAGTCTGGAAGGGACGCCGTACTCGGAGTGGTGACGCGCCGCACCACGGTGTGCCGGGGAGCCGACTCCTGCCACAGCGCCCAGCGGCACAGCATCAGAATTCCGAGAATCGCCCCGTACATCAGTGGCAGCCGCACGTCGGACTTCACCAGCCAGTAATAATGAATCACTCCCGCCAGGCAGGCGAAGTAAACCAGCCGGTGCAGCCGCTGCCATTTGACGAATCCGAGCCGCCGCACCCAGCCCGCGGTGGAAGTGATGGCCAGCGGAAGAATCATGAGAAACGCCGCCATACCCACCGTGATGTAGCGGCGCTTTTGGACGTCGGCCCACATATCCGGCAGGCTGAAGAACTTGTCGAACCAGACCCAGGTCATCAGGTGCAAACAGCCGTAGGCGAAGGCAAACAGGCCCAGCATGCGGCGATAGCGCGCCAGCTTGGGAAGATTGGCAAGTTTGCGCAGCGGTGTAATGGAAAGCGAGAGCAGCAGGAACCGCATGGTCCAGTCGCCGGTGTAGTGAGTGATGTATTCGATGGGATTGGCGGTCAGGTGCGGCTCGTAGCCGGTCCGCAGCAGCAGCAGGCACTGCCAACCCAGCACACCCAGCGGCACCAGAGAGAGCACGACTACGGCGGCTTTTGTCCACCGGCTGGAAAGGACCTTGCCCATCGGAAACGCGTCAGTAATACTTGCGCAAATCCATGCCCGTGTACAGGCTGGCGACTTCGGGATAGCCGTTGAACATGAGCGTATCGCGCTTGAAGAACTCGCCCAGGCGGCGCTCCTTGGCCTGGCTCCAGCGCGGATGATCCACGTGGGGATTGACGTTGGAATAGAACCCGTATTCCATCCCGTTTGCCAAATTCCAGGTGGTGGCCGGCTGTTTCTCCACGAGCTTGATCTTCACTATCGACTTGATGCTTTTGAACCCATACTTCCAGGGCAGCACCATGCGCACCGGCGCGCCATCCTGATTGGGCAGTGTTTCGCCGTACATGCCGAAGCAGACGAGGGCCAGCGGGTGCATGGCTTCGTCCAGTCGAAGCCCCTCAACATAGGGCAACTGTATTCCTGCCCGGCCTCCCAAAGGCATTTGGCCGGGGCTGTAGTAAGTTTCAAACGCCACGAACTTCGCCTTGGGTTGGGGAGATACTTCTTTCAACAAGGTGCTAAAGGAATAACCGATCCAGGGCACCACAATCGACCACGCCTCCACGCAGCGGTGCCGGTAAATGCGCTCCTCGAGTGGCGCCAGTTGCTGCAACTCCTCCACGGTAAACGTACGAGGCTTCTCCACCAGCCCGAAGACTTTCACGCTCCAAGGCGAGGTTCGAAAATTGGTGGCATACTTTGCCGGGTCTTCCTTCCCGGTCCCAAACTCGTAGTAATTGTTGTAATGGGTCACATCATTGAAGGGTGTCACCTGCTCGGTGGTGCTAAAGGGACTCTTCGCCGCCACATTCAGCTTGGACTCTGCCAGGACCGTTTCGGACGGCCAGGCAAGCTGTTTCAGGCTCTCTCCCACCAGCGCTCCCGCGGTCACTCCCAACGCGCTCGCCAGGAACTTCCTGCGATTCAAGTAAAGCCATTTCGGCGTGACCTCAGACGAAGGAATCTCGGTCGCCTTTTTGATTAACATGCCGTGCACCCCCTTCTCAAGAACAGTATACATTCAGTTTGTGTTTTTATTCCCGCAGTGCCCATCCGAGGCCAACACTTACACTGCACTTGTCAGCGTAGTAATTGACATCCCTCGGCGGCTGTGCTAACTAAACTCTTTTGGGCGGCGCACCATTTCCGCAAGCGCCGCGCCGGAACCTGCCAGCGAGTCAGGGCAGTACACCCGAGAAATGCTTATGGGCGTGGAAGAGCTACAAGCAGCCTGGGATTTGCTCAAGGAAGCCTACCAATACCA
>DATJNO010000007.1:0-79597 GCA_035508055.1 Bryobacteraceae bacterium | reverse complement strand
CTGCTAGGCTTCGACGCGCCGGTCAGCCAGCGCGAGAGCTGCGTCGAGAGCGTTGATCGCCAGGTCGATGTCGCTCTTGTCGATGATGAGCGGCGGGGCCAGCACCAGATGACTGATCCAGGCTTGCACCGCCACACCCGCCTTCATCATTTCGGCGGCCACTTCGTCCACCACTAACGGGGTTCCGGCCAGCTTGTCCGGCATGGCGTTCAACGGTTCCCTGGTCTGGCGATTCTTGACCAGATCCAAGGCCCAAAACAGCCCCAGGCCGCGGACCTCGCCGATGGAAGGATGGTTGCGCGCCAATCCCCGGAGCTTTTCACCGAGATACTCTCCCATGACGGAGGCGCGGTCGACCAGGTTGAGGCGCTGCATCTCTCGAATCGTCGCGACCGCGGGCGCTAGTGTCATCGGATGAGCTTCGTAGGTGTGGCCGTGCGCGAAATAGTGATCGTCGAAGAAAGAAGCGATGCGCTGCGTGGTGGCGCACAGGCCTAGCGGAACGTAGGCGGAAGTAATGCCTTTGGCGGTTACCAGGATATCGGGCTCGACGTTCCAGTGATTCACAGCGAACCACTTGCCCGTGCGTCCCCATCCGGACATCACTTCGTCCGCGATGAGCAGAACGTTATGCCGGTCGCAGATCTGGCGCAGACGCGGGAAGTATTCGGGCGGAGGCACGAGCACGCCGTTGGTTCCGACCACGGGCTCAACCAGAACAGCAGCCACGTCGCTCTCGTTCCGGATCATGTGTTCGAGATAGTCCGCGCACGCGATGTTGCAGCCGGGATACTCATGCCGGATGGGGCAGCGATAGCAATTCACTTCGGGTGCGAAAATGACGCCCTGGCCTTTGCCGCCCGGCTCCAACGGCCATCGGCGGGGGTCGCCGGTCGCCGCGATGGACGCCATCGTGGAACCGTGATACGAGCGGTAGCGCGCGACAATCTTCGTCTTACCGGTGTACATGCGCGCGATCTTGATGGCCGCTTCGTTGGCTTCCGTTCCCGAAGTGGTAAAAAAGAACTTCTGCAGTCCGGACGGAAGCACCTCGAGCAACAACCGGCTGAGTTCGGCGCGCACGGTGGTTGCGTAACCGGGGCCAATGTAGGGCAGCGTACGTGCCTGCTCCACGATGGCTTCGATTACGGCCGGATTCTTATGTCCCAGGTTGACGCACATGAGCTGGGACGAAAAGTCCAGATAGCGCTTTCCGTTGCCGTCGATGAAATAGCATCCTTCCGCGTCGACGATATGCAGCGGGGTCCAGGCCTTTTGGCGGCGCCAGGTACCAAAGTTAAATTTTCGCGTGGTATCGACGACTTCCTGGGAGGAGAGTTGTTGCAGCGATAGTGTCCCCATTGCATACAACCTTACATAAATTGTGTGAAGTTTGTCAAACTACGGCGCTACAGCGGGTGGATCACGCGTTCCAGAAAGACGCGGGTGCGCTCCACGCGAGGGGCCGTGAGGACTTCCCGGGCCGGGCCGCTTTCCAAAATCACGCCGCCATCCATAAAGAGGACGCGATCGGCCACCTCGCGCGCGAAACTCATCTCGTGGGTGACCACTACCATGGTCATGCCTTCGTCGGCGAGCGCGCGGAGTACTCGCAGCACGTCGCCGACCAGCTCCGGATCGAGAGCCGAAGTGGGTTCGTCGAACAGGATTGCCTGCGGCCGCAGGGCCAGGGCGCGCGCGATGCCGACCCGCTGCTGCTGTCCGCCGGATAGTTGCGATGGATACGCGCCGGCCCGCTCGCGCAATCCTACTTTCTCCAGCAAGTCCAGGGCGCGCTCGCGGGCCTCGCCCGGCGGAACGTTCTGGACATAGACAGGCCCTTCCATCACGTTCTCGAGCGCCGTGCGGTGGGGAAACAGATTGAAACGCTGGAAGACCATGGCCACTTTGCCGCGGATCTCGCGCAGGGTGGCATCGCCGAGCGCGATGCCGTCCACGGTAATCACGCCCCGATCGAATCTCTCCAATCCATTGATGCAGCGCAGCGCCGTAGATTTGCCCGATCCGGAAGGGCCGATCAGGCAGACCACTTCGCCCTTGGCGATGGAGAAAGTGACGCCGCGCAGCACCTGGTGTTCGCCAAACGCCTTGTGAATGTCGTGGACCTCGATCATCGCGCGGCGAATCTCCGCTCCAGCCGGCGTGTGAGATAGGACAAGGGCAGGCTCATCGCCAGATAGAGAAGCGCGACGATTGTGTAAACGGTCATGTTCTTGAAGGTGGACACCGCCAGAAGCTGGCCCTGCCGCGTCAATTCCGCCACGGTGATCGTCGAGGCGATGGAGGAATCCTTCAGCAGCATGATGGACGTGTTGCCGAAAGGCGGAAGAATCACGCGAACCGCGAGCGGCAGGATCAGGCGGCGCACGATCAGGGAGTGGGGCATTCCGAGCGATTCCGCGGTTTCGATGAGCGAACGGTCCACCGAGGCGAACCCGGCGCGGAAATTCTCCGCCTGATAGACCGAGTAAGCCAGACCGAGCCCGGCCACACCCGCGAGGAACGCGTTCAAAGTGATTCCCATCTGCGGGAGCACGAAATAGATGTAGAACAACTGAACCAGGATCGGGATGCCGCGAACCGTGTTGATGAGCACGCGGCTCAGCGTGCGCAGCGCCGCGAAGCGTGAGGCGCCGAGCATCGCCCAGACGAACCCGAGAATCACGCTGACGACGAGGGCGCACGCGGTGATGGCGATCGTGACCCATACTCCGCTGAGAAGAATAGGGAGAAATTCTCGTGCGTCCGTGAGGAAGTCGCTCACCGCTTCAGTGGAGACCCCAATGGTTGAGAATGGACTGAATCGCCGTCCGCTTGAGCCGCTGGATGGAGGCGTTGCTGCGGGCGAGGAGTTCCGCGTCGCCCTTGCGAACCACCAGGCAGACATCCTCCACGCTGGGCGGCCGGAACTCGGCGGCCACGCGCGCGCTTTGAATACGCGCCTGCGAAATCTGGTAGGCGAAGATCGGCTCATCGCCGTAAGCCGCACCGATTCGCCCCACGCTCAGGTCCCCCAGCATTTCCATCAAATTATCGTATGTCTTGATCTCGCGCACACCGGCGGTTTTGAGTTGGTCGTAGAAGCGCGTCCCAACTTGTACTCCAACCGTCAGACCGCGCAGGTCTGCGATGCTCTGATAAGTCCTCCCGCGCGATGGCACCACAATGCCGGCGCCGTAGGAATAGACCGGATCGCTGAAATCCACCACCTTGGCGCGCTCGGGTGTCTTCAGCATGGCCGCGGCGATGATATCGATTTTTCGGGTGGTGAGCGACGGGATCAGCGCGCCGAATGCGGTCAAGCGCAACTCGATGCGAAAACCGGCATCGGCAGCGATGGCTCTCATGATGTCGACCATCGCGCCCGTGAGGGTGTTGGTTTTCACGTCGATGAAGCTGAACGGGACGCCGGTCGCGGTGGAACCAACGATGTACGTCTTGTCCGGCGCGGATCGCGCAACGCGCGCGCCTCCGGCCAACAGGAGGAATCCTGCTGCCTTGCATGCGGCGCGCCG
Organism: Bryobacteraceae bacterium; assembly: GCA_035508055.1. Lineage (GTDB taxonomy): Bacteria > Acidobacteriota > Terriglobia > Bryobacterales > Bryobacteraceae > Palsa-89. Next base: position 76,061 of record DATJNO010000007.1, on the reverse strand, counting down.
GGTTGGTTCCGAGCTTGACAACATTATTTCAATAATGCAATCTTACAGGAAACCCGGCGCCGGAAGCGCCGGAGCAACGGTCGCCGTTATGACAGGCCATAGTCTTGTAAAACAGTTTACGGCAGCGCTGTGGGTCGCGTTGTGTATGCACGCCGCCGCCCAGGACGGGATGAAACTGAAGTTCGGAACCTGGAAGCTGAATGTACAGAGGTCAAAATTTCCGCCGGGAAAAGAACCGCGGAGCGACACCCGAATCTACGAAGATCGCGGCAGTGGCGTGATTCTGTCGACGCACACCACGGTGGACCGCTCTGGTAAGGAATCGCTGACGATCTACGTTGCCAAGTTTGACGGCAAGGAATACCCGGTAGCGACGCGCGGCTCGGGGGCGCTCAGCACGATCGCCTTTCGGGTGATCGACGCCTATTCAGAGTCCTTCGTTCTCACGCGCGATGGTAAGGTCGTCAACCGCGGGACCACCTCGATCTCGAAGGACGGCAAGACGCTGACGATGACCATGGATACCGCCAACGCCGAAGGCCAAGCGGAACACGTTATCGATGTCTACGAAAAACAGTAGGAGAACCGTCATGAAGAAGTGGAGCGTTTTCGTTCGTTTGTCGCTAATGGCCTTGCTGTCCGGCGCTTTCCTTTGCGCCCAGCAACTGGAGTATGCGGACCTGATTCTTCGCGGCGGCAAGGTGATCACAGTCGACAGCCAGGACCGGATCGCCGAAGCGGTTGCCGTAGCCGGGAATCGGATCATGGCCATCGGCACAAACCAGGAGATCTCGCGCCTGGCGGGGCCCCAAACCAGGATCATCGAGCTGCATGGCCGCGTGCTGCTTCCCGGATTCATCGATGCGCATTCCCACGTGGAGGGACTGGCCGAGAGTGAGCACGCGATGGTTCCGATTCAGGCTCCGCCGCTGAAAGACGCGGCAGCCATCATCGCCAAATTGAAAGAGCGCGCCGCGCAAGTGCCCGCGGGCACCTGGATCGTGGGCCAGGGCACCTATAACCAGGTAATGCCGACGCGCGAGGAATTGGATCGCAACTTCCCCGATCATCCCGTGGTGCTGCGCTGGAGCGCGCACGATTTGCTGCTGAATCACAAGGCCGATGCAGTGGCCGGATTGAGCGATGCCACGCCGAATCCCGGCGGACGGGGCCGCATCGAGCGCGCCGCCAATGGCGAGCCGATGATCCTGCGCGATGCGGGAATCGAGCTTCCGCTGCCGCAACCGACCTATCGGCAAATGCAGAAGTGGCTTCCCGAGAGTCTGCGCGATTTCTATCTGAACCGAGGCGTGACCACGGTGTACGACATGTCCAACCCGGAAGTCGCGTATCGCATCTACCGCGAAAAGCGGGATCAGGGTGAACTGCCTGTTCGCATGGTCCTTAGCTACATCATCGGACCGAATGATCTTCTGCCTCGCCAGACCGTGCGTGACGAGGCGCCGAGTTCGTTGGGCGCCCAAGGCGTCGACGTCGAGGCTGCGCTGCTCAAGTCCGGCTTGCGCACCGGTTTTGGCGACGATTGGCTGCGGCTGGGCGCGATCAAAATCATCTTGGATGGCGTGTGGGGCACGACCGCCGCCGTGTACAAGCCGGTGTGGAAAGGCTCCGGCACCACTTGGATTCCCAACAATTATGGGGGCGTGAACCGGAGCCAGGAGGGCCTCAACAAACAGATTCTCGAGGCGCACAAGGCGGGCTGGCAGGTCTGGGTGCATGCCAACGGCGATCGCGCTCAGGACATGGTGCTCACCGCGATCGAAGCCGCGCAGAAGGCTTATCCTCGCGAAGATGCCCGCCACCGGATCGAACATTTCGGCCATTTTCTGGTGCAGGATCCGCAACGAACCGAAGAACGGCTGGCGCGCATGCAGCGCGATCACGTCATTCCTTCGCCGCAGGTCTCGTTCTTGTGGCGTTTGACGGATGTGAATCTGAAGGAACCGGACGTGAAATTTTTTCCGATCGCGTCACTGATCAAGATGGGGTTTCACCCGCCGAACGGATCGGACACGCTGGGCACCCAGAACTTCGCCACCAATCCGCTGTTTGCCATCTCGGCGGCGGTGAATCGCAAGACCAAATACGGCAGTCCGGTGGACCCCCAAGAAGCGATTTCGCGCATGGATGCGATTCGAATGTGCACGATTTGGGCCGCCTACGCCGGCTTTCAGGAAAAGTCGCGGGGGAGCATCGAAAGCGGCAAGCTCGCTGACCTGGTGGTCTTGTCGGGAGACCCGCTGACGGTGCCGTCCGAACAGCTTCTGGATGTTCACGTGGATTACACCATCCTGAACGGAAAGGTTGCCTATGAGAGGCGCTAGAGCCTAAGCGGTTACTTCAGCCGATTCACGCTCCGGCACAAAGCCGAACAGCTCCCGCGCCTGCTCCGGGCTGTAGAATCCGTATTCAATATCCCGAAGAATAGCCTCCCGCCTGCGCTCGTGCGGGTCGCCGTATCCGCCGGCTCCGGCGATTTCTATAATGAGCCGGTCGCCGCGGCGCAAGGGGAAGTTCACCTTCGAACCGAGCCGGATCGTCACGCCGCCGCGTTCCACGGTGAACTGCGAGGGCGCGCCCGGCTTTCCGCCATGGAGTCCCCAGGGAAGGATGCGAAACCGGTCGGAATAGGCATTGAACATCACGTCGTCTTCGAGGATCCGATAGACACGGCGCGCGCCCATGCCGCCGCGGAATTTACCAGCGCCGGCCGAGCCACGGCGAATGCCATACTCTTCCACTCTCAGAAACGGATAATCCTGCTCCAGAGATTCCACGGGGATGTTGCTGCAATTGCCGACGTAACTGTCCACGACATCCACGCCATCGCCGGATTGGGTTGCTCCCCAGCCTCCGCCCACCACTTCCAGATAGACGCGGCTGCCATCCTCACCCATGTGGCCCATGCCGATGGCGTTGGTAGTGTCGTGGCCCGAAGTCAGCACGCGATCCGGCGCAACCGCCGCCAGGGCTCGCATGACCGCATTCGTAATGCGATGGCACGGGTTGTTCCGTGCCCGCACAGCCACCGGCAAACTGGGATTCAGGAAGGAACCGTAGGGCACGTGAATCGAGATGGGCCGATAGACACCGTCGTTCACCGGCACGGCGCCGTTGAGCAGAAATCCGATGGACTGGTAAACGGCCGAGATCGTGGAGGTGAGGGGTGAATTGATGATGCCTTTGGTCTGGGGCGCGCTTCCAGAAAGATCAACGTGCATGCTGTCGTCGTGGATGGTGACCCGCACCGCTACGCGCAGGGGCTCCTCGGTGAATCCGTTGTCGTCCACGTAGTCTTCCCCTGCATAGACTCCATTCGGAAGTTCGCGAATCAGGGCGCGAGTCAAGCGCTCGGAGTAATTCTGCAGTTCCGCGGCGGTTTCCAGAACCGCTTCCTTTCCGAATCGTTCCACCAGCTCCAGGAACCGGTTTTCACCGGTTCGATTCGCGGCCACTTGAGCGTACACGTCGCCCATCACCAGGTCGGGAGGCCGGACGTTCAAGCGAATAAACTGCTCCAACATGCCCGCTCCCAGGTCGCGCTCCAGGTTGAATTTGAGAAGCGGGATCCTGAGCCCCTCCTGGATCACTTCGGTGGCCCGCGTGTTCGGGCCGGCCGCTCCGCCGCCAATATCGATGTGATGCCCGATGCTGGCGCTGAAGGCGGTCAGCTCGCCGGCGACGAAAATCGGAGTGAACAACACGAAATCGTTCAGGTGCTGGCCGCCGCTGTACGGATCGTTGGTGATCAGCGCTTCGCCAGGCTGAATCTGCGACAGGTCGTAGCGTTGAGCGAACGCCTCGAAAACCTTGCCGAAGGAGTTCATGTGAATCGGGCAATACTGCGCCTGCGCGATCACGTGGCCGGCGCGGTCCAGCAGCGATGTGGAACAGTCCTGCGCTTCGCGAATGATGCTCGAGTAAGCCGACCGCACCAGCTTCTCGCCCATTTCCTGGGCCACTGCGTGCAGTCCGTGTCCGAGGATGTTGAAGGTTGTGGCTGAAATGTTCATGCGCGAGTCTCCTGTTCGAGCAACAAGGCGCCTTCCGGACCAACGGACATCCGCCAGCCGGGCGGGACCAGGGTGGTCGCCGTGGCTTCTTCTATGATCGCGAGTCCGCGGAGCGAATAACCCCGCGGCAGGCTTTCGCGGCGAACAAAGCGGCAGACGTGGGTGGCACCGCTGAAGATCACGGTTCCCGTCTCCACCGCGGGTTCGGAGGCGCCACTGCCCGCTTGGCGCTCGCCAGCGTGCCTCCATTCACTCGGAATCTGGGCCACCAGCCGGTAGCTCACCAATTCGATGTTGTCGTTCGGCGCGGCCGTGCCGTAACGGGACCGATGAGCGTGATGAAAGAGTTGATTTAGATAGGCGCGTCCGCCGGAAGCCAACTGGTCGAGATCGATTTGCACCGGGAGCTCGAAGCCTTGGCCTCGATAACGCATCTCCGCCCAAGTCTCCCATTGCAGCTGTGCGGCTGAGTATCCGTAGCCAGAGAATTCGCCGATCGCTTCGTTTCTCATCGACTCGAAAGTCTGAGCAACCTCACGAGGAGTGCCGGATGAGATAGTGGAAAAGCCGGTTTTTCGATAAATCCGCCTCAAGTCCGACATGAGCAGACCCAACGCGGAGAAAAGCCCGGGATGTGGCGGGATCACGACGCGTTCGATCTTCATCTCCTGAGCCACCAGCGCGCCGACAACCGGCCCCATGCCGCCGTACGCGTAAATGACATAATCGCGCGGGTCGTAACCGCGCTGGACGGAAACCAGCCGCACGCAGCGATTGGTATGGGCAACGGCAATGTCGATCATGCCCTGTGCGGTCGATTCGACGGACTGATTCAGCCGTTCCGCGAGCGCGGCGATCACTTTCTCCGCACGCTCCGGATACAGCTTCATTCGCCCTCCCAGAAAACTCTGCGGCCGGATCCAGCCCAATACAACCAGGGCGTCGGTGACCGCGGGTTCCTCCCCGCCGTGCCCGTAACAGGCCGGACCGGGGCGGGCGCCGGCGCTGCGCGGTCCCACATGCAGCATCTCTCCCGCGTCGATCCAACCGATGCTGCCGCCGCCCGCGCCCACGTTGGCAATGTCGACACTGGGCACTCCCACCGGCAGCCCGTCCACTTCTTTCTCGGTCGCCACGGCGGCGGATCCGTTGGTGATGAGGGCCACATCGGTGCTGGTGCCGCCCATGTCCAGCGTGATGATATTGCGGTCGCCCAATTGCGCTCCGATGCGTGTCGCCGCAATCACTCCGGCGGCGGGCCCGGACTGCAACATGTCCACCGCCCGAGCGCGTGCAGCCGACGCGGGCACCACGCCGCCTGACGACTGCATAATGAACAAGGACGCGCTGCTCTTTCTCCGATCCAGATAACGCTCCAGGTTACCGAGGTACCGGTCCACCATAGGAGTCAGGTAAGCAGCCATCGCGGTGGTGCTGGTTCGCTCGTATTCGCGGAAAGCCGGCAGGATCGCGCTGGACAACACGACCGGCAATTCAGGGAAAGCGATGCGGAGGAGCTTCGCGGCCCGTTCCTCGTGAGCGGGCGTCCGGTAGGCGTGCAGAAAGCAGATCGCCAGCGCCTCCACGCCTTGTGCGAGCAGATCCGCCGTGGCGTCCAACAGTTCCGCTTCGTTGAGCGGCGCAATCACTTCGCCGTTCACGTCGATGCGTTCCGTCACCTCTCGAATCAGATTCGGCGGCACGAGCGGCTTCGGTTTTTCGAAGGCCACCGCATAGACGTTCGCACGCGTTTGGCGCTGGATGGCGAGCACGTCCCGAAAGCCTCGGGTGGTAATGAGGCCGGCGCGGCACCCTTTTCGCTCCAGCACCGCATTGGTTGCAGCCGTTGAGCCGTGAAACATCTGGGTCATCAGCTGAATTTCCTCGCCCAGCGCTTCTTCCAGGCCCTGAATCACGCCCCCGGACGGATCTACGGGAGTGGATGGGACTTTATGTGTGCGAACCTGGCCCTCAGTTCCAACCCATACCAAGTCGGTGAAAGTGCCGCCGGTCTCCACCGCCATTTTGATCATCCTGACCTCCCGTTGGCGCCGCCGGGCGCCGTTGAAGCGCTGTTTGCGTTCCATTCCGGAAACATTACAATAATTCTATAGTGTCGCAAAATATCCGGTGGACAGGGCCCGAGGTTACTATGCATACTGGAAAGTTGGAATAAGAAGGGGAGGCGGCGCGGTGAATATCCGGAGCGTGATTGGACTGGCCCTGGTTGTGGGATGGGTGATCGCGAGTGCGTCCGGCCAACAAAAGGCCAACTCGAGCAGCGAGTGGAGATCCTACGGCGGCGATAAAGGTTTCACGCGGTATTCGCCGCTCGACCAGGTGAACCGCGACAATGTCAAGAACTTACGCATCGTCTGGCGGCGGCCCGCGTTGGATCCTCAGATTACCGAAAAGTTCCCCGACCTCGTCTCCTCCAACTACTTCCGCGGAACCCCCATCATTGTGAACGGCGTTCTGTACGCGCCTGACGGCGTGGGACTGGTGGAAGCTTTCGACGCGGCCACCGGCCAAACCAAATGGGTGCAGCAACCCGTGGAACCCACACTGCAGGAAGCGGCGGGACAAAGCACCCGGGGCGTGGCTTACTGGCAGAAGCAGGGCGAAGAGCGCATCGTTTCCATTCGCCGCGACTATCTGTACGCGATGGACGCAAAGACGGGCAAACCCTGCGCTGACTTCGGCGAAAACGGCAGGGTGTGGCTGAGCCGGCATACGCCCGACAATGCGGGCTATTTCGGATTTCCCGGGCCGTTCGTGGTCAACGATGTCATCGTGGTCGGCGGTAACGGCGGCGGCAAGACTGGCGAAGGCTATGGGGACGACGGGTTCGAATCTCACGCGCGGCCCGAGGACATTCGCGGCTATGACATGCATACGGGCAAGCAACTCTGGACCTTCCATGTTTTGCCGCACAAAGGCGAACCGGGCTACGACACCTGGGGCAAGGGTTCCGCGGAATACATGGGCAATATGGCGGCCTGGGGGTCGATGACAGCGGATGAGCAACTCGGCTATGTCTACGTGCCGCTCAGCGCTCCCACTGTTTCCTATTATGGCGGGCATCGGCCTGGCAAGAACTTGTATTCCGATTCGCTGGTGGTGCTGAACGCAAAGACCGGCAAGCTGGTGTGGTACTTCCAGATGGTCCATCACGACCTTTGGGATTACGATTCCGCCTCACCGCCGGTGCTGGCCGACATTACGGTCGATGGAAAACGGATCAAGGCAGTCATTGCGTCGAACAAGACCGGTTTCCTGTATGTGTTTAACCGGGTGACCGGCAAACCCGTGTGGCCGATTGTCGAGCGGCCAGTGCCGCAGTCCACCACGCCGGGCGAGGAAACTTCGCCCACGCAGCCCTTCCCCACCAAACCTCCCGCTTATGACCGGCAAGGCTTCACTGCAGACGATTTGATTGATTTCACGCCGGAGTTGCACCAGAAGGCGCTCGAGATTGCGAGCCACTACCAGCTCGGCCCGCTGTTCACGCCACCCTCGTTGATGACCGCCGAAAAGAAAGGCACTCTCGCCATGCCGAGCGCATGGGGCGCCGGTAATTGGAACACGGGTGCATTGGATCCTGAAACCGGCATCTATTACGCGGTTTCCATGACGCAACCGACCGCCTACGGCCTGGTGAAGGCCACCAATCCGAAGGCGACGATGGCTTACTGGATTCCGTTCGGAGAACCAGACCAGCCGCCGCCGACCACGCGCCCGCAGCGCGAGCTGCTGCCCGGCGAAGTGCCGGACGATTACACCGAGCCGCCCGACCCGTTGAGGGTGGATGGCCTTCCCCTCATGAAGCCGCCTTATGGCCGCATTACAGCGATCGACATGAACACGGGATCCAAGCTGTGGATGGTTCCCAACGGCGACGGACCGCGCAACAACCCAGTGCTGCGGGATCTGAACCTTCCGCCACTCGGCAACCTCGGCCGGCCGGTGGCTTTAGTGACTAAGACGCTTCTCTTCCTGGGCGATGCGAGCAACGCGCTCTTCGGCCGCGCGGGAATCGCCGGGCCAGCCAAGTTCCGGGCTTACGACAAAGCCAGCGGCGCGCTCCTTTGGCAGATGGACTTACCGGTTGGCCTCACCGGTGGTCCGATGACTTACATGGCCGACGGCAGACAAATGATTGTTCTGCCGATCGGCGGCAAAGGTTACGGCGCCGGCTGGGTGGCGCTGGCGCTCACCGGACAAGAGGTGCCAGCGGTGACATCCGCGCCGGCAGGCGGCAGCGTCGCGGCCAGTTTCAATCCCGCTCAGGCCCAGCAGGGGCAAACCGTGTTTGAAAATAAGTGCGCCACGTGCCACGGGTCCCGAGTGGAGGGCGGAGAACACGCTCCGGCGCTGAGTGGCAATGCGTTCTGGTCGCAGTGGGACCAACAAACCGCCCGGGCGCTCTACGGCCGGATCATCAGCACCATGCCGCCGGATGCGCCCGGCACTCTTTCGGAAAGCGACGCCATCGATGTCGTGTCCTATATTCTGAAATTGAACGGTGCACCGCAGGGATCAACGGTCGAAAATGCGAATCAGCTGAACAGACAAAAGCTGGGCCGCCCGCAGTAGCAACAGGGCGTCGCGACTGATTTTTAGAACGTCAGGGGCGTATTGACCCAAATCAATACCGCTTCTTCATTGGTTGGATTAAACCAGCGGTGCCCGAGATTACTCTCGAACCAAAAGCTGTCGCCTTCCTGCAGCACGTGGGATTCGAGTTCGTCCAGCCAAAACTCCAGGTTTCCCTTGAGCATGTAGATGAATTCCTCGCCCACATGCGAGTAGCTCCCGTCGCTGCCGGACTTCGGCGGCACGCGAAACAGCATGCATTCCAGCATTTTGGTTCCGATGGAGAGGAGCTCCATCTCCACGCCGGATTCGGTCCGGATCTGGCGCCGTTCCTGGGGCCGGATCAAGCGCCGTTTGTGATGGGGAATGTCGAAGAATTCCAGGACGGTGGTATTGTAGGCGGCGGCCAGCCGCTGCAAGGTCGCGACAGATGGATTGGCGCGTGACAGTTCAATCGCGCTCAGAAAGCCCGGTGTGATTCTGGCGTGTTCGGCGGCTTTCAACAGCCCCAGTCCCAGACCTTTGCGCAGCTTTCGCAACTTAGGACCGAGATCAGTTTGTTTGCTGACCTGGGGAGGCATGCCGGGATGATTTCCATTCCCCAGTTCCTGCTTGATGCCAGGTACGTTCAGCCTTTTGACGTCGCGCAGGTACTTGATGCGCTTTAAAACGTCCAGCATCTCGGGACTGTACAGCCGGTATTTTCCGGAGTTTCGCGCGGGGCTAATTAGACCAACGTTTTCCCAGAGCCGCAGGGTCGAGGAGCTAACGCCTACAATGCGGGCCGTCTGTCCGATCGTAAGAAACCTGGCTCGGACCGCATTGGAGTTCTTCTGACGCGCCATCTCGTTATATTGCACCGCGCAAGTCGCGGTGATTGATCCCGTTACCGAGCACCTATTATAGCGTATTCGTTCCAGAAGACGGATCTTAGCGTTTGAACGAAAACGTGCTTTATCGTAAGCCCGGAACTTGGCCGGGCCGGCCATCGGTTCGTGATGCCTCATGCCGCGCTGCGCACCCGGCAATGGGCCAGTGCCATAAAAAGCATCGGATTGTTCGGATCCGGATTGCGCGTCAGCCCATACGGCCCCGGACTGCGTCATGGAAACGGCGTGCCGTCTCGAGATCAAACGCACGCCTCGCTAAAGCCCTGCCGGTCGAAGGGAGGCGGCTTGGTGGGAAATGGCTGCGTCGGCCAAGCTTCCTCTACGGGCACGGTTGATTTCGGAACGGGCCGCTCTTCGATTGAGCCAGACCGGCTTCCCAGCGACGCGATCGAATACATAAAGAACTCCGGTCTTATTCTCCGCGATTACGGCTTTAATCCGCTTGTGATGCACGGTGACATCGCCCCAGATGGGCGGCGTTGCGGCATCGTACTCGCAGAGCTGGTGATGAAATCAGCTGGTAGTGTCAGAAGATGAGCTTTAGAGCGAGCTGGCCAATTCGCGCCGGGTTCGTGGATGTCGATTGCCCGATGAGGGCGGACGTGACCGGAATGGGTGCGGTGGGCGAGAGGAATTCGGTGTGGTTGAGCACGTTGAAAAACTCGGCACGGAACAGAAGTTGAACTCGCTCCCCAGCCAGATTGGTCTTCTTTTCCAGCGATAAGTCGAGGTTGGTCAACCCCGGTCCGCGAAACGTGTTTCGCTGCAAATTGCCGTAGGTCGCCACGGGGCAGCCTCCCGGAGTTCCAGGAGGCGCCGTGCTCTGGAAACAAGCTGGAATGTAGAAGTCGCTCGGATTGAAAAAGAAGTGGCCGCTGACCTGCTGGCCGAGGACCGTGTAGGTTTCCACATTGCGCGGGTTGAGCGATTGTTCACTGCCGCCGACCCAGTCCGGCCGCACGAGCAGGTTCTGCTCACCGTCGCCCGCCGGACCGGGGACAGTCAGGCTTGGAGGAAGGCCGGCGGTGAAATCGACCGGGAAGCCGGTTTGCCAGGTCAGGATCGGGAACAAGCTCCATCCAGTTGTCAACCGTTTCGGACCGCTCGACCAAACATGATCGAACGGAATTTCCCATCCGCCGCTCAAGACGATCCTGTTGCGGATGTCGTAAGAGCCCGGCCCGTAAAATTGCTTCAGGTTATAAGCCGAGACGTCCTCACTGCCGGGGCCGCTGTAGGTGTCCTGATCGCTCAGGAGCTTTCCGTAGGTGTAGGCCAAGGTGAAAAATGTATTCCCGAAACCATGGGTATCGCCCATTCGTTTTGTGATGCTGGTGACCAGACCGTTGTAATTTGACTGGCCTAGCGACTCCGATACGCCGGGCTCAGCGGTGAAGGCGTTGGGATACTGCAATCCAGGTTGCGTATTCCAGGGACGAATGGTTGTGCCCTGGATGAAAGAATCCGCGTCCACGCTGACAATCTGCCTATGAGACGAATTGCCCACATAGGCCGCTTCCAGCACCACCCCGCCGCCGAGTGTATGCTGGATCGTGAAGTTATATCCGTACGTGTATGGGCTCCGCTCGTTCGGGCTTATAAACACGCCCGAAAACGGTATCATCCCAGCGGTGTTAAAGTTTGTACTCGCGGTTGGAAAATGGGAGGGGAATGGGTTGATGATTCCAGCCACTGCGTATGGGTTGGTCATGATCCCCAGAGGTCCATTCGGGATGCTCGAGGCGCCTGTCGGCCAAGCGCCTTGCCCTGGGTAGGCTTGTCCAAACGAGACGAAGGGTTCGGTACCGTCTGACCAGAGATTGTCCGCTCCATTGATTACGTCGTAGAACACACCGAAACCTCCCCGGATGCTGGTTTTGCCCTTACCGAAGGGGTCCCACGCAAATCCGAAGCGCGGAGCAAAATTATCCCGATCAGGGAAATAAGTACCGGGACAGGGCGCCTTGGGATCGCAGGGGAATACGAGACCCTCGGGAGCCCCGGGATACGTCGTAGATTGATCGCCATAGATAAACATCGGGTTTCGTTTCAGTGGATCCCACTTGGGCGAATTGTATTCGTACCGCAGGCCGAGCGTCAGCGTTAAATTCGGGCGGACTTTCCATTCGTCCTGAAAGAAGCCCGACCACTGTTTGCCGCGAACCGCATTGAAAGAATTGGCGCTTTGGTAATAATAATCTGGAGCGCCGATCAGAAAGTCGGCCAAATCGTTGCCCGTTCCAATTCCGTACGGGCCGTCGAAACCAAAGACGCCGTTGGCCATCCATGCGAATTGGCCATTGTCTTGAATGATGTTCACCCCAGCCCCAAACTTGAAATAATGACGGCCCTTGGTCCAGCTCATGTTGTCCGTAAAGGAGTAGGTGGTGTCGGCGAAACCTCCGGGATAACTGGCAACTTCCCCTAAGTTTATGCCGGATGAGCCGAGCGCGATCAGAGGAGGACCATTGTCGACATCGGAACGTATGTTCATCCCGAGTTCACTAGGTGTTGGCAATTTCGGCCCAGTCGGCTCGCCCCCATTGTTTAATAAACGCTGGGCAGTGACATGCGCTTCATTCAACAGCGTTGGAGTGATCACCGACGTATACGTTATTCCGGCGAAGTACCGGTTGAAGACGCTCAGGCTCGGGAAGCCGGCAACATTGGGTTGTCCGCCGGGTGTAGCGACGCCGCCGTTCTCCGCGAAGGGGAGCAATTGTGGATTACGGAATGAGGCCAGGCTAATCGACAGCCGCTCATTGGTGGTGATGTTAAAGTCGGTTTTCCCCGAAAATTCGTTGCGGTTGTCAGTCGCCGTCCCGTTCGGCGTCAATATCCCATTGGGGCTGGTGGGGATCTGCTCGCTCTTGATGATCGCCTGTGAAACCGGGTCGAAGCTGGCGGGGTTAATGATTCCCTGCGCAGCCAGTTGGGGATTCGGTTGAAAGTAAGGGTGCGTCTGCAGAAACTGCACTACGCCGGGATCAGGCTGGCCGTTGTTGGCTTGGGAGAAATTTCCGGCCAACTCGGCGGGCGTGAAGGTGGACACCTGCGATCCTACGATGGTGTTGTTCTGTCGTTGCCCCTGGTAGCTGAAGAACCAGAAGAATCGATCCTTCCCGTTGATCAGCTTGGGAATTGTGAGCGGCCCACCCACGGTCCCTCCAAATTGATTCCGTATCAGGGTGGGGACGGGCGAATAGCTTGCCGGGCCGTTGGATTGATTGAAGAAGTTGTTGGCGTTGAAATCCTTGTTACGCAGATAGTCGAAGAGCGTTCCGTGGATTTGGTTGGTACCCGACTTGGATACCACGCTTACGACGCCGCCGTTACTACGACCGTACTCCGCCGAATAGTTATTGGTGAGGATGCGGAACTCTGCGATCGTGTCTGGGTTCGGGTCTACGACGACAGTAGTCGCACCTACGGAAGTGTTGTCGCCGCCGTCATACATGAAGGTGACCGAAGAGGATCGGCCGCCAGCGATCGAAAAAGTGGTGGTTCCGGGGTTGGGCGTTACGCCGGGCGCCGTCAAAGCCAGTTGTAAGGTATCCCGGCCGTTTAGCGGCAGGTCCTGAATGGTGGCACCGGTGACCACCGAGCTGAGCGTCGCCGAGACGGTATTTACCAAAGGCTCTGCGGTCTCGACGGTTACGGATTCCCGGACGGATCCAAGCTCAAGTTGGAAGTTCTGCTCAATCTGGCTGCCAACGTCGACCTGGAGGCTGCGGACGTCTCCTTGCTTGAAACCTTCCTGCTTGACCGTCAGGTTGTAGTGTCCGGGCTCGACGCTGGAAAACACGTAGATGCCGACGCCGTTGGTCGGAACGCTCCTGACCACACCGCGTTCGACGCTGACCAGGTCCACGGTAGCGCCCACGATCACTGCGCCGCCGCTGTCGGTGACGCGGCCGGAAATCGTGGCGGTTGAGGTTTGGCCAAGCGCCGGAGTGGCAGAATAGGCCAGGAACAGCGCGAAGGAAATCAAAGACTTACGTAAATCCGCGTGAGTCATGAGTAGTCGCTCCTTTCTTGCCAGAAAAGTGGAGTTAACTACTTGGAGGCGTCCCCGAAGAGATGGGCGCGGCCTTATCTCCTAACCTTACAGGTCTACTCGAACCTTTGAGCAAGGATGCATTAGTCCTGCTCTGTTGTCAAGAAAAAAATCGGGACTGGAGATCCTTCTAGGGAGGCTCGGCTTTGCATTCACAGATCCGCCAAGCCTCCCGGCAGGACCAGTCCGCTTCTATTTCGGCTTAACAACTTTCAGACTGTTTAGCTCCGCAGCGCTCGCGAATTCCTTGTCTCCGGCGGGCAGGCCGTTGATCTGAAAAAGATACGACACGACGTCGAGCACGGTTGTCTCCGACAGGCTGGCAGGCTGGCCCTGAGGCATCGTGCCGATGATGGTGCTGTAGAGAGAGCGGGCCGTTTTCTGATTCCAGGCCTCCCAAAAGGCGGCGCCTTCGAGGGGAGGTCCGAAGGTGTTCATGCCGTGACAGCCAGCGCACTTTTCCTCGAAGGTCTTCTTGCCGCGTTCGGCCTGAGCCGGCGAAAAAGTGGCCAGTGCGAGCGCCGCGATGTCCTGCGCCGGCGGTGTCGCGCGAGTAATATCGATGGCGTTAGACGGGGATGCCAGCGCGAGCGCAACCCAACCGGCCCCGTAGCTTTTCCCTCCGATCGGCAGAACGATGTACTGCTTGCCATTAGCGAGGTAAGTGATCGGACCGCCGGTTGTCCCCACGGGCAGTTCTTTTTCCCAGATCACTGCCCCGGTAGACTTGTCGTAAGCCCGGAATTTTGCCTCTCCTCCCACGCCAGCACGGCCCATCACGGCGTCGCTGGACTCGCCCAGAAACAGCAGAGTCTTGGTCAGCAACGGTGCAGGGCGCCCGGGAGTGCCCAAGGGGGGAAGGTGCAGATCCTTGATCAAAGGGTTGTTCCGGGGACCGTCGCCGTTGGGGACCATCCACGCGATCGTTCCCTGGTTCAGATCGATGGCGGTAATTCTCCCGTACGGGCCCTTGTAAATGGGGAGCCCATCGATGCTCAGCCTTCCGGCGCCTTCAACACGATGCTCCGGGGAAGGCCGCGGAGTGCCCGGCAGCCGGCCTGTTCCGTACAGCATCGGATTGTTCGGATCCGGATTCTTGATCAGACCGTAAGAGCCCGCTTGCGTCATGGAGACTGCATAGTACATGCCCGTTTCCGGGTCAAAGGCGCTGGTGTTCCAGTTGCCCGCTCCCCAACCGCCCGGAAGCACCAGTGTTCCCTGCTTTCCATTGGGCTCATCACTTCTGATCGAAGGCGGGGTGAAGAGGGGACCCATCACATAATGACTGGCGATCTCGAGCGCCTCCTTATGGAGCTCAGGCGTGTAGTCGATCAAGTCCGCTTCGCTAAAGCCTTGCCGGTCGAAGGCCGGGGGTTTAGTGGGAAACGGCTGCGTCGGCCACGCCTCTTCGCCGGGCACCGTGGATTTCGGGACAGGACGCTCTATGATTGGCCACACCGGCTTGCCCGTGACCCGGTCGAAGACATACAGGAAGCTGGTCTTGTTTGCCGCGATCACGGCATGGATCTTTTTTCCGTCGACAGTAATGTCGCCCAAGACCGGTGGCGTGGCGGCATCGTACTCCCAAAGGTCATGATGGATCAACTGGTAATCCCACACTAGCTTTCCTGTCTTGGCGTTCAGGCACACTAAGGTGTCGGAATAAAGATTCATGCCGGGCCGGTGTCCCCCGTAGTGCGAAGCGGTGGGAGCGGTCAAGGGAATGTAGACATATCCCAGCTTTTCGTCCGCGGTGAGCGAAGCCCAGGCGGCCATGTTTCCGACATACTCGGCCGATCCTTTGCCCCATGTATCGTAGCCGGGTTCGCCTTTATGCGGGAGAACGTGGAAGGTCCAAAGGAGCTGGGCGGTGTGGATATCGTAGCCCCGGATATCTTCGGGTTGCGAGCGCGGGTCGTATCCGTCGTCGCCGTAGCCGGCTCCCGCTTTGCCGCCTCCGTTGCCGCCGATCACGATGACGTCGTTAACGATAAAGGGTCCAGGCCAGCCGAAATACGGCGCATCGTCTTTGGTGTGCCGGTTCAGCGACAGACGTCCGTTTTCCCCGAAGTCGCGGCAGGGGAGTCCGGTCTTGGCGTCGATCGCATACAGATACTCGCCGCGCACGGCCACGATCCGCTCATCGGAGCCGTTGGTCCAGTAGGCGACGCCCCGCGTGCTTTGTCCGGCGGCCTCCCGGAGCGTGGGCTCGACTGGCTGCTGCACCCATTTGGTCCGCCCGGTGGCTGCATCGAATGCTTCCACCAGGCCCACGCCGTCCGGTGCGTAGAGGACTCCGTTCACCATGATGGGAGTCCCCCGAAAGTAGTTGGGCGCTTTCAGATCGGGAAACTCGCCGGTCAGGATCGGGTCCACCGCCGGGCGTTCCCAGACGAACTGAAGATTTTTGACGTTCTCGCGATTGATTTGATCCAGCGGTGAATACCGGTTGAAAGCCTTGTCGCCGCCATAGGTCGCCCACCCTCCGGCAGCGGTTTCCCAAAGCTCGTTTGCGGCGCGGCTCGGATCACCGGTAGCCTTTTGCTGAGCATGCACACAAACCAGCGCCAAGGCTAGAGTGGCCAGCGCGCCGACGGTTCTTCTAGTGCGAGTCATGTGGATAACCTCTCGTTGGAATGCGATCGTCACCCCGTCAAGTCCGTTTCCTAGAATACGAGTTTCAACGCCAATTGTCCGATTCGCGGCGGATTCGTGGAAGTCGATTGGCCGATGAGCGTGGAGCGGATCGAGACCTGGCCCACAGTGCCCAAAAACTCAGTGTGATTCAGCACGTTGAAGAACTCGGCGCGGAACAAGAGTTGAAACCGCTCGGTGATCGCCGTCTTCTTCTCGAGCGAAAGGTCCAAATTGGTCAAACCCGGCCCGACCAACGTGTTTCGTTGTAGGTCGCCATAAGTGGCCGCCGGGCAAGCGCCCGGTGCACCGCTTCCGGGAATTGCGGTGCTTGAGAAACAGGCGGGAATATACAGCGCCGACGGGTTAAAGAAGAAGTGACCCGTCACCTGCCTGCCGTTCACTGTGAATGTTTCCACGTTCCGGGGATTCAGCATTTGCTCCGGGCCGCCGGCCCAATCCGGCCGGACGAGACCAGGATCTCCGTCTCCGGCAGGGCCGGGTTTCGTGCTGGTCTGGCTGATGCCGGCGCTGAAATCCACGGGCAGTCCGGCCTGGGTGCTGAAGATCGGGTAAAGTGTCCAGCCCTGGGTGAGCCGTTTCGGTCCGCTCTGCCAGAGATGATCGAAGGGCAGCTCCCAGCCGCCGCTCAGGACGAATCGCCGCGGAACGTTGATGGTGGAGGGAGCGTAAAACTGGTGCTGGTTCAAAGACGAGATGTTGGTACGATACGCATCCTGATCGCTCATGGTCTTCGACCAGGTATAAGCCACGGTAAAGAAGGTACGGCCAAAGATGCGCGAGTCTCCCAGGCGCTTGGTCAAGCTGGTCAAAAGGCCTTCGTAATTCGAATCGCCGATGCTTTTATCAACAGACATTTGAGCAAAAGCGTTCGGGTACTGCAGGCCCGGCTGCAGATTCAGCGGGCGGAGCGTCGTCCCCGGAATAAACGAATCCGGATCTTCGTTGACAATTTGCTTGTGGGACGAACTTCCGACATAGCCTACCTGCAGTGCCATTCCACCACCGAGGGCTTGCTGGATGGTCGTGTTCCAGCCATAGGTGTACGGGTTGCGCTGGTTGGGGTCGATTAAGACGCTGCTGGGCCCGAACGGCAGAAAGCCGGCAGTTGCGAAATTCGTGCTGGGGCTAAGCGGCTTCGAGGGAAAGGGATTCACTTGCCCGGCGGCTGCGTAGGGATTGGTCATGAAGGGGGCCGGCCCATTCGATGGAACTTCCCCGGTGTTGAAGAACAACTCGGAAGCCGAATAAAACGGGGGAGTTCCGTTCTGCCATTGTACGTCCTGTCCATTGAGGACGTCGTAGAACACACCGAAGCCCCCGCGGATGCTCGTCCGTCCTTTTCCGAACGGGTCCCAAGCGTAGCCCAACCGCGGAGCCCAATTATTTTGGTCCGGGTAGTAGGTGCCGGGACAAGGTGCACCGGGATCGCACGGAAAAAGGAGTCCCTCCGGCGCCAAGGGGAACTTCGTGGATTGCTTGCCTGGCAGCAGGAAATAATTCTTTTCCTGCGGATCGAACTTGGGCGAATCGTATTCGTAGCGCAGGCCGAACGTCACCGTGAGATTCGGCTTGATCTTCCACTCATCCTGACCGAAGATGGCATACTGCCGGCCGTGGGCCGCGCTGAAGGCGTTAGGATATTGCCCGTAGACGTTCGGCAGGCCAAGCAGGAAATCGGCCAAGTCATTGCCGGTGCCGATTCCGCCCGACCCGGTGGGCCCGGAGAACGTCATCGAGCCGTTGGTTTCATAGGCGAACTCGCCATTGTTCTGCACGATGGCAAACTGGCCGCCGAACTTGAAATTATGATTCCCCACGTTCCAGCTCACGTTGTCGGTCCAGGAATACGTGGTGTCGGCATAGCGGCCGGGGCTGCTGGAGGCAATTCCCAAAGTTAGACCCTCCACTCCAAAGCCGATGGTTGGCGGACCGTCGCTCACGTCCGGAGTGATTTGCATCCCCAGCGATGTCGCGGTCGGCAGAGGCTTCGGCGAAATGCCGGAATTATTCAGCAGCCGCTGCGCCGTGAAGTGCACTTCGTTCAATAGACTAGGGGTGATCACCGACGTGTATGTGATTCCGCCGAAATACTCGTCCGCGGTGTTCAAAGCCGGATACCCGGGAACGTTCGCCGTAGGGAACGGCGCCAATTGCGGTTCGTGATTGCGGACCAGGGTGAGGGAGAGCCGCTGGTTTGAGGTGATATTGAAATCGGTCTTGCCCACGAACTGGTCGACGTTGTCCTGCGCAACGCCGTTGGGTGTGAGGACGCCGCTGGGGCTGGTCGGAATGGGCTCGGAAGCGATGAACGCCTTGGCGACCGGGTCGAACATAGCCGGGTCGATAATGGCCTGGGCAGCCAGCGCCGGATTGGGCTGAAAGTAGGGATGGGTCTGGAGGAAGTTAATGATGCCCTGGTTATTGGGGGCTTGAGAGAAATTTCCCGCCAGTTCAGCCGGCGTAAAGGTGCCGACCTCGGATCCGACCGTTACCGAATCCTGGCGCTGCCCCTGATAACCGAAGAACCAGAAAAACCGGTCCTTACCATTCACGACCTTGGGAATCGTCAGCGGTCCACCCATGGTGATTCCGAATTGATTGCGGTCCAGAGTGGGGCGAGGCGAATATTCTCCCGGCGTGGCCTGATTGAAGAAGTTGTTGGCGTTCAGATCCTTGTTGCGCAGATAATCGTACGCGGTGCCGTGGATTTCGTTGCTGCCGGACTTGGTCACCACGTTGACGATGCCACCGTTGCTGCGGCCGTACTCCGCCGAATAGTTATTCGTTACAATCCGGAACTCGGCAACCGTGTCGGGATTCGGGTCCACCGTGGCGACGCTATTGGCCACCGTGTTGTTGACGCCGCCATCCAGCATGAAAGTCACCGAGTTCGAGCGGCCGCCGGCGACCGAAAACCCATTGCCAACAAAGCCACCCAGCGCCTGAGTGCTGCCGGGCGCTCCTATGGTTTGCGGCGTGACGCCCGGTTCGGTCAACGCCAGTTGCAGGGTGTCCCGTCCGTTGAGCGGCAGGTCCTGGATCGGGGCGCCTTGCACCACGGAACTCACCTCCGCGGAAACCGTGTTCACCAGGGATTCCGTGGTTTCCACCGTGACGGATT
Source organism: Bryobacteraceae bacterium (assembly GCA_035508055.1). GTDB lineage: Bacteria > Acidobacteriota > Terriglobia > Bryobacterales > Bryobacteraceae > Palsa-89. Next base: position 56,705 of record DATJNO010000007.1, on the reverse strand, counting down.
CCTTCACCGAGCCGATCTCGAGTTGGAAGTTCTGCGCCAGCTGGCTGCCGACTTCCACGATGATATTTTGCGAATCGGCCTGTTTGAAGCCGGGGCTTTGCACGGTAATCCGGTAAGTGCCCGGCTGTACGCTCGAGAAAACATAGAGCCCCACGTTGTTGGTCGGCTCGGTTTGCTCGGTGCCGCGCTCCACGCTGGTTAACTGCACCATCGCGCCGGCGATGATGGCGCCTCCGCTGTCCGTCACGCGTCCGGAGATGGTTGCGGACGCCGTCTGCGCGGCACCGGGCGAGCTTGCAATGAATAGCAGCAAGCCGGAGAGAAGAGCTGCGTTACCGCATCGAGAACGTGCCATCAGTCGTGCTCCTTTATTAGGTCTTCGACTAACGCGGTCTCGACGGACGGAAAGCTCTGGGCGCTGAGCGTTCCTCTAACGTTACAGAATTACTTCAGGCTTTGACAAAGTTTGTCCCATCTCCTCGTCCTTGTCAAGCATAAACTCGCCGAGCCCTGCTAATGCAGAACGACTGCCACTCATGCCGAATCCCTTTGATATCTGCTAACCTTACAGGTCTACTCGAACCTGTGAGCCAGGATGCACGAAGTCTCGCTCGGTTGTCAAGGAAAAAATCAACGTGGATAGGAGCGCGCCCGGAAGGCCAGCGCGGGCTCCGGACACTTGACAACATTGTACTAGGGATGCAATCTTACAAAACAATTGGCGAGTGAAAAAGTCAGGAGGTTCAACTTGAACGCACATGACCGCGACCTGGGCATGGGCCGGAAAATCAGCCGGCGCGACTTCGTGAATGGAGTCAGCGTGGGAGCCGCCGGCGCCGCGCTGCTACCGCAATGGGCGGCGGCGCAAGAATTCGCGCCCGAACAGGCGCCAACCTATTACCCGCCGGCTCTGACCGGAATGCGCGGCGATCACGCCGGCTCGTTTGAAGCGGCGCATCAGCTCCGCGACAGCCGCAAGGTGGATCTCTCGGCGGTCACTCATACCAATGAGACCTATGACCTGGTGATTGTCGGAGGCGGCATCAGCGGCCTGGGCGCGGCATATTACTTTCTCACGAACGCCGGCCGCAGCGCGCGAGTGCTGATTCTCGACAACCACGATGATTTCGGCGGGCACGCCAAGCGCAACGAGTTTCGCTATAACGGCCGGCTGATGGCGATTAACGGCGGAACACTGAATATCGAGGCGCCCGGGCGATACAACGAGCCCGCGAAAGCCTTGCTGGCCGCCATCGGGATCGACCTCAGCCGGTTTCAGGCCGAGAACACCACGAATCACAATCTTTACCGCTCGCTCGGCTTGGGCCGGGGATATTTCTTCGACAAAGAGAACTGGGGCGCGGACCAACTGGCCGTACGCGCCCCTTCTGATTTTCAGTCCGGGTACCGGGGCGGGCTGCCAGCGGAGTTTTTGACAAAGACCCCGCTTTCCGAGCAAGCGCGCAAAGACGTGCTGCGCCTGTATGACAAGGGACAGCCCGATTATCTTCCCGGTATGTCTTCGGCCGACAAGAAACTGCGGTTGGCGAAGATGAGCTATCAGGATTTTCTGCTCCATTTCGTCAAGGTGGACCCGCAGGTGCTGTACTTCTTCCGCCATTTTGGCGAGGGCGTCTTTTGTGTCGGAGCCGATGCGACGCCGGCCCTGTTCGCCTGGCAGATGGGCCAGCCCGGATTCTCGGGCCTGAAGCTGGATCCTACGCCGGATGGCGTGCTCGCCGAACTCCCCGGCGTTCAGCATGGCCGGCAAAAAGAGGGCGGAGGACCGGCGGTGCATTTTCCGGATGGCAACGCGACGGTTGCCCGGTTGATCGTACGCTGGCTCATCCCCGATGCCGTAGCGGGCAAGACGATGGAGGACGTGGGCGCGGCGCGAATCGACTACGCGCTACTCGACCGGCCGAACCAGCCCGCGCGCATTCGCCTGAACAGCACGGTTTTGAACGTCACGCACGCCGGCGCCCCCGCGCGCGCCTCCGAAGTGGTGGTCAGCTACAACCGCGGCGGAAAGATGTACGACGTGCGCGCCAAGGGATGTGTGATGGCCTGCTGGAACATGTTCATCCCCTACCTGATTCCGGAGTTGCCTGCAGCGCAGAAAGAGGCGCTGGCATACGCGGTGAAAGGACCGCTGGTTTATACCAGCGTCGGCGTGAAGAACTGGACGGCTTGGCAGAAGCTGGGGATCAGCCGCATTGACGCGCCGGCGATGTTCAACACGGAAGTCTCGCTCACCGAGGCGGTGTCCCTGGGCGATCTGAAACATCCGCAAACGCCGGAACAGCCGATCGCATTACACCTGGTTAAAATCATGACTGCTCCCGGCCGGCCGCGCAAAGAACAGCACCGGATGGGAAGAGCCGAGCTTTTAGGGCTCACCTTCGAAACGTTTGAACGGAACATTCGCGAACAACTGGCGCGCATGCTCGGCGCCGGCGGCTTCGACTCCGCGCGCGACATCATCGATATTACGGTCAATCGCTGGCCGCACGGTTACGCTTACACGTACAACAGCCTCTACGATCCGATGGAATGGGTCTTCACGGCGTCCGAGCAGCGTCCCTGCGTGATCGCGCGCCAGCCTTTTGGCTTGATCGCCATCGCGAACTCAGACGCCGGCGCCAGCCCGCACACTGACACGGCGCTGTGGGAAGCGCATCGTGCCGTGGGCGATGTCTTGAACCGGCGCGCCATGCCCGAACTTTCGGCCTAGGAGGCGTCATGAAGAACCGGAACGGTGCGGCAAAGGCTGCTCGCCGGAGACGATAAGTGGGTTCCGCATACAGCCAATTCAGCTTCTGGCTCGAAACCGCCGGGGAAGACTTGCATACACGCCCGGCACTGCGGAGTTCAGCGGAAGTCGACGTGGCAATTCTCGGAGCCGGCTTTTCCGGCCTGTGGACGGCGTACTACCTGCTGCGCGGAAACCCGGAACTGCGTGTGGCGGTGGTGGAGAAGGAGATCACCGGATTCGGTGCGTCGGGCCGCAACGGCGGTTGGTGTTCACCGAAATTCCCGGTCACCGCGGGCACGCTGGAAGAACGTTACGGCCGCGAAGCGACGCGTGCGTTACTTCTCGCGATGTACGAAACGGTGGACGAGGTCTGTCGAATCTGCCAGGAAGAAAACATCGACGCCCAATTCTTTCCAGGCGGCGCGCTTAGCTTGGCTCGAGGCGCGCACCAGATTCCTTCGATCCGCGCCTCTCGTGCTGCTTACGAGCGGCTGGGCCTCGAAGATCGCAATTGCCTGTTGAGCGCGGAGGAAACACGCGAGCGCGTGAATGTGGCGGACGTTCATGGCGCCCTCTACACTCCGAAGAGCGCCAGCGTGCATCCCGGCCGCTTGGTGCGTGGATTGGCCGGCGCCGTCGAGCGCCACGGCGGAACGATCTACGAAAAAACCGAAGTCGTCTCCTTTGAAGGCGGCTCAGCACCCCGGCTGCTCACGCAAGCGGGGGAGTTACGTGCCAAGCGGGGCATCGTTCTGGCGGGCGAAGCCTATCTTTCGCGCCTGCCCAAACTGCATCGCGCCGTGATGCCGGTTTACTCGCTGATCGTGCTGACCGAGCCGCTCACGGAGGCGCAATGGTCGAGCATCGGCTGGCGAAACCGCGAAAGCATCGGGTCCAACCGGTACACGGTGGACTACCTGACGCACACCGCCGACGGACGAATCTTGTTCGGCAGCCGCGGCGCGCCCTATGCATTCGGCTCGAAAATCACTGACGCGCGGGACCGGCACGAGGCCACACACTCCCGCGCCCGACGCGCCGTGGTGGACTGGTTCCCGTCGCTCGAAGGCGTCCGGTTCACGCACGCCTGGGGCGGGCCGCTGGGGATGCCGCGCGACTGGATGCCCGCCGTCGCGTTCGATCCGGACTCCCGCATTGGCACCGCACGCGGCTACACGGGTCAGGGAGTGGCGACGACGAACCTGGCGGGACGCATCCTCGCCAATCTGATCCTGGGGAAGAAAACCGCGCTCGAAACGCTTCCCCTGGCGCAGCGGCGATCGAGAAATTGGGAGCCCGAGCCGTTGCGCTGGCTCGCGGTGCGATACATGCAAAGCGCCTTTGCCCGCATCGATGCGGCCGCCGAACAGGGCCGCTCGCGCCCCATCGATGCGCCGATTGCCGAGTTGCTGGGGAAACATTGAGAATAGGATTTATGGCTGAACTAACGGTACTTGATCTGGGCTCGGATCCGCGGGAACGTGGCAAAGTCCACGGGCGCGCCATGCGCAACGAAATCCGGCAAAACCTTGCAACTTATATGAGTCGGTTCGAGGCCGGCGGCGCCCGGAAGTCCGACGTGCTGGAGCAAAGCGACGCCTGGGCGGCCTTCATCGTCCGCGACAATCCCGAGTATGCCGAGGAGATGCAGGGCGTCGCGGCCGGTGCGGATCTTTCGTTGACTGAAATCGCCATGCTGAACGCGCGCTACGAGCTCACCTACTGCGTGTTCGGCTCAGAAGCTCAGACCGTCAATACCCCGCCCCGCACTGAGCAAGAGGGATGTACTTCGTTCGGGCTTCTTCCGGAAACGACGGCCAGCGGCCATACCTTGATCGGCCAGAATTGGGACTGGCTTGAAAAAGTACAGGGCCGCGTCTTTATCATGCGCGTGCAGCGCTCGTCCGAACCGGGGGCGGGCAAGCCCGATTTCGTCGGCTTCACGGAAGCGGGCATCGTGGGCTGCAAGATCGGCGTGAACGCCGCCGGCATCGGTCTATGCGTGAACGGCCTGGTGACGCAGCGCGACGGGGCCAACGGATTCCGCAAACCGTTTCACGTACGCTGCCGCGAAATTCTGGATGCCTGGACGTTCGACAAAGCTCTGCTTCCCGTCGTGCAGACGGACCGCACTTGTTCCACCAACTTCCTGGTTGGACACGCGGATGGCGAGATCATCGACATCGAGGCCACGCCGGACTTCTGCTCTTATATTTATCCGCAGGACGGGCTGGTGACGCACGCCAACCACCTGGTGCGTGAAATGCGCATCGCTTCGCAGTTTGAGCGGATCGCACCGCATTCGTTGTATCGCGCCAACCGGCTGGAACGCATGCTGCGCCGGCATGGCGGCGGGATCGGAATCGACCTGATTCACTCCTTGCTTTCCGATCACTTCAGCGCACCGGCGTCCATCTGCCGCCATCCCGACCTGACGTTGCCGGAACCGAAACGGGTCACCTCGGTTACGGCGGCCGCGATCGATCTGAACACCCACACTCTGTACGTCACCGACGGACCACCTTGTCAATCCGCGTTCCAGGCGGTGCCGCTTCATGCGAGCGTCGTGACGGGCCAACTCGTCTGAACCGGGGGCACCAGGAGGAACCCATGAATCAAACCGGCCCCTGGCGGAACGGCGCACAGTGCGCTGTCATGTTCACTTTTGATTTCGACGCCGAGACGCTCTGGATCTCGCGCGATCCGTCCAACTGGAAGCGGCCGGGCACTCTTTCGCAAGGCACGTATGGCGGCAAAATCGGTGTGCCCAGGATTCTGGAGCTCCTGCGAGACTACGAGTTGAAGGCGACTTTCTTCGTTCCGGGATGGACGGCCGAAAAATACACGAGCCGCATCGAGGCCATGCTGCACGACGACCATGAAGTCGGCCACCACGGTTACTTGCACGAATGGATCGATCCCGATTTTCCGGACCGGGAACGGGAAGCGCTGGAGAAGGGCCTGGAAGCCTTGAAAAGAACCGTGGGTGTGCGCCCGAGCGGTTACCGGTCGCCCGCCGGCGAATCCAGTCAGAATATGGTCGCGCTGCTGTCAGAATACAAATTCCTCTACGACAGCTCTCTGCAGGACGACATCAACCCCTACCGGTTGCAGCTTGTAAGCGGCGCTCCCGGCCCAATCGAATTGCCCTGGCACTGGAGCCTGGACGACGCGCCCTACATGCTGTTCTCGCTGAAAAATCCTCGGCCCATCATGACGAATTCGCACGTGCTGGAGATTTGGAAGGAAGAGTTCACGGAGATTTACCGTCTCGGCGGGTTGTTCAACCTCGTTTGCCATCCGCAGGTAATCGGCCGCCCGTCCCGGCTTGCCTTGCTGCGCCAGTTCGTCGACTTCACGATGAGGTTCCCTAAGGTTTGGTACGCGACGGGACGCGAAGTCGCCGAAAGCTGGCTCCAGTCCGGCAACGTCGAAATGCAAGAGTATGTAAAAGTCGGCTGAAGAGCCATCCGGCGCCAAGGCAGTTGGGTTTAACCGAAATAAGCGGTTACTATGACGCCCGGCTCCTGGCACTTCCGGCGAAAAACGCTGCTGCGCGCTATCCAGCGGCAAGGCAGGGCCACGCCACGGCGCGTTCTTTCGTGGAGTGCGGCGATCATGGGATACCTGGCGCTCGGTTCCGGGCTCTCCCTCCCTCAGGGATCTTCCAGCGCTCAGCCTCCGGTGTTCCGTCTGGGCCCCAACGTAGCCGCACCGTTCGTCCTTGCGAAAGTGAAGCCGTCCTACACGGATGAAGCCCGATTGGCGAGGCTGGAAGGCAGCGTCCTTCTTTCGGTAGTAGTTGACGCCGACGGCCGTCCGGGCGATATCCGCGTGGAGCGCGCCTTGGGGCTTGGATTGGATGCCAGCGCCATACGGAGCGTAACGGGTTGGGAGTTCAGGCCGGGAACAAGATCCGGCATGCCGGTATCGATGCGGGTGATCGAAGAGGTTTTTTTCCGGCGGCCGCGTGGACTTTGGGACTGGCATGTGACGAGCGCCGCCTTTGCTCTATCTTCCAGCACGGTGCGCCCGGTCGTCATTCGAACCAGGTTTCCCAACACCGTTGCGCGGGAAGAGAACGCGTCGGTCACGATCACCTTTGAGGTCGCGCAGAGTGGCGTGCCGGTGAACGCGTCGGTGGTAAGGTCGTCCGATTCGAGATGGGAAAAAGATTTGCTCACGTCATTACGGCGAGGGTGGCGTTTTCGTCCGGGCACTCAGAATGGGAAACCGGTAGCGGTTCGGGCCTGGCTGGATTTTGTGCGCGGGTCGCATTCGCCGATGCCCGCCAATCGCTTCCCGCGCGCTCCGGTCAACGATTGATCCCCCAAGTTTGCCCCGGAGGCTGCTATCAGGGTATAGTGTTGCCGTAAAAGTTTAGCTTCGTTTCGCGTTTCAGGGTACCGTCGCATGACAGGTCTTCAGGTGACCTTTCGGGTGTTTTGTGCTCGATGCTTGCTGCTCTCGCTGTCGCCATCAACTTGGTTGCTGGCGCAGGTCGACGTGCTCAATGTCAACTATGATTCTCAGCAAACGGGCGCCAACCTGCAGGAAACCAGCCTGAGTCCGGGGATGAATTGGCGCACGTTCGGCAAGGTGGGGACCTTCCCGGTCGATGGCCAGGTTTACGCGCAACCTTTGTATGTGTCCAGTGTGCCCATCCGTGGCGCCAAGTACAACGTGGTCTACGTGGCAACCATGGGGAACAGTGTTTACGCCTTCGATGCCGACGCGCCACAATCGGCCGTTCCTCTTTGGCACGTGAACCTGGGGCCGCCCGTTCCTTCCGGTCTGTTTGGTTTCACCGATATTCTTCCGCAGATTGGAATTCTGGGCACACCAGCCATTGATCCAACGGCGCAAACCCTCTACGTGGTCTCAGATACCGTTCCGCCCGCCGCGTCCAGTGAACCTGTATTTCAGTTGCACGCGCTTTCTCTCGTGGACGGGCATGAGATGCTAGGCGGACCAGTGAACGTTGCAGCATCGGTAATGGGAACCGGCGCGGGGAGCAGCGGCGGCACGGTGGCTTTCGATGCATTTTGGCAATTGCAGAGGCCGGGTTTGATTCTGGCCAACGGGACGCTGTACGTCGCCTTCGGTTCTCACGCCGACACAGGTAACTACCACGGCTGGATTCTTGGTTATAATTCTTCGACTCTGCAGCTGGTTTCTGTCTTCAACAGTTCGCCGAACGGACAAAGAGATGCCTTCTGGCAATCCGGCCGTGCGCCCGCCGTGGATTCGAATGGCGATCTTTACGCGGTGACTGGGAACGGCGATTTTGACGGCGCTTCGAACTTCGGAGAAACGCTGCTCCATCTGTCAGGAACCGATCTTTCTCTGGTCGATTGGTATACGCCGGACGAATGGAATGATCTCAATCAGCAGGATTGGGATTTAGGGTCAACCGGAGCCATTCTGATTCCCAACACCAATCTCTTGCTTACCGGGAGCAAGTCAGGGTTGCTCTACCTGGCGCAGAAAAACTCCCTGGGACACTTAGGGCCGGACACGACGAGTACCGTTCAGGGCACGCAAGTCAATACTTGGGGCATGTTTCAAATGGTGCTGTGGAGTAACCCGCAGATTTCGACGCTCGAGCCTCTCATCCAGGGCTCCGCCAAGACCAACGCGGCCCCGGCGCCGGTTTCCCTGCTTTATGAGTTCGACCCCGATGGATTTCTCAAGTCGTTCGAGATTGTGGGAGATCAAATCAATTCGACGATTATTTCCGATTATTTGGTGGACAATGCGGCTCTCTATGTCGGTCTCTCTCTTTCAGCCAACGGCGGACAAAACGGGATCGTCTGGTTGATCACCGGGAACGCGGAAGCGCCAGGAGAGCCGGCCACTCTGCATGCCCTGGACGCAAAAGATCTGGATGACGAATTATGGAATAGCGACTGGAACGGCGCACGGGACCAAGCCGGAGCATTTTCGAAATTTGCACCCCCGACGGTTGCCAACGGACGCGTCTATGTTCCAACGCGCTCCAACGCCGTGGTTGTGTACGGCACGTTGACCAACAGTCCGCTGGCCGGCACCGCCGCCATTTCGTCCGTCGCGAATAGCGCAAGTTACCTGGCCGGCGCCGTGTCGCCCGGCGAATTGGTGACCGTTTCGGGTGCGAACTTTGGACCACCCGCGGCGGTCCAGGGCGCGGTCTCGGGGGGTTCAGTGGCGAACACGCTCGAGTCTACGCAGGTTTTATTTGGAGGGACCGCTTCGCCGCTTCTGTACGCGTCATCCAACCAGATCAATGCGGTAGTCCCATTTGGCGTCACCGGCGCGACCGCACCAGTTCAGGTGGTCTACCAGGGGCAGACCACAGCGTCCTTCAGCGTGTCCCTTCAACCGGCCAGCCCGGCGCTGTTTTCTCTCAACGCGAGCGGCGGAGGACAAGGAGCCATTCTGAATCAGGATGGCAGCGTGAATGGGGCGAGCAATCCCGCCTCGCCCGGTTCGGTAGTCGTCCTGTTCGCCACTGGTACGGGTTTGACCATGCCTGCGAGTACGGATGGCGCGATCACTTCTCCGCCTCTACCCGAACCGCTGCTTCCGGTTTCGGTTACCATCGACGGCCGGCCCGCCGAGATTTTGTACGCAGGTGCAGCACCGGATCTCATCGCCGGAGTGACGCAGATCAATGTCGTCGTCCCCGACAGCTTGTCCCCGTCGCCGGCGGATTCTGTGGTACTAACGGTAGGAACTTTCACGAGTCCCTCGGCGGTGACTGTCGCGATTCAATAGATCGCGTGGGCGATGGCTATCATCGTTTCGGGTGATCTCGGTCGTAAAGCTGCTGTCGAAGCGGTTATGAGCGCGGAATCATAGACGAGGTGATGATATGCCGAGGATTGACGAGAGCGTGGTTGTGTTAGGCGGTGGCGGGATATGGGGCGTCGCTTGGATGACCGGGATCATCCTGGGGCTCGCGGAGCACGGCATCGATCTCACCCAGGCGCGGGGTTTTATCGGTACGTCTGCAGGTTCGATCGTAGGGAGCCAGGTCGCGCATGGCTATTCGCCGGCGGAACTTTTTGGGCGCCAGACCGGCCCCACCAGGCATCCGCTCGAAGGTCAACAGCCGGGCGGTGGCCTGGCGCAGTTGATGGCCTTGGTACAACGTCCATGGAACGACCCCGACGCGCGGACAAGGGCGATCGCCGAGTTGGCTCTCACTGCTTCGGCAACCGGTGCGCCGGAGAGTCCCGGTGAAATCGCTGAACGGCTGGGTGTGCCCTCCAACGACTGGCCGGCCCGGCCCCTCTCGATCACGGCGGTGGACACGGCGACGTGTGCGCTGTGTGTTTTCAACGCGCAAAGCGGCATCGGTCTGATGGATGCTGTTGCCGCGAGTTGCGCCGTGCCGGGCCTGCGTCCCCCCATCCCCATACAGGGGCGCCTGTACATGGACGGCGGACTCTGGCGGAATGCGGAGAACGCGCATCTTGCCCGCGGGCAGCGTTCCGTGTTGATCGTCTCTCCGTTTGGCGCGCGCATGCCGGCTGGGTCGCAGAGTCTGCAAGCAGATATCGAAATGTTACGGCAAAGCGGCACGAGCGTCGCGCTGATCGCTGCAGATGACGAGGCGCTTGCGACTATGACCGCAACCGGGCCCCTTGACCCCGCGACCCGCATCCCAGCGGCAAACGCCGGCCGCGTCCAAGGGCACCGGGAGGTCGAAAAGATCCACACATGGACTGGCTGATGCTACGAGCCGGTACCGTCAGTATGCCAGGGATCCGCTCGAACTCTACCTCAATGGCTCACCGTGTTTAGGCGGGCATCATAAACGTGAGCGACATTTTCTGTTCCGATCTTCTTCCTCAAATTTGCCGGAAGCTGATTGAATAGCAGGACCACCTCTTCCCAACGTTGAGGGCCGTTCGGCTCCGGGTAGTGCTGGTCGCTGCCGATGATGAATCGGTCTGGAAAGTCCTCAAAAAGTTTCAGCCACTCCGGCTTGATCTTCCCGCCCGCCATTAAGAAATTCTTCCCCGGAGCCTTCGGGTCCAGCTTGATCTCCATGTAGAGATTGGAGTGTTTCTCAAGGAGCCGGCGGCAGAGTTCGGGAGTGCGGTAGCCGGTCCCGTCCGATCCTAAGTGTGCCCAGATGATCTTCGCGCGCGGATTATGCGCCAACAACCTTTCAAAACCCGGGATGTTCTCCCGAAGTTGCGGAGGATTGGGAGGAGACTTCAGATCCCGCGGGAGCGGCATCGTTCGTGGAACCGCCTCCATGTGCAGGTCCATCGGCACATCGTGTTGCGCCGCGATATCAGCCAGTAAAAGAAAGAGAGGATGGTCCGGTGGTGCGAATTGATACGGAGTCGCGCCGGCAAAATGTTCCACGGCCATTTCCCCGAACCCCGCCGCTCCCCGACGCAGCAGTTCCTCAGCGTATTCCCGGAATTTGCTCTGGATCGCCGGGCCGGCATCGCCCGAGCGCACGGATTCCTGGATCAACGAATTGAGACTCTCACCTCCCGCCAGCACCCCCAGTCTTCCGGGATATTTTTTCGCGGCTGCAAGAATACCGGCTGCATCTACCGCTCCAGAGGGACTCACGGTATCGGGTGGGATCAGAAGAAACGTCTTGACCATGTTTTCTCGCGGTGCGGCTTGAATGATGGCGCGCACGGAACCCTCGGGATCCTTCTCGTCAAAATGGGTATGAGCGTCGATGTAGGGAGAGACGGCCGGCACAACGCGTTGCCCGGCTGCCGGCGGGGGCGCGCTCGATGCGATTCGGCAAGTCAGTACGAGAATGCAGGCTATGCGCAGCATCCCCCGATCGATCCAATACCGGTTTGGCGCAGCTTCGTTCTCAATAGTTTCCATGGGCAATGCGCTCTCACACCGCGCCGCCACATGTGGCGCGCGGTCCTTCTAATCTTACGCGCTTTCCCTGGGCCCGCGAAGCACTACGGACCTGTGGCCTCGGCCAAGTCAGTTGGCCTCTGGGAAGCGGCGCTAAAAATAGATTTTCGCGCCCAGTTGAAGCACGCGACCCGGGTAAGCGGAGGTTACCCGCCCGAATGTACTCGGCGCATTGAAGTCCTCGAAAGCCGTGATCGAGCTGGCAAACAGGAACTGAGTATGATTGAACACGTTGAACGCCTCTAAGCGGAGTTGCACGTATCGCGATTCCGAGAACCGGATGACCTTCGCGAGCGCCAGATCGGTGTTGTTGATCCCGGGACCATGCAAGTTACCGCGGCCTTCGTCACCGAGCACGCCCGGCGTCTCTTGGGCGAAAGCATTTGGATTGAAGTAGTAGTTCGGTAAGGCCGGGTTGCCGGCGAAACTCAGGCTGGTGTTGCGCGGATTGTAAATGCTCGGGGAGCCGACCGTGTTCACTGTATCCCAACAGCCGTAGTAGACAACCGCGAGGCCGGGGCACTGGAGGGAGAGCCCGCTGGAATTGCCAATGATAATGGGGAAGCCCGACTGTAACGTGGTGATCCCGGTAACCTGCCAGCCGTCCAGAACATATTTTCCAATCGGGTTGTTCCACTGGGGGATCGGGAGCAGGTAATTGTAGTTGACGACGAAGCGATTGCGGGCGTCGAAGTTGAGGTCTCCGCGATCCAATCCGAAGTCAAACGGATCGTCGATCCGAACAAACGCACCGGGGCCGGCGCCGCTGCCTTCATAGCCCGCCGTGTCGCCAATAGCATGACTCCAGGTGTAAGCGGCCTGGAACATCAGTCCATGTGTCAACCGCTTTTGCAGCTGTACTTGAAGGGAATTGAAGTTGGAAGTACCCAGGCTGTCCTCGAGTCCGACCGAGGAGATGACATTTCCCGGAGCATACAAGGAATGGGTTGGGAAATCGACCGCCTGGAACAGGGCATCTGAGACACAGGTGGGATTCGCGGCGCACGCGGCCGTGCCGGCCGGCGAAATCGGATTGCCCTCCGTGGTGAGCTCCAGATGCCGGCCCAGCGATCCCACGTAGCCAACCTGCAGCACCATCGCTCCCGGCAGCTCGTGCTGGACGTTCAGGTTAAAGTTCATCGCATAAGGATCCGTGAAGTTTGGATTGATGGAGTTGAACACCAGCGGTTCGAGCGCCGCAAAGTTCACGCTGGATCCCGGCTTGGGGGGAGTGTACGGGAACGGATTGGAGACCACTTGGCCGTTGAGCAGATTCTCGAACGGGTTGGCGAAACCCGGCTGCCCACCCACGCTGCTCGCACCAATCGATGTGAGCGAAAAGGGCGAAGCGCCGAGGTCCTGCAAAGCCAGTTCTTCCTCCGTGCGGTTGAAGTAGATTCCGAAGCCGCCGCGGATGGACGTCTTATTATCTTGGAACGGCGAGTAGGCAAATCCGAAGCGCGGCCCCACGTTATCGTCGTGCTGATGGTAGCCGGAAGCTGTGCAGCCCGGATCTCCCGGGAAATCCAGCCCGGCAGGAGCGGTCGGGAAGATGGTGGATTGCTGGCCCGGGATGAAACAGTTGTTGTACTCTTCGTTGAAGCGGTGATCCACCAGCGGCGTGTCGACCTGCCAGCCCGCGCCATAGTTGATGGTCAGGTTGTGGGTTACCTTCCAGCTGTCCTGAATGTAGCTATAAAATTCATAGCTACGGTAGGCTTGGACGCCTCCGCTCTGCTGGCTGTATGAGTCCGGGATGCCGAGCAGGAAATCGGCCGCCGGGTCTCCGGTGCTGTAGGGGCCGACGCCGCCGAAAGTAAAATTGCCGTTGTTGGAGGCTTCGTAGTACGTGTTGACTTCGTATCGCCGACCGTCAAAGCCAAACTTCAACGTGTGGTTGCCCGCCACTTTTGAAAAGTTGTCGTCCAGTTGGTAAGTGTTCTCGATCCTCGCCTGTGGGCCGTAGGGGCTGAAGCCCAGATTGAAGTACCCGGTCAGGCTGATGTACGGCATGCTCGAGCTGCTACCGGCAAACTGGGGCGTAATTCCGTTGAAACCGAACGAGGCAGGGGATCCGGAGTTGGTCGGGCTGACGCCGGGATAATTTGTCCTCACAAAGGCCACCCGGAACTCGTTCAGGCTGGTTGGATTGAACGTGTGGGTTTCCTGCGCGATGTACTGATAGAAAGTCTGGTTATCCGATTCGCCGAAACCCGGCAGATCGGCGCCGGCGAGTTGGAAGGATAAATCATGGGCCGTAGCGTCGTGCTCGAAGAAAAGGGTGGCCCACAGGCTGTCTTGAGCGCTGAAGGTGTGATCGATGCGCGCCATCCCTTGTTCGAGGTCCGAGGCCTGATTCGGATTGAAGGAATACTGATTCGTACCGAGATTCGGCAGCGGGATGTATTTGTTCATCAGCTGGACCGCAAGTGGGCTGAAGTCCGCCGTCGGGATTTGGCCGGTCGGGAAAAGCGTACTGTAGGGCGTCCCGGCCGGATAGGTGGCGCCGTTGCTGCCCTCGAGCGGGACAGGAGATTGGTTCGTGGACGAGGCAATATCCGGGAATGAGCCGTTACGCTGAGCCCGAGTGAACACCGTCGCCGTATTCGATATTTCATTACTGTCCGGAGCCCGGTTTCTCGTCCCCTGGTATGACACGAAGAAGAACGTGCGGTTTTTTACGATGGGACCTCCGAAAGTGCCTCCATACTGGTTCTGATGGAAGACCGGCTGCGTCAGCTCAAAGAAGTCCCGAGCGTTCATGAACGTGTCGCGGTAAAACTCGAACGCGTCGCCGTGGAATTGGTTGGTTCCCGATTTGATGATCGCGTTCAGAATGCCGCCCGAATTCCGTCCGTATTCGGGATTGATCGTGCTCTCGATCAGGTTAAACTGATCGATTGCATCCGGGCTGGGAATGATCAGCGGTGCATTCAGACCAAGATCCATGCTGTCCGCGCCGTTAATGAGAAACGAATTCTGCTGGCTCTCACTGCCGTTGGTTGCATAGTTCCCGCCCGTCGTGCTGCCGGCGGCGCTGAAGCGGTCACTACCGCCCATGACACCGGGCGCAAGCTGTTCAAGCTGAGTCCAGTTTCTTCCGAGTAGCGGCAGGTCCACGATCTGTTTGCTGTCGATGATCGTTCCCAGTTGCGTGCTGCTGGTTTCCACTTGCATGGGGGAGGCTTCCACCTGCACCGACTGTGTGATTTCTCCCAGTTCTAATGAAACGGGGAGGTCGTAAATCTGATTGACCGCCAGCGGGATGTTGTGGACCGTGAAGGTGCGAAATCCGGTTTTGGTAACCGTCACGTTATACGTGCCCGGCGCCAGGCTGAGGAATTCGTAGCTCCCTTCTTCCGTGGTCATCACCGTAGTGGACACCTGCGTCTGAACGTTCGTGGCTTGCACTTGCGCTCCCGGCACCCCGGCTCCCGACGGATCGGCGACCACCCCCCGAATGTGCGATACCACCTCCTGCGCGGGAAGGTTCCCCAACGATGCCATAGCGAGCATCAGGACTGTCCGGCCGATCAACCTGAGTTTTCTCATTGCCCCCTCCTTCTCATCCTTGGCAGTTCGCCGAAGCAGGCCGTTGGCGCGGCCAAGCGTGCCTCGCGCGATACAATCGGGTGTTGTTCTTTCGATCTTGCCGGTAATATGTTGATATCAACATTATTGGAATATGTCAAGGACTAAAATCCCCTTCGAAACGACGCTCGCAGTTCGCGATTCCTGCCTCTGCCTGCATGTGCAGCGCGCGGCTCGGGCGCTGGCGCGGCGCTTTGATGAGGCCCTGCGGCCACTCGAGCTCACCAACGGGCAATTTTCGTTACTGATGTCGCTGAACCGGCCCCAGCCCCCGGCGATGGCAGCCGTGGCGTCCCTGCTCGCCATGGATCGCACCACGCTGACCGCTGCGTTGAAACCGCTGGAGCGGCGCGGCCTGATTAAAGTTACGCCGGATCGGATGGACCGGCGCGCCCGGCTGATGAGTCTGACAGCGAACGGCCGGCGCTTGCTGGCGCGCGCCGTACCGATCTGGGAGCGCACCCACCGCGAGGTGGAAGAGCTTCTGGGTGACGGAAATCCGGAACGGCTGCGGAACGATTTGCGCGCTCTGTCCTAACCGCCCTATGACTCAGCCGAAGGTTACTTCGAAACGCCGGACTCGGAGCCGGTTGTCGACTCCGCCGACGAAGACGATGCGTGCGCCCGCGTTTGTCGATTCTGCCTTGTGGCTGCCGGAGGGGCGTATTTTGGAGGATCTATTTAGCGGCCGGAGATATCGCGTAGAGAGATTCCTGGGCAAGGGAGGCTTCGGTGCTGCCTACCAAGTGAGGCGGCTCCGTCCTGTCAGGGGAGCATCCGCTATATGCGTTTTAAAAGTCACGGTTCATGCCGCTACCTGGCACCGGGAGGCGTACTTCGGCCACTTGCTTCGTTCCGTGCCAGGCTTGGTGGAGGTCTATGATTCGTTTGCGTGGACGCCGTCCGATGGCCGCAGAACGCCTTTGTATTGCCTGGTCTCTGAATACGTGGAGCATGGGGATCTTGGGCGTTACCTTGAACAGCATCCAAAACCCTGGCCGGAAGCGCGGGCACGGCGAGAGATCATCCGGCTGCTCCGGGCGGTCACCAGGATCCATCAGAGCGGCGCCGTCCATCGGGACATCACCCCGCGCAACGTATTCGTCACATCTACTTTCACGGTGAAGCTCGGCGACTTCGGGATCGCGCTGCACCGGGTGGGCCATCGCGATGTCGCCGCCGACGCTTTCGCTCCGCATTTTGCGCCCGGCGCGATTCAAAGCGGCGCCAAGTCGTGGCGCCAAGCCGACGACGTTCACCAGATCGGCCAGCTATTTGCCGCCCTGTTGTCCGGCCTCGGCTCACGCAAAATCACCGCGCACGAGGTCAAACACTTCCCTTGTAGCGCCCATACCAAAGCAGTGCTCCAGCGCTGTATCGGCCAACGCAGCAAATGCTTCCAGAGCGCGGCCGAGATGCTGGAGTACATGGAAGAAGGCAAACGCGGCGAGCGGAAGCGAACCATAGTACGTTCCTTGAACGGGAAACGCCTGGTATTTACGGGCGGCCTCGCTCTCCTTCGTGCTGATGCCAAGAAGCTGGCAAAAAAAGCCGGCGCGATCGTGGAAGACCGGGTGACCCACGCGACCGACATTGTCGTTGTCGGCGGCCAATCGCCTCACTGGAAGGCGGAAGAAAAGGGGCAGAAACTCCTGGATGTCGATCACGAAGCCGAGCAGGGACACTCGATAGCGCTGGTGACGGAAGCTCGCTTCCTGGCTCTCGCAAAAGCCCGCCGGTAATTCCGCCTGCGGTGCGCCGCTACTTTATCGGGGTCCGGCCCGTCGGCGCCTGCTAGCATGGGAGACCTGGAGGACCCATGAAGTGTACTTCGCTTTCCCTGCTGGCCCTGGCTGCCGCGATGACTCTGCCTGCTTTGGCCGCCCACAAGGGCACAGTCGACCTGAAACAGCCGCTCGTTCTGGCCAGTCAGGGCAGCTTCTTCGTCGGCGGCGAGTCGAAGACCATCCCTCCCGCCACACCCAACGGCGCGGCCGGCGAAGTCACCGTCAACCAAATGTACGTGCAGTTTCAAACGCCGCTCAATGCCGGACGGCACCTGCCGGTGGTCATGGTGCATGGCTGCTGCCTCAGCAGCAAAACCTGGGAGACCACCCCCGACGGCCGCATGGGCTGGAACGAGTATTTCGTCCGCAGGGGCAGAGCAGTGTATCTGGCCGATCAATCCTCGCGCGCGCGCTCCGGCTTCGACGCCTCCATCATTACCGCCGTCAAGGCGGGCACGGCGCCGCCATCGCAGCTTCCCAACGTGCTCTTTGCTTCCCATCAAGTTGCCTGGCTGGTTTTCCGCTTCGGGCCCAAGTTCAACCAGCCGTTCCCCGACGGCCAGTTTCCCGTCGAGGCCGCCGACGAGCTGTATAAGCAAATGATCCCCGATCTCAACTCCACGCTTCCCTCGCCGAATCCAACCTGGGCCAACATGGCCGCGCTGGCCGTGAAGCTGCACGGGGCCGTGCTGATGGGTCACTCGGAATCGGGCTTCTTCCCCGAGCAGGCCGCGCTTCACGATCCTTCGGGCATCAAAGCAATGATCTCCATTGAGATGCCTTGCCCGGCGCTCACCGACGCCCAAATCTCTTCGCTGGCCAAGATCCCCACCATGGTGATGTTCGGCGACCACCTCGGGGATGTGCAAGGCGGCCCTGCCAACTGGGCCAATTCGTTCGCGAGCTGCCAGAAATTCGTCCAGCGCGTCACTGCGGCCGGAGGCGATGCTGAAATGCTGCATCTTCCTGCCATGGGCATCCACGGCAATAGCCACATGCTCATGCAGGACCGAAACAACCTGCAACTGGCAGATCTGATCCTGGATTGGATCAATACTCACGTGGAAGGGAGGAAGGCCACGGCGCGAAGGTAAAAGTTGCCCTGCTGCCGTCTGGGCCGCCTTGCTTCGCCTGCGCCAAGATGCACCAACTCAGAGAGTATAGGGCTATGGACATCCACCTGATCGACGGAACCTATGAACTGTTCCGCCACTTCTTCGCGGTCCCCTCGGCGCTGGACGCAAATGGAAACGAAGTCGGCGCCGTGCGGGGCGTTCTGGCGTCCATTTTGGGATTGATCGAGAGCGGCGCAACTCACGTCGGCGTTGCGACCGATCACGTGGTCGAATCCTTCCGGAACGATCTGTACCCCGGATACAAAACAGCAGAAGGCGTCCCGCCGCTGCTGCTGGCCCAATTCCCGGTGCTCGAGGAGGCCCTCGAATCCATGGGAGTAAGGGTGTGGCCCATGGTCCGCTACGAAGCCGACGATGCGCTGGCGGCGGCAGCGGCAAAAGCCGCCGGCGATGTGCGGGTGGGCCAAGTCCTCATTTGCACACCCGATAAGGACCTGGCGCAATGCGTGGTGGGAAACCGCGTTGTCCAAATCGACAGGAGGCGTGGGATCACGCGCGACGAGGCTGGAGTTGTGGCCAAGTGGGGCGTTAAGCCGGAATCCATTCCAGATTACTTGGCGGTCGTCGGCGACAGCGCGGACGGATTTCCGGGCTTGCCCGGCTGGGGCCCCAAGGCCGCGGCGCTTACGTTCTCGCAGTATCCCCACCTGGAACAGGTTCCGAAAGACTGGCGCCAGTGGCATCCCTCGATCCGCGGCGCTCAACGCCTTTCCGCGGTGTTGTTCCAGCAGTGGGAAGACGCGCTAGTGTACCGCACTCTTGCCACGTTGAAGCTGGACGTTCCGGTGTTCGAGAATGTGGACGACCTTCAATGGAAGGGGCCGCGAGCCGGGTTTGAACCGTATTGCCGGCGGCTTCAGCTCCCACGGCTCTACGCGCGAGCAACGGAAGCCCAGGCTTGACTCGCCCGGATTGCGGCTCCATCCCTGGCGCGCGGATGCCGCTGGTGAAAGAATAGTAGGCCGGAATGTCAAGACTTCATCCGGGAGGGACCATGGGCAATCGAATTCTCGTGGCGGCGATTCTCGCTGCAGCCGCTGTCACGAACGCCGCCGGGCAACGCGAGCCGGGACCGCCGCCGCCGATGTCCGACAATGTGGCAGGCTATCACCTTGCCTCCAGCATTCCACTGCCCGATGAGGGCTTCTGGGATTACCTGGGCATCGACCAACGCAATCATCACCTTTTCGTATCTCACAGCGACGAGGTGCTGGTGCTGTCCACCAAGACCAGAGAAATTGCCGGCAAGCTCTCTCCCACGCCCCGCAGTCATGGCGCAGTCATTTCCGAGAAGGACGGGCACGGCTTCACCAGCAACAGCGGCAATACCAGCGGGCAAAATGGCGTGAGCAGCTTCACCGAGTTTGACGCGAAGACGCTGCGAATCATCAAGGAGGTAGTGCTTCCGATCGGCGGCTCGGATGGCATCGTCTATGATCCGGCAAGCGATCGCGTTTTCGGTTTGACGCACGGGAAGAAGGATGTCGCCGTGGACGCGGCGAGCGGAGACGTCGCCGGAGTAGTCGATATTCCAGGCGCCGCCGAATCGGCCGCCGCCGATGGGAAGGGACACCTCTATAACGTGATGGAAGATCTCAGCACGTTGGTGGACATCGATACGCGGACGCTCAAAGTGGTCCATCAATGGCCGCTGGCCCCGTGTGTCGGACCGTCCGGCGTGGCGATGGACACGAAATCGCGCCGCATCTTTATTGGCTGCCATGGTGGCAGTGATGGCACGGGCGTGATGGTCGTCTTCGACCCCGATGCCGGCAAGGTGGTCGCTACGCTGCAGCTCGGCGGCAGGGGCAACGATGCTGTTCGCTTCGACCCCGGAACCAGGGAGGCCTTTGCGTCTCAAGGGGAAGGCGACATCACCGTGGTGCGTGAGGAGTCGCCCGACAAGTTCACCGTGCTCGGCAACGTGAAAACCGAGGCTGGAGCGCGCACCATGGAGTGCGACACATCGAGCCATACGCTCTATTCGGTGACCGCTAAGTTTGAGCCTCCGCCTGCTGCGGCGCCGGCCGGCGAACGCGGTGGACCTTTTCGCCGCGGGAAAATGGTTCCCGGAAGTTTCACGCTGCTCGTGATCCCGAATCGCTGAGGCCAACTCAGAGAGGGGATCGTGTTGCGTCCCGGCATCGTGCGCCACAGCATTCAAGTAAACGAGGCAGAATCAGACCTTTTCCGGGCAGCTTCCCTACAACACCCAGTGTCTTCACCTGCTCCGTGAAAGGATCGCCGACGGTTAGTGTTGCCAATGACCCATCGGAACTCAGAAGCTGTAGCGGAAAATCAGATCCCCGAAAGAATTCCGGTGGTACTGGCCGAGGAAGTCGCTGTCCAATCCTCGGATGACTCCGATCTGGCCGGTTACGCGCCAATGCTCGCCCAGCATCTGCGAATATTCGAACTTGCTGTAGAATCCGGCGCCGTCCTGCCTCTCGACTGCCTCCACGGCCAGGCTGCGGCGGGTATCAATGTCCCAGGAGACCCGCCCGACAATGGACTTGGCCAGCCCGCGCTCGGGGTCGAACGCCAGGACGTGATGTAGCTGCGTGTCGTATTCGCCCGTATACCCACCGATAAACAGCCATTCCCGCCACTGGCGTTCGGCCTGGACAACGTAAAGCAGGTATTCATCGGCTTGGGATGTCTTGCTGCCGAAGTACTCCGCTTCTGCCTTCAACGTGACCCAGGAAAGCGGGATGGCGGTGTCGGCGCCGATCCCCTGCAGGTTGACATAGTTTCGCGTCACCTCGATGCCACCGAGAGCGGGCAAATAGTCGGTCTGAAGCAGAGGCAAGTTGTTATAGCCGCGAAAGTACGAGAAAGAGTACTCCAGATACTTGGCTACGTGATTCCAGCGAACTCCGTATTGGCCGCCGCCGGGATATTCTGCTCCGCCGTCCATCAGGGGAATGCCTTCAGCCTGCGGCGGCGCAACTACCCAACGCTGATCCAGCAGCGGTATCCGGCTGGGGGTCATGCGCGGTGTATAGACAAAATCGAGAGAGTCAGTTTGGTTGGAGATCGTAATGCGCGCTGCCGTAACCGCCAGATATTCAGGATCGATGACATTCAAATAGTCTCGAGGGGCAAAGCGATCGGTGGGAATGAGAATGTCGGTCTTGCCCCAGCGAACCAGCTGTTTGCCGAGTTCAATCGTCAGCGGTCCGTGCGCCCAGGACACGCTGAGCCTCCCGACTTCGAAAGCAGGGCGCAGCACGCCGCGATCCCAGTAGGACACGGCGAACTGACGCTCCGCCATGCGATGAGAGTCGAAATCGCCATCCAAAGCGGCTTTGAAACGCCACTCGCCCCACTTCAGCTCCGGCGCCCATTCTACTTGCGATTGCGAAATCGCCTGCCCGCTATCGTCAGGCGCGGTTTGTGGATAGACCGTGAAGTCCGTCTCGAAGAATCCCTGTTGCGTAAACATCTGTCCTGGGGCGAGCCAAGGCATCAGCAGGAGGGCCAACAGCCCAACCGGCGCTTTCCACTTCGGGCGTTCGGGACTCACGGCTAACCGCGTCGAAGGCTTTCCACGGTGAATTGGTCTTCTTTCAGCGGGGCATTGTATTTGAGGGAATCGAGCTTCAGTATGGTGCGGCTCTTCCGCGTGAGATCTTCCATCTCCAATAAACGTGACGTCCAAATTCCCTGAACATTTTCCATGTTCTTGTATTTCAGGCGGCGGATTAGTTTATCGCCCCTGTAATTCTCGATAGCTGCGTAGGTGTAATTGCTCTTCCGAACCCAGAGCAGGGACGAAGTGTATTGCGAACGGTGGTTGCTCTGCGGTTTGGATTCAATTTTCCAGCACGGCTCGCCGTCGATCGTGTCCTCTCCTTTGTAGGAGTAATCGAACTGGTCAACGTCCCGTTCTTCCAAATCCTCGAAACTGAAATCCGTGCCGAAGAAGCGGGTGCTGCGGTCCTGTTGCGCGATGCGCCGGTCGCGATTCAAGGCCGGAGTCCACATCCATTGGTCGGAGGCGCGGTCGGGATGATTCACGATCAACAGCGCCACGCCTTTGACCTCGGCGGGTTCGGTGAAGCGGATGATCGCCTTGCTGTTGCCGTGGGAGCCGATGCGGTCGTAGGTCCAGCGCTTGTCGGTGATTTTGCCGCCGGACTCGATCACCTGCAGCAGCCCTTGATATTGTTCGGACTCGGCGTGAGAGCGCTTTTGCACCTCTGTGATGATCTGGCGCGGGTCCTGAGCCAGCGATGGATAAGAGCACACCAACAGCAGAACCGCGAGACGGAGCTTATTCATATTCCAAAGCCTCCACGAGAGAACCACGGACTGCGGCCTCGGCGGGACCAAAAGCGGAGACGAGGGCGGCAGTCAGGATGATCGGAAGCAGCAGCAAGGCCACGCCGGAGGGGTAACTGTAGTCGAATCGCAGCCCAGGGTAATCGCGGTAAGTCATCTCAAGCACGTAGTAAAGATGAATGGCGCCCAGAGCGAGTCCGAGGATCAGGCCGATGCAGGCAATGCCGGCTGCTTCGATCCAAATGGTAAGGCGGATCTGGCTGCGGAGCCCGCCCACGGCCTGCAGCACTCCGAGTTCGCGCCGGCGGTCGGCAATCGTGACCGTCAGGGAGTTGATGATGCCTAGAATGGCGACCAGGATCGCGATGGAGATTTGTACCCAGGTGATTTCGAACCACTGGTTGGTGAGGCCGGCGATATACTTGCGAACCTCCCGATTGGACAACACAAAGAGCTGGCGGTTGCCCGCGAATTTCGTCAGGATCGCCTGGCGGACTCGGGCCGGGTCGGCGCCCTGTTTGAGAAAGACGCGGAAATGGTCAACCGTGCTGTCGTTCCAATAGCTCTCGTAGAGTTTGCGGTCCAGGAAAATTTCCCCATTCTGGTCGGAGTACTCGCGGACGAGTCCGGCCAGGCGCAGCCTCAGGGTTCCCTTCGGCGAGGGAAGGTCGATCAGGTCTCCGACTTTGAGGTGACGGAGCGAGGCTAAGTTCTCCGATCCGATCACGGCCTTGCCTTCGGCCAGCAACCGAAACATCTCTTTTGGATTGCCTGCTACGACGGGTGGCGGTGAAAGCCGCGCGAGCGGTTCGCTGTCGGGCACAACGAGCAGGATGAGGTCGCCCTGGAAATTGATGCGGGCGGTGCGCATGCGGTAGATCTCTTGGACGCCGTCGATGGCGGCCAGCTGCGGCGTCATGGAGTCCGGGAAGCGGTAATTATTTCCAGTGAGCGTAGGGGAGCTGGACACGAAGAAATCGGAATTCAGCGCGCTCGAGACCCATCCCATGATGCTGTTGTAGCTGGCGCGTGCGATGCCAGCCAAGCCGATGACGAGAGCGAGCGAGAGCATCAGCGCGCCCACGGTGGCCGCAGTGCGCCGCGACGAACCGATCAAGCTATCGGCCGCCAAAGCGCCTTCCACCGGCCGCAGCCAACGCAGCACGTAGCGCAGTACTTTGGCCAATTGCTGAGACAGAATCGGCGTCAGAAGCACTGCCGCCAGCAGAACAAACAGATAGCCGGCATAGAAGAAGGCGAGCGATCGGGTGGTAGCCAAAATAATCGCGCCGATGACAGCTGAAGCAATCGCCACAAGAATCCGCCAGCGGCTCTCGGCGGCCGACAACGTCTGGAGCGTGCCTTTCTGCAGGGCTTGAATCGGATTGGTCCGGGCCGCGTTCCGGGCGGGAATGCCGCCCGCAATCACGCTCGTGATGACTCCGATCGCGACCGTGAGGGCGATGAGTACCGGGCTCGGCGTGACGCGCATTCCTTCTTGGACAACGCCGTAAACACCCTGCAAAATACCACTGATGGCTTGCGCCATTACGCCGGCAGCAAAATAACCCAGGAGCACGCCGAGCGCCGAGCCGATCAATCCGCCCACTGCGCTTTCGCCGAGGAACAGGATCGCGATTTGGCGGCGAGTGGCGCCCAAGGCACGGAGAATGCCGATCTCCTTGCGGCGCTGGGTTACGGCAATCGAAAACGCACTATAGATGATGAACATCCCGACCACAAGAGCGAAAGCGCTCGAGAAGTTCAGGATGAAATAGTAGATCCGCAGCATGGACTGGAAACTTCGTCCGCGCGAGACGGGCGGCTGCACCTCAAATCCAGGCCCAAGCAGAGAACGCAGGGCGGCCTGCCCGTCCTGAATCGAGACGCCCTTGGAGAGCGCGACGTCAATGCGGTCGAACCGGCGCCCGCGGCCGAAAACCTGCTGGGCGGCATAGACGTCCATGACGGCCAGATTGCCGCCGAATGCGCTGGCGAAGCCGCTGCTTTTAAGCATGCCGCGTACGGTGAACTGTTTCACGCCGTCCGCCGTTTCCAGCGCAATTTTGCTATTCGTGCGGATCTGGTTGCGCCGGGCGTAATCGGTGGTCAGGATAATTGAGTCCGGCTGCGCCAGGAAGACCAGCGGATCGTCGATTACCGCGGCATCGCCGCCGTCAAACTGGTAGTCGCGGAGGCTGCGATCGCCGGTGAGATCGACCCCCAGAACCAGCACGTTTCCCTGTCCGGCCAGTCCCGTGCCCGCGACCGCTTCAATGACCGGCTCAGCAACCGCGACCTGCTTGAGCGACTGCACTTGATCCAGCACGTCCTCGCTGAAGCCGGGATCTCCCGCGGTGATTTGCAGCTCTGTCGCCCCGGCAATCCGCCGAACCGTCTCTTGAAACGCATTAAAGACGGATTCGTTGGCGGCATGCATGGCGAAAAATACGGAGACGCCGATGACGATACCCGCCACCGTCAGCAGGCTTCGCAGCGCGTGCTTCCTTATGTAAGGCCAGCTGATGAGGCGGAACAGGATCATTGGCGGACATCCTTGACAATCTGGCCGTCCCGCATGTGCACGGTGCGCGGACAACTCGCGGCGACGCTCAGGTCGTGGGTCACGATCACGACTGTGGAGCCCAGTCGGGAGTGGAGGTCTTTCAACAGCCCTAAGATCTCCACCCCGGTCTTCGTGTCGAGATTACCGGTCGGCTCGTCTCCCAGCAGGATGGGCGGATAAATCGATAGGGCGCGTGCGATAGCGACCCGCTGCCGTTCGCCGCCGGAGAGCTCCTCCGGCAGATGTTCCTTGCGCTTGGCCAATCCCACCAGGCCCAACAGCTCATGGGCGCGCTCCTGCGCCCTGGCGCGCGACCAACCACGCAGGTGGAGCGGCAGGGAAACGTTCTCCACCGAGGTCAGGGTGGGAAGCAGATTGAAGAACTGAAAGATGAAGCCGATCTTGTCGCGCCGTACACGCGTCAGGTCGTCGTCTCCCAAGCCCGCCAGGTTCGCTCCGTCCACCGAGACTTCTCCGGAGGTCGGCCGGTCCAAGCCACCCACCAGATTTAACAGCGTGGATTTCCCGGAACCCGACGGTCCCACGATGGAGACCATTTCGCCCTTCTGAATGTTCAGACAAACGCCATTTAGAGCGGTCACCTGCCGCTTGCTGTCGAATTGCTTCACGACCTGGTCGAGGACGATCATGTGCGTTTCCGCCCGCAAGGGAAAAGGCTGATTCTGACATCCGGTTTCGGCGTCAAGCGAATAGCTCCGCGAAGTAATCGTTGAGAAGACGGTTCTCCGGATCAAACTTCCTGCGCGTTTCCGCGATCACCTTCAGCCGGTCTCCGAAGGCTTTTCGGACCATCTCCCGCGTCAGGCCCCAGGTCTGATTCAGCAACGGAGCGCCATTGTAGTCACTGCAGAACTGATTGAATGCGGTGAGAAACTCAGTCCAGCCGGGATTTCCGGTCGACACCGGATCGATGGTCATCACCGGCCCGTCATAGGAATAGGACAATAATGCGTGCCTGTCCTGTGCGATGGCGTAACCGACGCAGAGCAGATTCACGCGGTAGCCCGTCTTTCGGTAGTAATCGACGCAAAACTTGTAGAATGCTCGCAGCACGTCTGGATACTCGGCTTCCGGAAAGGCGAATAAGCTGAATGTGTACCGGCTCTTGCCGCCGGTCGGAGGGTAGCGAATGATCTGGTCTGGCGGAATCGTGTAATCGCTATCGACCCGGTGATGCAAAACCAAGCGCCAGAGACCGTTCAAGCCGTCAACGATCTTATAGCGAAGCGAGCGTGGGAAGACATACTTGTCCACCAAATCGCCAACGTGCGGGCCGGAGACAGCCCACAATTCATTGCGCAGCTCCCAAGCGCGCCGATTGGCTTTGCCTTTCGCGTTGGGATTGTACTCGCGAAACTCGATGGTGATCTTGTTGGTGAAGGGAAACAGGTACATCATCATCGAGGTATTGAGCTTCTTCAGTTCGGCGAGGTTGCGCGCAAACTCCTCGACGTCGAAGGTCCGGTGGTAGACTCTCAGCGGCGTCAGCGGACGAACCCGGAACGTGACTTCATAGACGATTCCGAAAGTTCCGTAGCTCGAGCGAACCTGCTGCATCAGCTCCGGCTGCGCCGCTTCGGTGACCTCCAACAACTCGCCGTTCGGCAGGACCATCTTCAGGGCGATGACATAAGAGCCGACTTGGCCATACTCTCCCGGCATCGAACCGTCTTTCGTTCCTGCACAGGCTGCGCTGCCCGCTGAGAGGTTCCCGATTTCCGTGTTGACGTGGAACTGGAGACCTCGCCGCTCCAATTCCTTGGCGATATCGATGTACTCGGCGCCCGCTTCCACAGTGACGGCGTCGGTGCCTACATTGAGGATCCGCTTCATCTTCATCCTGATCAGCGTGCCGCCGTCCGCCACGCCGCAGGGCGAAGTGGAGTGGTTGGACCCGACGGCGCGAACGGGGGAAGGAAACTGGGCCGGATCTCTCAGAATGCGGACAATATCGTCAACGGAGTGCGCCTCCGTGACCACCCGCGGATGGGAGATCAAATCGCCGAACCAGTTTTGTACCGCCGTCTCGGGCATGAACGATCCTTTTTCTGTGAGGCAGTCTTGTCCGCAGGCCAAACGCCTACGGGGCATTCTTCCGCCGCTCTACAATATAGTCGGCTTTCACGCCATTTCTGCTGAACAAGCGCTTCTCGAATTCGACCTCGTTATCTTCAAAAACGATCCGGTCCGGAGCCACTTCGGTGACGCTCTTCATACGCTCGCGAATGGCCGCTTCCAACTCTGAGCGTCCGGCGCCCGGCTCTTCTAGCACATGAACCGCGACTAAATCCCGGGAAAACTCGTCCTGCTCATTCTCATGCTCCAGCGCAATCTGAAAACGCCGCACGCCCGGCGTGTCCTGTACCGTAGTGACCAGCAACGACAAATCTACCCGCGTACCTTTCAACTTGGTGAAGTCTTTTTCAGCGCGGCAGATGGGCGGATAGATGCGGGGAAACGTGTAGCCGCATTGGTCGCAGCGATCCCAGCGCATGCCGCCCTTAATCAGATCGCCGGTCCAGTAACGGATTAACACGGTTCCGCGCCAGCCAATGTGACTGAAAACAAGTACGCCAGGCTCGCCCGGCGCCACGGGCTGGCGCGTCTGGGGATGCAAGAGCTCCCAGTAGTAGTATTTGGGATTCAAGTGAATGCCGGCGCCTTCGGAACATTCGTAAAACACCCACTTGAGCTCCGTCATGCCGTAGGTTTGGATCACCTTTACAGCCTGATGCGCCCCGGCTTGGATTGCCAGGTTGCGGATGTACTCGCGAAGCGTATCGCTGATCGGCTCGGCGCCCAGCAGCAGACGCCGCAATCCGGTGAGCGGTCCGACGCGGCCCTCCTGCTGCAGGGTCAGAGCGCGCCGCAGCCAGTAGGTCATGTAGGAAGGGATGGCGACGGCGCCCGCGAACCCCCCGCGCACGAACAGCTCGATCTGCCGGTCGGTCGGGATGACCGCACCGCCAAAGGTCTCGAAGCTCGGAGTGCCCGCTGCCAGTTTCCCCAAGACGACCGAATAGAATGCCACATGAGGAGCGGCCGGCATCAGGGACATCCAACGCTCAGTCCATTCGTATGGAAGAAATCTCGGGTTGGGCTGTTTCTCCTGAACGATCAGGCAGGCCATCTCCTTCACCATGCCGTGGATGTCATGCATGGTGAAAGTGACCGGCGTCGGTTCGCCAGTGGAGCCTGTGGATGCATGGTAGTGGATGGGAAGCCACTCAAATTGGCCCCGCCGTGTGATTTTCTCGCGCAGCGTCGGCCGGCGGACGGCTTGGCTGTGATCGCGCGGAAAATTGAGCGTAGCCCGAAGTGCGTATTTCGCGATCGCGCCCGCGCCCAGCCGCTCGGTGTCAAAACCGTCGGGCAGCAGTGGCCCACCCGGCGCACGCGGCTGCAAAACGAACAACGCCGGATTAGACCGCAAGTCGTCTTTTTGGATCAGCGGGAGGGACAGTAAGTCGGCGCGCGTCCGCAGCCGGGCCAGATCGACGCCTTTTTCGCGGTAGAGACGGCGCAAATAGGGATGAAACCGGCCAACGTAGTTGCGAAGGTAGTCGAGCAGCTTGCTGAGCGCCTGCTCTTGCTGCAGTTCGGGATCGATGTCGTAGAGATTCATGCTAGTGAGCGGCACCCTTGGCTGAGTCCTGCCCGCGGTGCTTCCCCCATTCCGTCGCGATCGCGTAGTTGATCACATTGCGAAAGTAGGTCCCAACCGGCGGCGGCTGCAATCCCGCCGGTTCCAGAGCGGCCCGCGCCTGGGTGTCGTCGAATCGTGCCTTGTAGGAAAGATACGGGACGTACACGCGTCCCTTGTGAAACGCTTCGCGGCGCTTGCCCCAGGTGACGCTCAGGATCAGTGGCTTCACCATCATCAAGAAGATTGTCGGATTCACTAAGATGGGCCGCCGGATTCCCATCACTTCCACCGCGAGATCCAAAAATTCCGAGACGGTACAGCAGCACCGGGGGCCGGCGGCGATATGAAAGCACTTGCCGCGCTGCGCGGGATCGGCACTCAGAACTTCCACGGCGTCGACAGCGTAATCCACCGGCACGATGTCGACCACGCCCTGCGGATCGGCCGGTGCGATCCAAAACATCCCGCGCGAGAGCATCTTCAGCGGCCAGTACATGACGTTGAAGCTGGATGCGTGTCCGGTTCGCGAGTCGCCCACCACCATGCTCAGGCGGAAAATCGATACGGGAAGCGATCCGCGCCGCGAACGCACTATTCCCTCAGCCTCAGCCTTGCTCTGTTCGTAGGTGCTCCAGAAGCCGGCGCTCGAGTCCAGTTCCTCCTCGCCGATCAGGCCCTGGCGTTTGCCGGCAACCATCACGGTACTTACGTAGTCGAAAGCCTGCAAGGTGCCTCTGCGGGAAGCAGCGTCGGCCAAGCGCAGCATCTCCGAGGTGCCGGCCACGTTGATGCGCCGCGCTTCCTCCAACGGCAGGCTCCAGCTCACGCTGGCAGCGCCGTGCACGATCCGGGTGGTCTCCGCAGCAAGAGCGTCCCACTTCGCCTTGTCCAGGCCCATATATTCCCGAGTGATGTCGCCGCGCAGCGCCAACACGCGAGACCGTTCCTCCTCGGACAAGCCGTGGTGCGCTAGTTCGTCCAACGTAGCAGAAATCCGTTGAGCCGCTTCCTCGTCGCTGGCCCCGCGAACCAGGCAGACAACGCGAGTGCCAGGATGGCGCACCATTCGCGCCAGCGACTCGCGGCCTACCGCCCCCGTCGCGCCCGTCAACAGGATCTGCTGTGCAGCGTCGCTCATGACTCCTCAGAACCTGAATC
Organism: Bryobacteraceae bacterium; assembly: GCA_035508055.1. GTDB lineage: Bacteria > Acidobacteriota > Terriglobia > Bryobacterales > Bryobacteraceae > Palsa-89. Next base: position 26,872 of record DATJNO010000007.1, on the reverse strand, counting down.
TATGCTTTGCCGGCCATTTTTGCGAACCACCATCGCAAACCGACAAACAGAAATCGCCAGTCTTTGAAAAACTCAGGGGGCTTCCTTTCAAAGGCATGGCCCACGAACTGGAAGATCCAGCCGAGCACGAACAGGCCGAGCACGAGAGTCCAGGCCTGCGAACGCCAAATCGCCAGCGGGATTAACAGCACAGCCACGGCAATCATCGGAATGCCGACGGTGTGACACGCTCGGTTCACCGGATTCTGATGGCCCGCGGAATACTCGCGGATCCACTCCGGCCACGTTCGGTTCCCCAACATCTTCCCCCCCTCGTTTCCCCAACAAACGGCTTAGCGCTGCCCCGCGGCAGTTCCCCAAATCCGACCTCCCCGTGCAAAAGTGTCGGCGTCCCGCACCAAGCGCCACAACAGCATCGGAAAGCCAACGAACGGAGCCAAAAGGAACTGGCGGCGCTGGCGCTCATTTAGAATGCTCTTCACGTAGAAATGCAGCGATATCTGTTGATACCAGGGGATGTTCGGCATCAGGTGATGAATCCAGTGGCAGGGCTGGCCCCAAGGCCCTCCTCCGATCAACAGTCCCCAGAAGCCGATCCCTAAGCTGCGTGCTCCGTTCCGGTTGTCCAACGGCATTAAGTTGTGCTCGCTGTACTGGCGCAGCCGGTCGAGGTAGAAGCCCAGGTGCGGCACGAACACCAGCATCACCAGGAGCATGAACACCCAGCCAAAGGAACGGTACAGCAGGTAGGCGTAGCCGCCGCTATAGAGCAAACTCCAAACGCCCGAAACCAGCCTGCCCGGAGTGTATGTAGGCGGGCGATGGATGAGGAAATCCGTGACATTCGTAAACGCGGCAAACGGCAGGAACGCGAGCCACAACCGGTGCGGGACGACAAAGTTCAGAAACTCGGAATCATCTTCCGTTCCAAACTTGGCGTGGTGCGCCATGTGGCAGGAGGAATAGTAGTCCGGCTCGCCCTGGTTGAGACGGCAGAGGTTTCGTCCAAGAAATTGCCCCACCTTCGCAATCCGGCCGGCGCCGGCAAAGATCAAATTGTGAGCGGCGCCTTCGTGCAGAGAGAAAATCGCCAAAGAGTAGATGAGCCAGCAGTGGGCTGCGGCTGCTGCCAGGCTTGCCAGCAACACCCACGCGAAATGATCCTGGCGGCCGTGTGCCAGAAAGATTCGAGGCAAGCCGAGCAGCGCCAACGGGTCCAGCGCAAAAAACCCGGCAATGATCACCAGGCTGATGAGATTGTGAATGCCTGGGTGAGACTTGAACCACCTGTACAGAGAGCGCCCGCGGTCCATGATGAGTTTCATTTGCCCGGGGCTCAGTTCTTCGAATTCGTGAGCGCTTTGGTAGGCACGGGCGAGTTGCAACTCCTCCGGGTGCAGTTTCATAGCCTGGGCCGCTATCTTGTCCGTGAACGGATTAGCGGCAAGTATAACGCAAATGCCGCAGCGGAACAATCGCTGCTCCTCCTTGCCCAGGGCATAGTTTAACCCGCCTTCACAGGGTCCGCGTCCGGGTTCATACGCCTGGAATCAGCTTCCGACGCAGGCTGCGCGGCTGTTGCAAGATCGGGCCTGCGGACCATCGCCGCGTCGGAAGCCAGCCACTTCGACACGTTTTCGTGCGCGGAATCGTAGCCGGCCTGGGCAATGTCTTCCACCAGGTGGAAATCGGTGCGCTTGAAACGCAACAACTGCGGATACATGTACATATCCGCTTGCTTGATCCTCAAATTCTTGTAGGAAATGCCCGTGTACTCCAGCGTCCGGATCATCACCAGAAGAATGCTGGGTGTGTAGATGCGCCGCTTCGAGAAGGGATTGCAGCGCCTCCAGAACGCACTCCAGCCGGAAACTTCGTCGCCATAGTCGTGGACCGGATTCAGCTCGTGCGGCGGGGAGACGTCCACACCGACGACGATTCCCTCGTTGTTAAACGTCTTCATAAGGTCGACGGGCACGTTGTTGATGATGCCGCCATCGACGTGCAGCTCACCGTCATACACGATGGGCGGGAATACTCCCGGAGCACGTGTGGCCGCCAACACCGCCTTGGCCAGCGGGCCTTCCAAATGGATTTTGAGTTCCGATCGATTCAGGTTCGCCGAAATACAGAAGTAGGGTAACCAGAGGTCCTCGATTTGGATGTCGCTCAGCAGCTTGCGCACGGCTTCACTGAACTTCCTTCCGCTCTTGAACGCAATGAAAGGAAAAGTCAGATCGCCAAAGACTCCCGAACAGGCAACGCAGGTTTCGTGGATAATTCGCTGGCGGTCCCAGCCCATGGCCCACAGAGCGCCCACCAGTGCGCCCATGCTGGCCCCGCCGATGGCATCGACGGGCACGCCCAAATCCTCGAACGCGCGCATCACGCCGACATGGGCAAGGCCACGGGCGAACCCGCCTCCCAGCGTGATTCCCACGCCGTGACCTGTAATCACACGCGCCAGACGGTCGACGCCGGCCGAGTCGCCTGGCCGCAAGTGAAAATGGCGCACTATGCTGCGCGGCTCCAGCCAACTCTTGGTGTTCTTGGGATCGCCCTGCCGTTGAATCAGCGCCAGCCACTGGCGGGCGCCCGAGCGTCCGGCGTTGGGACGCAAGAGCTCCGCTTCAATCTCGCCCAGCGACGGGTCCTCGGCTGCATCCGCCAGAATGATGACATGATCGGCTTGACGGAAACAGCGCTCCGTCCACGGAGATAGGAACGGATCGGCTTCATAAAGCACGTAGCTGTGCTCGAACTCCTGCTTGCTAAGCCAATCCACGATCCGGATGTTGCCGCCACCGCGTTCGTAGGTCTGGGCAATTCCCGGCTGCCCCAGATGGCCGTCAACGATGTCGCTGGTAAGGCGAACGGTGGGACCGAAGCGGATGAGGGAGGCCGCCAACGCTTCGGCAAATTCAGCCTTGGGAGCCGAGGCATGTGCCGGCACGATCGCGATCGTGGCGGTTCCACGGCGCCAGCGCGCGCTCCCGTTGGAAGTCTCGCGCAGCCGCTCCGACACCTTGCGGCTGATCATTTCCACTGCCGCTCTTCCGTGCTTCAGCGTAAATCGGTCAAAAGCTTCCTTGGTCAGCTTCGCCAACTGGCTGTCGCGGACTGCCTCCACGGTGGCGGTGCGGGGATGGCCACTGACGACTTCCATTTCTCCAACTAGCTCGCCCGGGCCGAATTCGGTGACGTGCGCCTCGTGGCCATCGGCCTTCCGCACCAAGCTGCGCACCCGTCCGCTTATTACCATGCACACGAAATCACCCGGATCCCCTTGGCGGAACAGTGTCTCACTCCCGTAAAGGGAGAACATCTCGAGTTCGGACTCCAGATCCGCAATCACTTCCGGCGCAAGCGCCGCGAACAAATCGCTGAGATGCAAAGCTACCGAGAGGCGGTGCCGCTGTTGGCGGCGGCTAAGCGCTTGTGTTACCTGAAGTGCGGCATAGGGCTGCGCGGCGGAGAATTGATTGAAGGCCGTCCTCGACAACGCGGCCACCTGTACATTACCGTCCGCGACGATCGTCGCGGTCGCGGGATCATCGCACAGAACCGCCATTTCGCCAACGCTCTCGCCTGCCTCAATATGGAGTACCAGACGCGGAGCATTGGCACGGTTATGAACCGGTACGCGCAGACGCCCGGCCAGAACTATATAGAGGTCCGGCGTTAATTCCCCCTGGCGTACCAGTACCTCCCCGTCCTGCAGGGTCATCAATCGGATGGCCTGCGCAATCTGCGTGACCACGTTTACCTGAACGCCCTGGAACAGTTCAGTTGAGCACAGGAAGTCAACTAACTCGCTCAGTGCCATTTTCCCCGTTTGAAAGCTGGCGTCCACTATACCACGGGGCCGGGCGACAAAACGCGAGGACGCCTGGAGAGAAGTCGGAAAACTCTAGGTCAAGCGAGACCCGGATAGTGGTGACCCTCGATCAGCTAATATGGCTCCTGCCCCGGCAAGCTCGGGCGCATGCTGGAACGCTTGCGCGGCATGCCCAAGCCGTCGATCAGATCATTACCTGGCGTGGTTCAGCGTTGTCTCAACGAAATCGCCTAACTGCTCGGCGCTGAACTGATTGCCCTCCAGGTTGGCTGCGAGTTTGCCCTCGCGATCCATGACGAGCGTGTGCATGGAATGCACTAGAGCCCCCCCATCCGGCCAGAAGTTCAAGCCAAACCTGCGGCACACCGCCTTTACCTCGGCGGGCGTTCCGGTCAAAAAGTGCCACGAGTTCGGATTGGCTTTCCAGATACTCGCGTACTTCGCCAGCACCTCGGGCGTATCGTGAGCCGGATCGAAGCTGACGCTCAGCAACACCAGATCGCGGCCCATCTTCGCCGCGAAGCGCTTCTGGAGGCGTCCGAAATTGTTGGATAGCCGGAAACAATAGTCGGGGAGAGGACAACTGGTGTAAATGAAGGTGACTCCCACCACCTTGCCTCGGAACTGTGAAAGACTCACCTGCTGGCCGGTCTGATCGGTGAGCGTGAAATCCGGCACTGTCGCCCCGATGGCAGGCGGCGCCGGCGGAGGATTCGTTTTGTCGAGTCGGGCTAGCATTTCCAGCCGGCGAACGAGCAGGGGCTCCTGCGCCAGGTTTTCGTACTCGTGAACGCGAACGTTCTCGGCATAGGAGCGATCCTTTTCCACGACCAGCGTGAAATCCACAAACATGCTGGGCTTCAGGCCTTCGAGCGCTTTCGGCTCGCGTACCGTGACCGGCATCACCATGGCGTTCATATAGCCAGGGATTTCCGAACAGGATGCGACAAACGCGCGATGCGGCTTGTTTATGCTCAGGATTAGCCCCGTAACGGGGTAGCGCGCCGTGGCGGCAGCACCGACGTTACTGATAAAAAAACACACACCGGGGGCCAGTAACAACGCGCGTTTCATTGTACTCACTTCGCGCCCCCCAGCCGGACCCGGCGACGCTCCAGTTTGGTGTAGTCCGTAGCGAATTCTTTGATCTCAAGAGACTGGTTCTTGCCCACGTTGGTAAACGTCTGCGGCGTCCGGCTGCCTCCGGGCCATAATATTTCGATGCTCACGCTCTGCGCCGCCTTTCCCAACCCGATATGCTGTTCCAGCGGTGATGCGCCGAAGGAGCCTCCGCTCGCGACGGTGCGATAGATGGAGCGTACAGCGCCGGTCTGATCTTTCACGGTCACTTTGATCCGGGCTCCGATCGCGGCCCGGTTGGCCTTCACGCCCACCAGCTTCAGATTGATCCAGTCATTGCCATTGCCCGGGTTCTCGAACAAACGGAAAGCATGGCTGTCCCCGGGCATGGCGCCGCCGATCGAAGTGATGATATCTTCATCGCCGTCGTTGTCGAGGTCCGCAAAGGCGACGCCGTGTCCTTTGTGTAATTCGCCCGTGCCCGAAGAAGCCGTGACGTCTACAAAGGATTTGCCCTCCTTATTCCGCAGTAACACATTCGGGAGCAGCGAGGCATACGAAGGATTTCCTGTGCCCAGATAGATATCCAGGTAACCATCGTTGTCCACGTCGCCGAAGTTTGCCCCCATGGGCATGAAGACCTTGTCCAGTCCGGTCTCTTTGGTCACGTCCTGGAAAGTCCCGTTTCCCAGGTTCCGGTATAACTTCATCGTCCCGGCTTTCTGCGGAAGCCCCAGGTAAGTTGCGATGGTCTCCTCGATCGATGCGTAAAAGCTCGTCACGAACAAGTCCGGCCAGCCGTCGTTGTCGTAATCGAAAAACCACGCTGCGAAACCCCTTCCGACACCTGGGACCCCAGCCTGGCTGGCGATTTCCGTAAAAGTTCCGTTGTGATTGTTGTGATACAGAAAGTTAGCGCCAGTTTGGTTGGAAACGTAGAAATCCACGTAGCCGTCGTTGTCGTAATCGGCCGCCGCGACGCCCTTCGCAAAGGACGTCCGGTCGATACCCGCGGAATGGGAAATGTCCGCGAAGGTTCCGTCGCCTTTGTTGAGGAAGAGCTGGCTGGGCCCGGTCTCGTTGCCCACGAAAAGGTCGAGAAAGCCGTCGTTGTTGATATCGGCCCAGACGGCCGTCTGGGTATTCGTCGGTACGGCAAGACCGCTCTCCTTGGTAACATCCGTGAAGGTCCCGTTGCAATTGTTGCGCAGGAGCGATTTGCGCTGCGCGACGTTACTCGGCTGCCATGCTCCGCGCAAAACCAGAATGTCGGTGCATCCATCGTTGTTGTAGTCGGTTTGCACGAGGTTCAAGGCGACACCCAACTGGTCGGTGAGACCGGCTTTAGCGGCCTGGTCGGTGAAAGTCCCGTCTCCGTTGTTATGGAAAAAGTGCATCGGCTCGCACGCATCGTAAGTCGATGTAACCACGTCGAACAGGCCGTTATTCTCAAAATCGTCGACGATCACGCCGGAAGCCATCGCAAACAGATTCAGCCCTGCCTGGGGAGCCACATCGGTGAAGCGTCCGATGCTCTCGCCGGATCCAAATGACGCGAGAGGCAGCAGGTATTTGGACGGAACGCCGGAGGGATATTTCCCCAGCGTCATGTAAACCAGGTTTAGCAGCCATTTCACTTCGAGATCATCGGGCTTCCGATCGAGATATTTCGTGAAATACTCAATGGCTTTCGCCGAAGCGGCTGTTTGCGTGTAATGAAGTTCCGGTCGAATGGGGAAAATGCACCGGTCACCCGGATGGCGATAAACGTCGTTGTCCATCTCGGATTTGTGCAGGTAACCGACCCCGAGCACTTCTTCCATCAGCGGCATAGCCCGCGGAACATCCGACGAGGCAATTCGATAGGCGATCTCCCACTCCGCGACAGCGTGGGCCATGTCGCCCCGGTAAGCGTAGAGCTGTCCCCGGGTCATGTAAACATCCAGCACATCGTTCGGCCTTGTGGACTTGCCGTGCAGCGGGCTCGCTCTGTTCGCCGGATCCACCAGCGCGTCCAGCTCCTTCAGCAACGTTAAGGGCGACTGACGGTACGCGTCGCAAATAGCATGCAGGTCCTGGCCCCAGGCCTCGGGCATCGTGCGCTGGAACAAACGCGACATGGCCTCATCCTGTCCGCCCACCAGGGGCGCCAGCCGAACGGTTCCTTCTTTCCGGATGGCGGCCTGCAGTGCGCGGTCGGCCTTCCCCAGATCCGCGGCCTCTGCTTCCGTCAATACCTGCAGGATCGCGTAACCGGTTGGTAATTTGACAATCCCCGAAATCTGCCCAGGTTGTAGGGCGCTCAGCGTGTTTCTCAATTCACCACGGAGCGAGGCGGGATCGATCTTGCCCAGGAAGCCCCCGTCGCCTGAAGTCGCGTCAACGGATTTTTCCCGAGCGAGGACCGCGAAGTCGGCGCCCGCCTTCAACCGGTCCTCAATAGCCTGCGCATCTTCGGCGGAATTCACGATGATCAGTCGCACCGGAATCGCATTCGCGTCATCTCCGGTTCGCGCGACCCGCGAAAAAAGGATCAGACCGAGAACAGCGATCGCAACTGGATACGCGGTCCGACGCAAGACCTTCGCGTTGGGGAAATTCATGATTGGCTGTATCCGGTGGGACAATTATATCGCCCGTGGAGGCAAGGTTTGTGTGTGGGTCAATTTTGGAAAGGCTGAGTCGGTTCCTGGCCGGCTAGTTCGCGGTTTGGCCGTGAGATGGGACTTGGGACTGTCAACCGCAAAGCCGGCCGATAGGGGTTCGGATGTTTCTCTTTTGGAGCGGTGCTGGACGAGATGGATGTGATCTAATGAAGACCTTTTTACCGAATATGTGACGTGAGTAAGGCAACCTTATCCTGACCAACACCGTAGACTGAAAGGAGCCGAGCATGGCAACCTTTGTGTTGGTGCATGGGGGATGGCATGGGGGCTGGTGCTGGCAGAAGGTCATCCCCTTCTTAGAAGCTGCTGGCCATGAGGTGTATGCTCCCACCCTCACTGGCCTGGCTGAGCGTGCAGCCGAGCTGTCACCCGATGTCGGATTAGATACCCATATCCAGGACATCGCAGGCCTGGTTGAGGAAAAGAATCTGCATGGTGTCATCCTGGTGGGTCACAGTTATGGCGGGATGGTCATCACTGGCGTGGTTGATCAGGTGCCGGAGCGCATTGCTCACCTGGTCTATCTGGATACCTTCGTGCCACGCGATGGCGAATCGATGGTCGATGTCTCGCCGATTGTTAACTATCTGGTCCGCAGACAAGTTCAGGCCGATGGCTGGAGAGTCGATCCTCCAAAGGAGAAGCCCTTGGGGGTGACGACAGAGCCAGATCGAAGTTGGGTGCGCTCGAAGCTGACGTCACATCCCCTCAAGACGTTGGAGCAACCTCTGCATCTGAAGAATCCCGCGATCACGTCAACGAAACCCCGTACACACATTGACTGCACAGGCAGTAGCTTTTTCTTCTCGCTGATGCAACGCGTATTGGCCCACATATTGGCCCCGAGAGCACTCCCTCCAACGGAAGCGGGGTGGCGTCTGCGACAGTTGCCAACGGGCCATGACGCGATGATCACGATGCCGCGAGAAGTGGCCGATTTACTGCTGGAAGTGGTTTGACAAAGCGACGACCGCATCACACCGTACAGGGCGATTCGTCCAGCGCCGGAAAACCTCGGGCCGATTACGGGTGTGACCCCAATTGCGCCAATCCCTGGTCAATCTGCGCCAGCAGGTTGGGCGGGCCGGACTGGACCACCAGGGGCCGGGCTTGTTTCAAACGCTCGATCGCTTTCGCCGGGTCTCCTGTGTTGGCGTATGCCTGTGCCAGGGTCATCAGGAAGAGAGGCGTAACCTTATCATTCCTCTGGAGGGCCGGGAGTAACACGGGAATGGCTTCGCCGCTCCGGCCCGTATTGATCAGCAGCTGCGCTAGCATCAGCCGGGCTGGACGAAAGGAAGGATCGACCGTCAGTGCGCGCCGATAATGTTCGATCGCCTGGGCCGGCCGATGCTGCCTCATCATTATGTCCGCGAGCCACGACTGAGCTTCCCCGTCGTCGGGTTTCAATGCAATCCCTTTCTCGATCGCAGCGGCAGCCGCTTCATATTTGCCCTGGGCCGCCAGGGCAGTGCCATAGTACAGATAGACTTGCGGAACGTCAGGGCTGACTCGGCTGGCGGTCGCGTAGAGCGCCTCCACTTCTTCCGGAGACGACTGGTTCGGGAACTGAGCCATATATAAAAGGTTCACCAGGCTGTCAATGTTGTCTGGATGCGTGGTCAAAACCTCTTTGTAAATTCGCGATGCCTCGTCGAACTGTCTCCGATCCATGAGGCGTTTGGCCTCCGCCAGGCGATTTTCAATACCGGTGGCCAGCTTCAGCATCTCGCGGAGTAACTCGTCCTCCGACGGCGGGTTTCGGTCTTTGTAGCTCTCCGCCAACCGGAAGCTTCTCTCCGATTCTTCGTTGTGCCCCAGTCTCCTTCCGGCTTCCGCCAGGCCGAACCATGCGGCCCCATAGGTTGGATACGCCTCCGAAGCCCGGCGGTAGAGATCCTCGGCGGCAGGGAAATCCCCTTGCGCGAACTTGACGCGCCCAAGTGTGTAGAGAGTCTCGGCCGAGCCGGGATTTTGCGCCAGGAGCGGCTTGAGCACCGCTTCGCTTTCTTGGAAACGTCCCAGTTTCAGGAGCAGCGCCCCGCGCTTCAGGACGGCGGGCTTATAATCCGGGCGGATACGCAATGCGTCCGTGACCGCTGCCAGGGCTTGCTCGGGCTGGGCCGCATATTCCTGCGCCACAGCCAGATAATATCGCCACGCGAATTGTTGGGGGTCCAGACGAATGGCCCGTTCAAAGGCGAGCGCAGCCGGCAGATAAAGGGTGTGAGCTTCGAGCACCATGCCGAAGCGTCCTGACGCTTGCCCGCTTTTGGCCTCGGCCACGGCTTGGTCGCGCGACTTCTCAATCACCGCGCGAACGTCCGGGTCAAGACCCTCGAGTGAAACGGCCGGAACCGGCGGGATCGGGCGACTGCAGGAAACATTGAACACCCCGGCCATTAGCCCGGCCAACGTCCCAACACGGATTGCCGCCGCTCCCCGCTTCACAATTTGACTCGATATTATACCCCGTGGGATTCTGTTGCAAGTGAAATTGGGGATTTTCCTGCTCCCGCTCGTTGGCCTTTGCCTCTCGTGCAAGTCCTCTCCGCCGCACAGCGTTCCCCTCTTCGAGGATGTCGCCAAACCGAGCGGGATCGACTTCTGGCAATATTCCGGCGCGACAGGACAATACCTTTTGCCTGAAGTGATGGGGTCCGGAGCGGCGCTGCTCGACTACGACAATGACGGGGATCTGGACGTTTTTCTGGTCCAGGGATATCCGGCCAACCCTCAGGGAAAAGCTCTGGTCCCGGTGCCCCCGGGATGGAAACCCGGCAACCGCCTGTTCCGCAATAACCTGAATCCCAGCGGCAAGCTCACCTTCACCGACGTTACCGAATCGGCCGGTTTGGGACACGCCGATCAGGGCATGGGCGTCGCGGCCGGCGACTATGATAACGACGGCTACACGGATCTCTATGTCACAAATTACGGGCACAACATTCTTTATCACAACAATGGAAACGGCACTTTTACCGACGTGACCGCAGCCGCCGGAGTGGCCTCCTCCGGCTGGTCCACCAGTGCCGCGTTTATCGACTACGATCGGGACGGTCTCCTCGATCTGGCCGTGGTTCACTACGTCGAGTTTTTTGGCGGGCCTTGTTATTTGCCGCAGGGCCCCAAGGATTATTGTGGGCCGAAGCCCTTTAAACGAACCGTGACGCAACTGTTTCACAACCTGGGGAACGGGCGATTCAAGGACGTGACGGCGGAAGCGGGCCTGAACGCCAAAAGGGGGCCTGGGCTGGGAATCCTGACCGGAGATTTCGGTACCGACGGTTATCCGGGCTTCATGGTGGCCAACGATGGCGCGGCCAATCATCTATGGATCAGTTCCCCGCGCACGCCGCAGTCGAAACCGAATGACCGGGTATTTCACGAAGAGGGCCTCACCCACGGACTCGCCTACGCTTCGGACGGAAAGCCGCGCGCCGGTATGGGCATTGCTGCGGGCGATATTTACGGCGACGGCGGCGAAGCCGTGATCGTTACGAACCTTCCCACCGAGTCATTCACCGTGTTCCAGCGGCAGCCGAACGGAGAATTCGTCGATGCCACGGAGCAAAGCGGAATATCCCACATTTCTCTGCCATACAGCGGCTTTGGCGTCGGCTTGCTCGATATGGAAAATCGCGGACTCCTGGATTTTTTCAGCGCCAATGGAGCGGTCGCTTCCATGGCGACGGAGCAGGGCGAGAAGTTTCCATACCGCCAGCGCAACCTATTGCTGCGCAACGGAGGCAAAGGAAAGGGATTCCAGGACATCACCGCTTCAGCAGGCCCGGCGCTGCAGCCTGTGGAGGTCGGCCGTGCGGCGGTTTTCGGCGACGTGAATAACGACGGCGGGATGGATATTCTAGTCACCACCAACAACGGTCCCGCGCACCTGTTGTTGAACACCGTGCCGGCCCGCGGTCATTGGCTTTTGGTTCATCTGGAGGGAGTCCGCACCAATCGTTCCGGATACGGAAGCGTGGTGGAACTCGTGCGGAAAACTGGTATCTCCGTCAGACGCTGGGTGAGGGGCGATGGCAGTTACCTCGCCGCCAACGATCCCAGAGTACATTTCGGTCTGGGGAAAGACACCGGAGTGGATCGGATCCAGGTCCATTGGCTCGCCGGGGAATGCGAGGCGTGGCGGCAGACGGCAGTGGATCGGATTGTGAGTCTGCGCGAAGGTACTGGCCAGCCGTGTCACTGACTATCCGAAGAAACAGGCCTCACCGGTAGCCCGGCGAGGCCCATGTTCTAAGCGCGCTGCGTCAGAACGTAAAGCGCGCCACGATTTGGCCCGTTCTCGGTTGTAACGTGTTGAGCCCGGTGGCGAGTCCGACGGCGGCGGAGGAGTTCGTTCCCCCGCCGTTAAACTCGTTGACGAAGCCATAGCCTCCCGACAAGGCTCCTCCGGTGGAGCCCAGGACCGGGAAGGGGTTTTGGTAAGCTGCCGGTGTATAAGCACCGTTGGGGTAGCCAGAAACCGGCACGGAGTAGAACACGCGATTAAACGGGTTTTGGAACTCCGCCCGGATCTGGAACTGGTACTTCTCCTTAACCCGGAAAATTCGCCCCACACTGAGAGATTCAGCCGGTTGCCGCTGCCACCGGTTGTTGATGTAGTACGGAGCGGAGACCCCGAACGTGCCCGGGGGCGCATCAGTCCACGCCTTGGGATTCAGCACCAGTGTTTTCGTCGGGTCGAAGTGCGAGTTCGGATTCACCAAGAAGAACGGCTGCCCTGGAACGTAGTTTTCCAGGCCGTCGGGTGCGCCGAATACAGCTGGGTTATCCTGCGTACCGACACCCAGCTGATACAGGAAGTTATTTTCGGAGGCAGGCGTTTGAAGCAGCACGCCGCTTTGATAGCGCAGCACGCCGCCGAAGGTCCAGTCGCGGGCCAGCCAGCTAAGAGGCTTGCTGCCGGTGAAGTCCCTATCCCACTTCGGCGTGGTGTAGTTGAACGTGACCGTCAGCACCTGCGGATAGTCGCAACTGCAAAGCTGCTTGTTTTGCATACGGTTGTTGACGTCATTGACGACTACCTGGCCGGCTGTAAAGTAGGGTGTGGCGGAGGTGGTGCCCAGAATCAATGTCTTCTGGTATGTATAGGACCCCGCTACGGTCAACCCGTGAGAATAACGCTTGGTCAGTTTCACCTGAAGCGAATCGTACCAGGTGTCGCCGAGCGGCGGTCCCAGGAAGGGTGGAACACCAATCCACTGCGGATGGGCCCGCAGAGCCTGGTTCAAAGGTTCATAGTCCGGGAATCCCGGATACACATTGTTTGGATTCGCCAGCGCGGGAAACAACGCGATCACCGCCGGGCTGCTGATCGGCTGGGTGAGCAAGCCTAGCTGTGCCGGGTTGTTGACATTAATTCCCGTAGTGTTCCCGTACTGCCGCTCTGCCAGCAGCCCGGCCGGAGTAAGTCCATTCTCGGCTTCGGCGTCCAGGACTGGCGCCGTAAACCATGCGCCGCGGTTGCCTACGTAGGCGGCTTCCATCACCAGGGTGGGGAGGATTTCGCGCTGAAACCCGATGCTCCAATTGAAAATTCGCGGCAGCCGTCCCGTGCCCTTATCGATCGTGATGAACGGCGAATCGATCGGTTTACACGGAGTCGAGAAAGAAGGAGGCGCGCCGCAGCCCGAACTAGAAGTCTGCGAAGGGAAGCCGGCGCCGCTCAGGGGAGCCGTGAGGGGTCCGTTGCCGTAGATGTTGCCGGGAGCAAACGGATTTCCATTCTGGAAATAGATCGCGCCGGCGCCAGATCCGCCGATGCCCTGGCCGGTTCCCTCCGGGGCTGAAATGGCATAGAAGTCGGCATCGGTACCCGACAACCCGGCGTTGCCCCCAGAGGCCGCGTAAGAAATGCCCGCACCGGCGCGGAACACCGTCTTCGAATCGATCTGGTACGCCACTCCGATGCGTGGTCCAAACGCGAACGGATAGTTGTTGTTGTACTGCTTCTGATAAACCACCAGCCCGTCCAATGGGGTGGTCGAATCCGCTGGGATCAGGTTTGGATTCGGCATTTGGAAGTTGGCGCTCTGCATACGCCCGTGCTCCTCCTGCAACAGCGTGGAATAGTCCCAGCGAATGCCTAGCTCCAGGCTGAGCTTACGGGTAACCTTCCAGCTATCCTGCGCAAAGAACCCCAACGAATGTTTACCCAGCCGGGTGTCAGTAATCGCGGAAGCGTTAAGGTAGTCCATCGATCCCAACAAGAAGCTGGCATACGGATTTCCGGACGTAAAGACCGAACTGGGGCCGATTGCGGGACTGGTATACTCCCAAGGATTCTGGGTCTCTTCGTAGCTGACGCCATAGAGAGCGTTGGCGCGGCTGGAACTCTGCGTCGGGAAACCTTCGATGGCCATCTCCCCCCCAAACTTAAAGGTGTGATTTCCCTTGACCCAGGTGAGGTTGACGTTGGCCGTGGGCTTGTACTCTTTCTCATCCTGGTCCGCCGCGAAGCCGACGCCAGGTGTGGGAGCAAAGAACCCCGAACCCAGATTCATGCCGCCCTCAAAAAAGCTGGACAGGCCCGAGACCTGGGGCATGATGTTATTCGCGGGGTACTGCTGGTTCGGCCCCCAACCCAAGATCTGGCCTGCGTTAAAGGACGGTGGATACTGGTCCAGGTTGTAGTACAGAAGACCGATGCCCACGTGCAGCAGCACGGTGGGCGTGAGGGTGTCGTCGAAATTAGCACGGATGGTTTGCGCCCTGGTGTTCTGGGGTGTGGCCGGCGACAGTTCCTCGGCGAATCCATTGGAATTGGGCGAGTAGGTGGCGGTCTGTGAATAGTATCCGGAAATTTTTATTTTCGTGCTGAGGTTCTGGTCGATCTTGATCGAGGGAATCGTCGTGTGCCGGTAGTTGGAAAAGGCAGGCTGAATGGCGTTATTCACCAGCCCGCCCTGAGTGGGCTTGATAAACAGCGACTGATACCGAAGCGCGGACGGATCCATCCTGCTATAGGGAATAATGTTGTCCGGGAATGGGGTTTCGACGATCCCGGAACCGAGTGGCCCACCATTCACATAGTGAGCTGTTTGTGGGTCAAACAACTGGCCGATCAGATCGACCTGGCCTGTGGGCGAGGGCGTGCCGAACCCCGCCGTCAAGAACGGGCCTAACGGATTCTCAATGTTACCGGGGTTCGGCTGGCCGTTTGCCAGCGTCGGACCGAAGTTTGCACCTCGGGGATCGGCCCCCGTCCATTCAGGCAGTGGCGCGGTAGCAATCAGATTAGTCGTGGTGACGCTCTGGCGGAACTGCTCGAAGTTAAAGAAGAAGAATGTCTTGTCTTTGCCGTTGTACAACTTCGGAATGAGGACAGGTCCGCCCAGCGTGACTCCGTAGTCGTTGCGGTTCAACGGGTTCTTCACCAGTCCAACGCCTGTCTGTGGGTTGTCCGTGAATGGCAATCCCGCGTTCAGAGCCGAGTTCTGGTAATAGTCGTAACCGGAGCCGTGGAAGTCATTGGTGCCCGATTTCATGGTGAAGTTGATGTATCCTCCGCCAACCTGACCGTACTCAGCCGCGAAATTGCTGGTTTGAACCGACACTTCCTGAATAGCGTCCACACTTTGCTGGACCCCCTGGCTGGCATTTTGCATAAAGCCATTGGTAGCGTCCTGGCCTTCCACTCGAATGGCTTGCGAACCGGACGGCAAACCGTTGACGCGAACCTCAACATCGGAAGTGAAATTCGCTCCCGGCAGGACAGTCAGAACCGACAGAGGGTCGCGAACGTTGCCGATGCCCTCATTGCCGCTCCCGTTCAGGGTGAACAGCGGGAGGTTATCCGCTTCGGTGTAATCAATCTGATGGCTTACTTCGCCGCTTTCCGTTTTCAGCAAGGGAGCTTCCGTGTTGACCGTGACCGACTCGCTCGCACCTCCCACTTCGAGCGTCGCATCTACGCGGCTAGTCTCGGCCACCTGGACCGTGAGGCCGGGCCGGATAAACTTTTTGAAGCCCGCGGCAGTCACTGTCACTTCATAAGTGCCTGCCGGCAGGTTGGCGAGCGTGTAATTGCCTGTGCCTGTCGTTCCTGCCCGATACACCTCGCTGGTTGCGACGTTCTTCGCCTCGATGGACGCGCCAGGGATCACAGCGCCTGTCACGTCCAGAACCGTACCTGTGATCGTGCCGCGATCCGTTTGAGCAAACGCTACCAGGGCACAAAGGGATAAACATACTAGTCCCGCTACTTGGCGCATGCAAATCTCCCCGTTCTCGCGATTGGTCAAACCGACACCCGCAGCGCCGGCCCGCCAAAAACGCTTGGGTCGAAGAATATCCCAACGTGCCGCGCGCGTCAATGAGTCGAAGGAGAATTGACGCGATTTTGATTTCAATGAGTGCACTTTTGACGCGAAGAGGATGCACCCCGGAAGCGAGCGCTTTTTTGTGGGATCCCTCGAAGGCAACGGTTCGCGGCCCTCGGGCTCCGATGGCTGTTGCATGCAGCTGAGAATTGATCGCCATGCGCCCAAGGTCGTGCTTGAAGATTCGCTAACGATGGGAGCGATTCCAAAATCTCCGTCAGATTTCTGTAGTGAATCCAGCCAGCTTGGTCAAGGGAGCGCCGCGTCGCTCCGGGCTGCTTGCTGCGCGATGACTTAGCAATGAGCAATCATTGCCTGTGGTCCTGACACCCGCTCAGTGTTCCGCCGGTTCCCGATCCTGGATCTCGATTGGCGAATTGCGGATGGTTGTTTCCGCCGGGGGAAGGCGGTTTCTCAACGAGTCGTACCAGAGCAGGAGTGTTGCCGGCCGCGCGCTTCAGCGGTAAGCGACTGAAAGCTGGAGCCACCCGCCGGGATCGAACCGGCGACCTGCTGATTACGAATCAGCCGCTCTACCAGCTGAGCTAGGGTGGCCCTGGTTATACGAACGCCCACCGGGGATGACGACGGGACCTTGGGCTCAATGCCTTCGCGCCAGTCCCCGCGTCTGATTTTAGCAAATACTCCAGTGATTCAAAAGCCATGCGGGCGCTCTCGGGCGCGCGCTTTATGCGGTGTTCGAGCGTAGCGTGCGGCATCGGAATGCAGGAGGCGCTCAGCCAGAAACTCTCGCTCCACTGGCCTCCCGGCGGCGGTGGATTGGGAATGTCGAGCGGACGCATTTCAAACCGCCCAGGAAATACGTATAAGAACTTGATCGGCGGCGGGATAGACTCAGCCTCTCTGCCAGCTGAATCATCGGCCGTCCGTACGCCACGGGACGTGAAGGCGGCGAAAGCTGGCTCCAGTCCGGCGAGGCAGCAGTTATTCCGAAAACGCTCACGCGCTAAGGCGTTCACCTGGGTTGTAGGCGGCCGGGAACTGCCGATAGTAGCTTATGCCCGTGACAGTTCACATCCAGGACGAGATGGTTCCTGGCCCGCATTCTCCCGCCCGAGTTGTAACCCTGCCAGAAGCCGTAACTACGCCCCGGGAGCTGATTCGAACGCGCGTGCGGGAAGAAGTGGAACGCCACA
The DNA here is from genome assembly GCA_035508055.1 of Bryobacteraceae bacterium. Lineage (GTDB taxonomy): Bacteria > Acidobacteriota > Terriglobia > Bryobacterales > Bryobacteraceae > Palsa-89. Next base: position 9,786 of record DATJNO010000007.1, on the reverse strand, counting down.
ACCAGACCATGCCGGAGGTATTTTGCGGCCTTGTCCAGCCGGAGGAATCCGAACGCATCCTGAACGGATTTCGGATGCGGGACAAACGTCGCCTGGATTGGGAAGTCCAGTTTCAGCGGGCGTGCGCCAGCTTTGATCGCAACGGATTCCTGCTGATCGTGGATGGTCGTCAAGTCATGGGCCTGGATGAGCCACTCGAGTTGCAGGAAGAATCCGAAGTGCAGTTCGTAAAACTCGTGCCGCTGATTGGCGGCTAGGTTTATAAGACTGGAGGATACCGGTGAGTGTAGGAGAAACCGCAAGGTTTTGGGGACTTCCGAAGCAACGCTACCAGCCTCCTGAGGGCGCGAGCGCGCACATGCTGGCGCTGGTGGAGGCTCTGAATGCCCATCGTCCGGCATTCAAAGAACGCGACGCGGTGAAGGCCGTCGAGGAACCGTTGGAGCGGCTGAAATCCGCTCCGGTCGAGGAGCGCGCAGCGGTCCTGTTCGAATCTATGGCGGTGCTGGGTACGCAGGGCTCCTTTTCCCTGCACTTCATGCTCAAGGGCGTTATCTCTCAGCTCTTGCGGTCCGGATTGCCTCTCAATAGCCTGCAAGCGTTGCGAATCATTGAACTGATGTCCAACCCGTTCTATCGATTCCATTACCCGTACAAACCGCTGCTGAACGCCTTCGCGGACGTGACCATGACGCCGGCGCTCGAAGACGCTCTGCTCCGGCTGCGCTCCTTCGTCGGCGACACCCACGGGATGGAGGAGATCCAGGAGCGCATTGACGTCCTGCTGCACGGCAAGAAAGAAGCGCCGCCAGTGGCCGCGGTTTCCGGTTGGAGCCGGCATGTGCTTCCGGAGATCGATGCCTCGCCCAAGCAGATGGCGTGGCGCCGTCTGCTCCTGCATGCACGCTCGCTTACCCAGGCCAGCCCAACGGTGAAGTGGAAGAAGGAAGCGTTGGCATGCGTCGAGAGCATCGGCCGCGCGGAATTCCTGGAAGCGGCGCGGCGTTGGCTCGCGCTGGGTCCGATGCCCGAAATGCCGGCCCAACTCCAGGTGCCTGACGAAGAAGCGGACTACCAGAAGGGATTCATTTGGACCTTGGGAGTGCTGGGAGACGCGTCACTTGCTCCGGCGGTCGCCGATTTCGCGCTCGCCTGTTTTCGAAAAATACCCCAGATCGGCGCCGTGTCGCATCGCGTCGGCAATGCTTGCGTCAACGCGCTGGCGGAGATGCCGGGCCTGGATGCAGTAACGCAGATCAGCCGTTTGTCGGTGCGCGTGAAGTACGACGTGGCTCGACGTCTGATCGAAAAGGCGCTCGCGGAAGCGGCGGAACGCAACCAGGTCAGCCGGGACGACCTGGAGGCGATGGCCGTTCCCACGTATGCACTGAATGCTGAAGGCGCCCGCACCGAGACCCTGGGAAATTGCGAAGCCAGATTGTCCATCCAAGACGGCGCGGCCAACCTCGCTTGGTGGCGCGACGGCAAATTTCTCAAGTCTGCGCCCGCCGACGTCAAGGCCAATCACGCTACCGCCCTCACGAACCTGAAGAAAGCCGCCAAGGAGATGCAGGCGGTTGTCGACACCCAGCGTCTGCGGTTGGAACGGCAGCTGCTGTCACAAAGCGCCACGCTGTTCGAGCGGTGGAAAGACCGGTACCTGAATCATCCAATAACCGGCATGTTCGCGAAACGCCTTATCTGGGAAGTTCAGACCGGCGAGGCCTCGCAAACGGCCATGTGGTGGCAAGGCGGTTTGGTGGACTGGGCAGGAAACCCGCTGGCCCCGGCGCCGGATTCCCTCGTTCGCCTCTGGCATCCCATCCGCTCCAACCTGCAGGAAGTGCTGAGCTGGCGCTGCTGGCTGGTAGATCGCGGCATCCGGCAGCCGTTCAAGCAGGCGCATCGCGAGGTCTACTTGTTGACGGACGCCGAGCGCCAGACCGATACGTTCTCCAACCGTTTCGCCGGGCACATCGTCCGCCAGCATCAATTCTCCGCCCTGTGCCGCGAACGCGGCTGGCAATTCAACCTGATGGGCGAATGGGATTCGCACAACACGCCTCACCTGGAACTGCCGCGCTACCGCTTGCGTGCCGAATTCGACGTGGATTTTCTGGAAGGCGCGAACGTGTCCGGCCACATGGTGTATACGGTGATCAGCACCGATCAGGTCCGATTCTTCCCCATCGAAGCCAAGCCGCGGCGCTTCGAGATCCGGCTGCGCCGGCAGCCCCTGCATCTGGCCGACATCCCGCCCGTGGTCTTCTCCGAAGTGATGCGCGACGCGGATCTTCTGGTCGGCGTCACCAGCATCGGCGCGGATCCGAACTGGACCGTGGATCATTTGGACGAGCACGGCGAATACTGGCAACGTTTCGCCGACGCCGAGCTGTCCACGTGGGCCGAAAACCGGAAGAGCCTTTTGGAAAGCCTGTTGCCGAAGCTCGCCATTCGCGACCGGTGCCGCATCGCCGATCGCTATTTGTTCGTGCGGGGCGAATTCAAAGAGTACCGGATTCATCTCGGCAGCGGAAACGTGCTGATGGAACCGGGCAGCCGCTACCTCTGCATCGTTCGCGGTCCCGGCGACTCCGCCGCCGCTGTTCCCTTGCCCTTTGAGGGCGACTCGATGCTGGCGGTGATCCTCAGCAAGGCGTTTCTTCTGGCCAACGACACGGCCATCCAGGACGAAACCATCTTACGGCAGATCCGTTAATCGGATCCCGCAACTTGAAACCTGCAGGACACGGCGAAACGTCCGGCTGGAGCCACCCGCCGGGCTTGAACCGCGAAATGCCGGTCGCGACCCAGCCTCTTTGCCGGCTTATTCTGCAGTCTGGGCGGCGAGCGCTTCACGCGTGGTAGAACATTCCTTATGGCTTTCGTAAAGATCGGATCTCTTGCTTCCCTGCCCCCCGGCTCGCTCATGGAAGTCACGCTCGGCGACAACGCCTACGCGGTCTGCAATCTCAACGGCGAACTGCACGCGCTGTGGGGAACCTGCCCGCACGCCGGCGGGCCTATCGGACAAGGCAACCTGGCGGACAACATGGTGGTGTGCCCGTGGCACGAATGGGCGTACGACTGCCGCACCGGCGAAAACGACTTCGATCCCTCGGTCAAGCTCGACCGCTTCGCGGTAAGAACCGAAGGCGACGACATCCTGCTCGATCCGGAAACGCGTGCCTGAACTCCCGGAAGTCGAAACGGTCGTCCGGACCCTGGCGCCGGCGCTCACCGGCCGGCGAATCCTGGACGCGCGGTTCACTTCGCACCACGTGGTCCGGCAAAAGTTCTCGGCGCTGCGGGCGCAGGTGCGCAATCAACCGGTGAAGTCGGTGGCGCGCCACGGCAAGTTCATCGTGATCGAACTCGATCGCGGGGTGCTCACCATTCATCTCGGCATGACCGGGAAACTGCTGCTGGACTCCGAACCCGGCCCCTATGCCCGCGCCGTTTTCACGCTCGACCAAGGCCTGCTGGTTTACGACGACATCCGGCACTTCGGCCGCATCGAATGGAGCGCACACCTGCCGGAACGCGCGGCTGCGCTCGGCCCCGACGCACTGCACATCCCCCTGGACGATTTCCTGCGGCTGCTGAAACAGCGCCGGTCGCGCATCAAGCCGCTGCTCATGAACCAGCGGTTTCTACGCGGCATGGGCAATATCTACACGGACGAAGCGCTGTTTGAAGCTCGCATCCACCCGCTCGCAGTGGCTTCCAGATTGAGCAAGCCGCGCGCGACGCAGCTGCATCAAGCCATGGTCGCCATTCTGTCGGAAGCCATCCGCTTGAAAGGCTCGTCCATCTCCGACTACGTCGACGCCGCGGGCGAGCGCGGAAGTTTTCAGGCCCGGCACCAGGTCTATGGACGAGAGGGCGAACCCTGCTTTATCTGCGGGACGCCGATCCGCCGGATCGTGGTCGGACAGCGCGGGACTCACTACTGTCCGAAGTGCCAGCGAAGCTGAGAATCTGATCGGACACCTGCGCCGCTGCTTTCATCTCAACCATGTCGTGAACGCGGACAATGTGCGCGCCACCGAGAATGGCCGCCGTAACCGCCGCCGCCGTGACGCACTGCAGAAATGAATCCCCGGCTTTCTCCGGCTGCGGCAGAAAAGACTTTCGCGAGGGCCCAACCACCAACGGAAGCTCCAGGGCGCCCAGCGCGTCCAGACGCGCGAGGATCTCAGCGTTCTGTTCCTTGCGTTTGCCGAACCCGAGGCCGGGATCAATGGCAATCCGCCCCCGCTCCACACCCGCCCGAACCGCGCGATGGGCCGATGCATCCAGATCCTGGCGGATCGTTCCGATCACGTCTTTGAGCGGAGCGAGCTTGGCCCAGGTTTCAGGCGTGCCGCGCATGTGCGTGACAATGAGACCTGCATCGTGCTGGGCCGCGGTCTTCGCCAATTGGGGATCGAACGTCAGGCCCGAAGGATCGTTGATGATTTCCGCGCCGTGTTCCACGGCCTTTTCCGCGACCCCCGATTTGTACGTGTCCACGGAAACCGGCACGGCAAGCTTGCCGCGGAGGCGTTTCAAAACCGGAATCAGCCGCCGCAGCTCTTCAGCTTCCGAAATCCGGCCAGACCCGGGCCGCGTGGACTCCGCGCCGATGTCGATGATATCGGCGCCCTGCTCCTCCAGCTCGATGGCCCGCGCGAAAGCGCGGTCGGGATCCAGAAACTTTCCGCCGTCGGAGAACGAGTCCGGCGTGACGTTCAGCACGCCCATCAGCAGCGTCCGCTCGCCCAGCAGCAGCTCGCGGGTCTTGAGCTTCCAGACAAAGTGGCGCCGCGTCATACCTGCACGCGCTTCCACTTTTTCCCAACGCGGAAGATGTGATCCCCCGGCTGCAGCGCAATCGTTAAGCCCGCGTGGCGCTCCCCGTCGATTTCCACGGCGCCCGCTTTGACCTTGCGTTCGGCGTCAGTCCGGGAATCGACGACGCCGATAGCCACCAGAATCTTCGGCAAATTGTTGCCCACGCCTGCTGGAAACGCAACGGTCTCGATGTCGGCGGGCACCTGGCCCTCCCGCACCTCGCGGTCGAAATCCGCTTGCGCCTGCGCGGCCGCCTCCGCGGAATGAAAGTCCGTCACGATCTGGCGCGCCAGCCGCATCTTCACGGGCATCGGTTCTTCGCGCTTCATACCCGCGATCTCATCCAGGCTCTTGTCGCTGAGCAACTCCCAATAGCGCCACATCAACTCGTCGCTGATTCCCATCACCTTGCGGAAAATCACTTTGGGCGGCTCATTGATGCCGATGTAGTTGCCCTTCGACTTGGACATCTTCTCGACGCCGTCGGTGCCCTCCAGCAGCGGCACCGTGGCGACGATCTGCGGCGGCTGCCCGGCATCCTGCTGCAGGTCGCGCCCCACCAGCAAATTGAAGCGCTGGTCCGTGCCGCCCATTTCGACGTCGCACTCCAGCTTCACCGAATCGTATCCCTGGGCCAGAGGATACAGCAGTTCGTGAATCGAAATCGGCAAACCCTGCTTGTAGCGATTCGCAAAATAGTCGCGCTCCAGCATGCGCGCCAACGTGTATTTCGAACACAGCCGGATCACGTCTTCAAAGCGCATCGGCTCCAGCCATTCGCTGTTAAAGCGGACCTCGGTCTTTTGCGGATCCAGAATCTTGAAGACCTGCGCTTTGTAGGTTTCGGCGTTGCAGTTGATCTCCTCTCGCGTCATCGGCGGGCGGGTCACGTTGCGGCCGGTCGGGTCGCCGATCAATCCGGTCATGTCGCCGATCAGAAAAATAACGCGATGACCCAAGTCCTGAAAATGCTTCATCTTTCGTAACAGAACCGTGTGGCCCAGGTGCAGGTCGGGCGCGGTGGGGTCAAAGCCCGCCTTCACGCGCAGCGGCCGGCCGGCCTTTTCGGACTGCGTGAGCCGCTCGCGCAGGTCCTCTTCGCGGATCAGGTCGGCCAGGCCCTTCTTCAGGTACGTCAATTGTTCGTCGATCGACACTTTCTCTATTAAAGCAGGGCGGTCCTGCTGGCTGGTGCTCGGTGGCTGGTGTGTGGTGGCTGGTGCTCGGTGGCCGGCTTACTTGACGGCCGGAACCGGGTCGGGCCGCGTAGTATGAGACCGCACGGTCTCGATGGCTTCGAACAGCTCGTGAGCATGAACCGGTTTGGCGATGTAACCGTCCATCCCGCTATCCAGGAAGCGTTGCCGGTCACCCGCCATGGCGTGCGCTGTCATGGCGATCACCGGCATATGCGAGCCGGTGCCCGCCTCCCTGCGCCGAAGCTGCGCCGTGGCCTCCAGGCCATCCATCACGGGCATCTGAACGTCCATCAGAACCAGGTCGAAGCTCTGTTGCTCGAGTGCGGCCAGCGCTTGCACTCCATCCCCCGCCACGCTCACCAGATGTCCGCGGCTTTCGAGCAGCCGGGACGCCACCTTCTGGTTGACGGCGTTATCTTCGGCCAGCAGAATCCGCAACGGCAGCTGGCCTTCGCGCAACATCTCCCTGGTGATCACCTTGGCCGTTTTCGCCGTCTCGTCCTGCGACGCCATCACCTGCCGGAGTGTCTCAAAGAGTTCGGACTGCAGCGCCGGCTTAATCAAATAAGCGGCAATGCCCAGTTGCTTGCAACGGACGCTGTCGCCGCGCTGGCCCCCGGAGGTGAGCATGACAATGATCAGGTCCCTGAATTCCGGCGCTTTCTGAATCTGCGCGGCAAGCGTGAAGCCGTCCACTTCGGGCATGTGGCAATCCACGAGCATGAGGCGGAAAGGTGCGCCTGCCGAGTTGGCTTCATCCAACGCCCGGAGCGCCTCCTTGGCGCTGGAAACGGCGGTGGGCCGCATGCGCCAGTAAGCGAGGGTTTTCTCCAGGATTTGCCGGTTGGTGGCATTGTCATCCACCACCAGCACACGCAGGTCTTCCAGGACGCCGGGGTCCGGCAGCGGGGAGCGCGAGTGCGCCCCGTCCGCCAGGCCAAAACACGCCGTGAAATGGAACGTGGACCCCTGACCGGGCGCGCTTTCGGTCCAGATTCGCCCACCCATCATCTCAATGAGGCGCTTTGAAATCGACAACCCGAGGCCGGTTCCACCATAACGCCGCGTGGTGGAGGAATCCGCCTGCACAAACGGCTCGAAAATGAGATCCTGCTTGTCCGGCGGGATACCGATACCCGTGTCGCTCACCGAAAAGCGCAGCGCCAGTTGCCCGGCATCCTGCGATTCCGCTGCGACGCGCAACACCACCTCGCCCCGCTCGGTGAACTTGACCGCATTGCCGGCCAGGTTGAGAATCACCTGGCGCAGCCGGAGCGGATCGCCCATCAGGAACTCCGGCAGTTCGGGCGGAATGAAACAGGCCAGTTCCAGGTCTTTCTGATGCGCGCTGACCGCCAGCGCTTTCATGGCGTGGCCCAGATGATCGCGCAGGTTGAACTCAACCCAGTCCGGGCTGAGCCTGCCCACTTCGATCTTGGAGAAATCCAGGATTTCGTTGATCACGCCCAGCAGCGAGTCCGCCGAATACTTCACGGCGTTCAGGTACTCGCGCTGGGTGGGGTCCAACTCGGTTTCCAAAGCCAATTCCGCCATCCCGATGATGCCGTTCATGGGAGTGCGGATTTCGTGGCTCATATTGGCCAGAAACTCGGACTTCGCCCGGTTGGCGGCGTCCGCGGCCGCCAGCGCCTGTTCCAGGCGCGTCAGCATTTCTTTTTCCTTGGTGATATCGATCATCGCGCCGGCGAACCGCCTGGGCTGCCCGCCGTCCTTCTCGGCCCGCGCGCGGCAGCGCATCCAGCGCACCGATCCGTCCGGACGCACGATCCGGAATTCCTCCGCCAGGATGCCGGATTCGGCGAAGGCCTGCTCCGCGGCCCGTTTGAGCTCATCGCGGTCGTCGGGATGAACCATAGTGCCCCACTGGCTGTGGGGCATTTGACGCGAAGTCGCCTGCACACCCGCCAGCGCCGCGAATCCTTCCGAATACGACACCGTCTCGGTGGCGTGATCCACCTGCCATATGCCGAACCCCGCGGCTTTCTCCGCCATGGCGATGCGCTCCGCATCCGTCTTTAGCTTCTCTTCGGCGCGCAGCCGTTCGATGGCATTTCCGGCCAGGTGAGCGCCGGCCTCCACCACCCGCAAGTCCCACTCGCGCGGGCGGGCGGGGCGCTTGTGATACATCGCGAAAGTCCCCAGCACACGATGCTTGGAATCGTGAATCGGCACGCTCCAGCAGGAGCGCAAACCGAAGCTCATGATGAAGTCGCGGGCCGATGCAAACCGCGGGTCCGTGGCGATGTCTTCCACCACCGTGGTTTCGTTCCGGAATGCCGCCGTGCCGCAAGCGCCCACTTCGGGGCCAATCTCCAGACCGCTCACCGCGTGCATGTAGGCCGCCGGCAAACTCCCGCCGGAGCCCTCCAGCAAGTGGCGCCCTTCTTCGTCCAGCAGCAGAACCGTGCAATAGCAATCCGTGGCCATCCGTTCGATAGCCTTGGTGAGAGCGTCCAGGACTTCTCTCAGCGAAGCGCCCTTGGCAATGAGTTCCAGAACGCGCCGCTCCTCTTCAATCACCCGGGAAGAGCGCTCGAGCGTCTGTTGATGACGCAGCGCTTCGGCCAACCGCCGGGTTTGCACCCAGGCGATCGCGGTGCCGAAGGCCGCGACTCCAAGCGCTGCGGCGAACAAGCCGAGTAGCATTATCGTAACTATCGGCCGAATGCCGTCCCAGCATCAGGCCTTTGCCTCAGATCGCCCGCCTTAAGTCTCTTTTTTCCTGCGTATTGCCGCTTCCCCTGGACCTGGCCGTCTCCGGCATTGGATAATCAGCCTGAGCAGGGTAATGCAAGCCGTCCAAAAGGTGAGTTCCCCCAAACCCCTCTGGCCAATGGAACGCCGGGCGGCCGTCCTGGAGCAATTCCTGGCGAGGCATCAGACCTGGGTCCTGGCGCTCTGGAGCCTGGCGTACTTTGCCGGAACCGCCCTCCGGGCCCGTGGAAAGCCATTCTGGTACGACGAAATTCTGACGCTGCTCGAAGCGCACCAGCCCAGCCTTGCCGCGTCCCTGCACGCGCTGGGCGACGTGGATTGGATGCCGCCCGCCACCCATTTCGTCTTTTACTTCACGTACAAGCTGCTAGGAAGCGGTGAAATGGCTTTCCGAATCCCTTCCATGATCGGATTTTGGCTATTTTGCCTGTGCCTGTTCTTCTTCGCACGCAGGCGAGTGAGCTTTTATTTCTCCTTTCTGGCGCTGCTTTTGCCGTTTGCGAGTACTTTTCCGACCTATTCCTGCGAAGCACGCAGCTACGCTCTCATGCTCGGCTTGTGTGGCCTCGCATTAGTATCGTGGCAGGCGGCCACGGTAAAGGCGCGGCGCGGCTGGCCGCTGGCGGGCCTGGCCTTGAGTCTGCTAGCCGCCATCGCGCTACAGTATTGGGCGGTGTTGATCTACCTGCCGCTCGCGGGCGCGGAGGCGTACCGGAACTTCCAACGCCGCCGCATCGACTGGCCCATATGGATTGCTTTCGTGCTCGGCGGCGTCCCCTTGCTTTTTTCTGTCTTTCTTCTTGTGCATGGCCTGCATGCGTGGCTTCCCTGGATCCGGACTCAGCCCACCGATTACCTGTTCTTCTATAAGTTCGCTTTCTTCGTTCCGAGCTGGTTCTATTTCACCAATGGAGCGGCTCTGCTGCTGCTTCTCTGGTTTGTCCTGGGAGGCAGCAAAGAGCCGCCCGAGGGCTCATGCCCGTCGGAAGTTCCCGCTCATGAGTGGCTCGCAGCC
>DATJNO010000006.1:0-15200 GCA_035508055.1 Bryobacteraceae bacterium | reverse complement strand
TTCACCGGCGATACCTTCTATCCGGACGAAATCTGGCTGTGGTGGCCGGAGACCGATCTGAACGCGTATCAGAAGTCGATCGAGCGCATCGCTCGCCTCGCGCCGTCGTTGAAGGTCCTGCGGCCCGCGCACGCCGCACCCGAAGCCGAGCCAGCCATGCTCGCGCAAGTCGTCAAGGCGCTGCCCCAGGCTCGCTCCGGCAAAATGCCGTACAAACCAGAACCCGGCCGCCATGTCTACCAATTCACCGGATTCTCGATCGCCCTGACGGATTCGAAGTGACAGCTCACCAGATCCCGATCAGCAGCCCGCCGCTCACCTCAAACGACCGCTCATGCACCCGCCCAAACTTGTACTCGTAGCCCGGTTCCACGTACCACCCGAACCGGTGCTTCCCCGACGGCCAAAACATGAAATCCGCTATAGCTTCACCGGCCACTGAGTTGGTAGTCACTCCGAACGCTCGCTCATGAACCCACTCCGGACCAACGCCGGCCATGAATTCGGCGTGCTCGGAGAGCGTCCAGGGCTTTTTGAAAAGAAGGTCGGCGCTCCACTCCGTCGAGTGCCGTGCGAACAGCGGCGTCACGCCCGCCTCCAGCTCCAACCAGTTTTCGATCGGCGTGACTTCAACCGCCGTTGTCGGACCGAAGCTCGATTGGCCCCCGTTGACCGGCCACTCACCGGCTGCGCCCAGCTCGAGAATCGCCGCGGGCTCATCGCTCGAAGTCTGCGCCAGGGCATGCGCAGCGCACACGAGTGCGAGTGCTGTGAGAATCCATTTCAACTGAGGACAAAGCTCGCACATTTTGCCCTGGGAAAGCAATTCCCTCCTGACGCTTGGAAGCTGAAAAGAAGGCCCGAACCCGCCGGGAGGAGCGAGTTCGGGCCGAGGGAAGAAACTAAGGAAACGTCAACCGCAAAACCCGGGTCTAGCGATTTCCTCCGTGACCGCCGCCGTGGCCGCCACTGGCATGGCCGCCGGAGGAACGCCCGCCATTGGAGCTGGGTGCGCCGCGCCCGTTATTGCCGCCGCGCGGAGCCGAATAGCTCGGAGCCGAACTGCGGGGCGCGTTGTTGTAGCCGGGTGCGCGCTGCGAGACGATCGGCGGGCTCAACCGCACCGGACCGCCCGAGCCGCCAAATCCACGATACGAACCAAATCCGCCGGACGATCCGCCCGACCGGAACTGCGAGCTCGGCGTGGTCCCGTGAATCGGCTCGCCGAAGCGGCTCCAGCCATGCGACTCCGAAGCGCCGCCCGAACCCGCCTGCCGGAATCCGCCCGTGGTGCTGAAATTCGACCGCGAAAACTGCTGCATGCCCCTCTGCTGCTGCTCGAAGCTGACGTGGTCCACGCGCGGCGTCTGCATCCGGCCGGCGAAGCTTTGCGCCCGCGCCTGCGGGAAGCTCCCGCTCACCGAACGATTCCCGTACCGCAGGCTGGAACGGTCCGGCGACACCGGCAGCACACCGTGCACCAGGCCGGCATCGCGAATCTGCGCGCCGTTATACGCCCCGTATGCGCCTCCCCGGCCGAATCCCGCCGCGCTGACTCCGATCACTCCTCCGTTCACCCGCGCATTGCGATACACGCTGGTCAGGTTGACGTTGTTCACGATGGTCGTGTTGTTCCCGAACACGCCGCTGCGATACCCGCCGTAGAAACCGGGTCCCCACCAGGGATGGAAGGTCTCATACGGCGCCAACGCCACCCAGCCGACGTTGCCGAATCCAAATCCCACGCCCACGCCGGCTCCCCCGCCCCAGCCGAAGAAACCGACATACGCCGGCGCCCAGTAAGGATGCGCATACACCGGACCCGGATACCAGCACCATCCGGCTGCGCCAAAGAACCAACGCCCGTAGTGATACGGCGCCCAGCCCCACGGATCGTAGCTCACCCAGGTCCAGCCATAGTAGTCTTCCCAGACCCACTGGCCGTAGCGGTAAGGCGCCCAGCCCGGCGCAACCGCGGGCTGCCAGACAGCGCCATAGTTCGGATCGTTAACCCACCGCCCATACTGATCCAGATCCTCCGCGCCATACACATCCGGGCTGACGTATTGATAACTGCGCGAGCGCATCATGGAGCGGTCGCGCTCCTGGTTCCAGCGATCCCACTCGTCGGAGGCGATGGCCGGCACGATCTGATATTCCGGATCGGATGCTGGACCGCGCGCGTTCATCGTTTGGCCGGGCGTCATCCGCTCGCTGCCGTGCGGGCTGTCGATCTCCGCTTCACCGGCCCGCACCGTGATCTCCGACGTCCCGTCTTCCCGCACCGTGATCCGGTATGTGCCCTCGCGCATCGGGCGGACGGCCACGCTGGGCGTGTCCAGCTCCACCGGCATCGTGCTCTCCCGCAGAATCCGGAAGGTCACCGTGCCGATCGCGATTTGCAACTGCGAACCTCGGGCATCCAGCGCCGGGAATCGCACCTCCGCATTCGGACCGATGCGGATCATGTTGGCATGGTCCAGTTGGACCTCCGCGCGGGCGGAGGAACTGGTCAGCACCCGGTCATCGGCCATCAGCGGTGCATTCAGTGCCGCCGCCACCACATCGCCCGAATCCCCGCGCCGCACCGATACGTCTCCATTTAGGACGCTGATGCGCGCCACTCCCCTGCCTTGCTGGTATTGGCCGTCCGACGGATTGGGCTGGTTTGGCGGAGGGGGGGCGTTGGGATCCTGCGCGAACACCGCCAGGCCTAGGGCTACGGTGGCCAGGACTGCCCGGAGAACGCTCTTGGTCTGCCGTTTCATGTTCCGCCCCCTCTGAAGGCAATCCGCAGGCCAACTCATAATCTATTGGTTTTTATGGTTGTTCCGCTTCGGCGCCCAGCTCGCAAGCCTGGCCGAAAACCACCAGCCTGATTGGAAATAGCCGGATATTGTATTACAACCGCAAAACCCGCTAAACTACAGTTAATTTGTGGACCGCAACCACAGTCAATAGCTCCCTGCCCGAAGTGCATTCCACCGTCAGCACTGGGCACATGTCGGTTTGGCGGCGCATGTTTGCTTTCGCCGGCCCGGCTTATCTGGTGAGCGTCGGCTACATGGATCCCGGCAACTGGGCCACCGATCTGGAAGGCGGCGCGCGCTTCGGCTACGAACTGCTGTGGGTGCTCGTGCTGTCGAACCTGATGGCGATCCTGCTCCAGACCTTGAGCGCGCGGCTCGGCATCGTCAACCAGCGCGACCTGGCACAAGCCTGCCGCGAAACGTACCCGCGCCCCATTTCCTACGCGCTCTGGTTCCTGTGCGAAATCGCCATCGCGGCCTGCGATCTGGCCGAAGTCCTGGGAGCCGCCATCGCCCTCAACCTCCTGTTTCACATCCCTCTGCTTACGGGCGTGCTGCTCACCGCTGCCGACACTCTGCTCCTGCTGTGGTTCACCCGGCTGGGTATCCGGGTGATCGAGGCTTTCATCCTCTCGTTGATCACGGTCATCGCAGGTTGCTTCGTGATTGAGATCTTGTGGGCCGGCGCTCCGGTTTTCGGTGACATGGCGCGTGGAGTAATTCCTCATATTTCACCACGTAACTTATACATCTCCATTGGGATCCTCGGCGCAACCGTGATGCCGCACAATCTCTATCTGCACTCGGCTCTGGTGCAGACGCGCCGCATCGGCAAGAGCCTTGAGGAAAAGCGCGTGGCCTGCCGGTTCAACCTGATCGACTCCACGATCGCTCTCAATGGCGCCTTACTGGTGAATGCGGCGATCCTGGTTCTCGCCGCCATGGTCTTCTTCCGCCGCGGCATTGTGGTCACCGAAATCCAGCAGGCGAATCAGCTGCTATCGCCTCTGCTCGGCACGGCCTTGGCCGGTCTTTTGTTCGGCGTTGCGCTACTCTGTTCCGGCCAGTCCTCCACTCTAACCGGAACGATGGCGGGTCAGATCGTTATGGAGGGCTTCCTCAACATCCGCATGCGGCCGTGGCTGCGGCGGCTGCTGACCCGCACTTTGGCCATTATCCCAGCCGCAATAACAGTTTATGTGGCAGGTGAGCATGGAACATATAATCTGCTGATTTTAAGCCAGGTTATCCTAAGCATGCAGCTACCGTTCGCGGTGATTCCGCTGATCCACTTCACCAACAGCCGCGAGCGCATGGGCGAGCTTGCCAACCGCGCCTGGGTGAAGGTGCTGGCCTGGACCACGGCGGCGGTGATTCTCGCCCTGAACATCTGGCTGGTCGCTTTGTCCTTGCATGACTGGATGGCGAGCGCCGGACCATGGAAGGGCTGGCTCGAGCTGGTGCTGGCGGTCGTCCTCACCGCTCTGGTCGTTCTGCTGGTCTGGGTCAGCCTGGAGCCGGTCCTGTCCCATTGGATGCGCCGATTCGGGCGCGCTCCCATCGAACTACCCCAGTCGGTCGCGGCCGACCTGCCCAGCCCCATGTACCGGAAGATTCTGGTTCCGCTCGATCACAGCAGCCGCGACCGCGAGGCCATTGCCCACGCCGCCGCCATGGCCAAGCAACACCAGGCCAAACTGTTCCTGCTGCATGTGGAGGAAGGCGTTACCAGCCAGGTATTTGGCCCGCTCTCCTCGACCGCGGAAGTCGAGGCCGGCGATCTTTACCTGCGTGGGATCGTCCGGGCCCTGGAGAATCAGCAGATTCCTGTCGAAATGATAGTGCGGCATGCCCGGGTGCCCAACCAAGAGATTGTGCGGTATGCCGAGGAGTTGAAGCCGGACCTGGTCGTGATGGGCGCTCATGGACATAAGGGCTTGAAGGACATTGTGTTCGGGACTACAATTAATGCAGTCCGTCACAAGTTGAAGGCGCCCCTTTTGGTAGTCCGGGGAAGCGACTGAGCTGAGGCCAGGGCGGGTCAGGCATTGTGTCGAAGAGATACAGCCGGCGGTCCCGGCTCGAAGTTATGTCTTTATTTTTTAGTCAGATGGATTGGCGGGTCAGTTGCTGATGCAGCGAATGAAACGGATTATGTCCAGATTGTCCATTCTGGCGCTGCTAGCTGCCTCCCTGGCGGCCGTCCAGGGGTCTACCCTCCAGCAGCTGAGCCTCAACGACATGATCCTGAAGTCCACGCTGATCGTGCGCGGCAGTCCTCAGCTGAATTATTCGCAGTTCCGCGGCGCCATCATCTATACCCATTACACGATCGAAGTCTCCCAGGTCTATAAAGGGTTGGTCACGACCAAGCAGCTGGATGTGGCGGTTCCCGGCGGAATGACCGGCGGAATGCGCCAGGTGTTTTCCGGAGTTCCGGGCATCCTGAATGGCGGGGACTATGTGTTCTTCCTGTGGACCAGCAAAAGCGGCCTGACCCAGATCATCGGATTGTCCCAGGGTTTGTTCACCGTCGGCAAGGACTCCTCGGGAAACTTTATTGTGCAGCGCCCGGCGGCAACCGAGACGATGCTGAACGTAGCCGGCCAGCCGGTGAACGACTCCCTGCTGCAAATGAAGCTGGGTGATCTGCTCAATGACATTTACAGCGTGCTGAAGGCGGCCGGACAATGAAGCGCAGAGGGTTGGCCCGCGCGGCTGTCCTGGCGGCTGCTGGCTGCCTGTTGGCCGGTTCCTGTTCCGCGTATTACTACTACACGTATTTCAACACTTCGGCGCCTCCCTACACACCCATACCCGCGCGGTTCGATGTGAACTCGCTGCCCAACAACACGGTTCCGTTCTTTGTCTCCTCGAATGGGCCGTCGGCCATGGTTCCCGGCGACAGCTTCCAGGCTTTAATCAGCGAAATTCGCGGCGCGGCCGGAATATGGAACGGAGTGAGCACTTCCAGCATCCGGCTGGCCTACGGCGGGCTGTATACGCCCGGCACGACGGAATCGGCCCCGGGGATCCGGATAGAGTTCTCGGATGACATCCCGCCCGGCCTGCTCGCGCTCAGCGCGCCGCAAAGCTTCGGCAATTTGATTCCAGGCCCCAACGGCAACGGCGGCTTCATCCCCGTGGTCCTGTCGGTGATGCAATTGCCGACCGACCTGAGCCAGAGCGCGCTGGGGGCGAGCTACAGCGAAGCATTCTTCGTCACCCTGGTTCACGAATTCGGACACACCCTGGGGCTGCAGCACACCTTGGCCTCGAGCGTGATGTCCACATTGAGGACCAGCGCCTCCACCAAGGCCAATCCACTGGGCGCCGACGACATCGCGGGCATTTCGCTGCTGTATCCCACCGCGAACTATCTCGCCACCGTGGGCAGCATCACCGGAACGGTCAGCATGAACGGCACCGGCCTGAATCTCGCCTCGGTCGTAGCGATTTCGCCGAGCAATCCGGCCATCGCCACGCTGACTAACCCGGACGGGACGTTCCAGATCAACGGCATTCCGCAAGGGGAATACTACGTCTACGTGCAACCCCTGCCGCCGCCGGTATTAGGAGAGGGCAGCCCGGACAACATCTTCTACCCGCACAACTCAAACGGCGTTTTTCTTCCGCCTGACACCGGTTTCGCGACGCAGTTCTATCCTGGAACGCTCGATCCTTCGCAGGCGCAGGTGATTCCCGTGACCGCCGGCAACGTGTCGGCGGGAATCAACTTCAATGTCGGCCCGGCGGGGTCGAACCCGGTGTCTTCGGTGAGAACGTACAGCTACACCCAAAACACCTATGTTCTTGGCGCGCCGCTGGAAGTGGGTGTGCAGACTCCTATTGCCGCCAGCGGCGTGGGCCTCCTCGAGGCCGACAATACCTTGGCTCCCGGTCTGAATGTGAGTATGCTGGGATCGTCGGCGCAAATCACGAATCTTCGGCCTTATCCGCCGCCGCTGCCCTATATCGCAGTGGATGCGATGCCTACTTTGCCGGCATTTGGTGCGAAACACCTTTTGTTCAGCACTCCCGGGGATCTGTACGTGCTTCCGGCCGCTTTTACGGTTGTGAACGCACCGCCTCCGGCGATCAGCGGCACGGCCGCGACGACGGATTCCAGCGGAAACCGCGCGGTGGCGCTGGCGGGCCAGCAGTTCGGACCCAATACGCGGATCATGTTCGACGGCCTGCCGGCCACGATTCTGCTGCAAGCGCCGAACGGTCTCATGATCGTGACGCCGCCGCCCGCGCCCGCGGGCTACACGGCCTCCATCGTCGCGTTGAACCCGGATGGGCAGAGTTCGCTGTTTCTGACCCCGGCCGCGCCGACCTACACCTACGATGCTTCGTTCGCGCCGGCGGCCAACACGCAATCGCTGACCGTGTCGCCAACAGTTCTTACGCCCGGCAGCACGGTAACGGTGGATGTCCAGGGCACGAACACGAACTTCATCGCCGGCGTTACGACGGTTGGCTTCGGAACGAGCGACGTGCAGGTGAACCAGGTCACTGTGCTGAGTCCCACGCATCTGACCGCGGTGGTGACCCCGAACGTGACGGTATCGACCAGCGGGATCAACGTGACCACGGGTCTCGGTGTGATCTCGCAGGCGCTGGGCCAGCCGGTGACCACGACCGACGCAACCAACTCCAGCAACTAATTGGAATCTTCTTGGGGCCCGCAGGAGCGCGGGCATCGCACGTTCAAGAACGCGCGCCACGGCTTATTTCGTCTTGCTGAGTTTGCGGAAGTATTCCGCCACAGCGTCGGAGTAGCCTTGCGGGACGGTTTCCGATCCGGCGCTGCGGACCTGGTCCGAGGTCTTCTCATCCAGCTTGCGGCGCAGTTCCAGCTCCAGGCGCTCCATGCCCGGGATCACTTCGTGGTTGAGGCGCTGGGAAAGCTCGGCGTCGTTCGTGGCAAAGCCGGGATTCAAGGCCTGCGTGAGAGCCGTGTAGTCGTTGGCGAAATCCGGATTCTGGCGGATGAAGTCGCGGATCTGGTTCAGGTCGCGCAGCGATTCGCGATAGGCGCGGTCGAGCGGCACCTGGTCGTTGCCGTAGAAGCCGCCGCCGTTCGGGTCTGCCGGACCGCCTCCGCCATAAGGCGCGTAAGCGGAGCCGGCGCGGTACGGGCCGTTGTTGTTTCCGGGCTGCCTGTTCTGGCCCGGCTGTCCCTGTTGCGCGGATTGGCCCTGGCCGCCTTGGCCTTGCTGCCCGGATTGGCCTTGTTGACCGGATTGGCCCTGCTGACCGGCTTGGCCCTGCGAGTTGCCTGGTTGGTCGCCGCGCTGCAGAGTACCGGGCTGGTAGCCGCGCTGATTGCCACGTTGATCGCCGCCGGGCTGATTGCCTTTGCCTTCTTGCTGCGACAGATGCTGCATGCGCTCGCGCAGGGACTCCACCTGAGCTAAGGCGCGTTGCAGGTCGGCGTTGTCATTGGCGCCCGCACCGGCTTGCCCCTGCTGGCCATTTTGATTCTGCAGAGCGGACTGCGCCTGCTCGAGCTGATCGCGCAGGTGGTTCAGACCGAGCTGAACGTTATTTTCGCGGACCCAGGCAGAGGAGCCGTAGCCTTGCCGGATCCACTGCGCGCTCTGGCGCATGTGCATTTCGAGCTCGTTCTGCTGGGCCTCGCCGAGCGCGTCGCGGAGCTTGTTGCCGACCGGATTCTGAGCGTCCGACAAACCGCGGGCGGTGTCGGCGATTCCCTTCTCCAGATTTTTGAGCTTGTCGGCCATCTGGTTCTTCTCTTGGGCCAGACGGTCGGCCTGCTGTTGGGATTGCAGCGCCTGCGCGCCGAAGCGCGGACTCTCGGTGGGCGAGGAGCCGACCATCTGACGCAGCTTGGTCTGCGCTTCGGCCTGCTCGTCGGCAAGCTGATTCGCCTGGCGGCTCAGGTCACTGAGCTGCTCCGCGGCGTTCTGATGCTGCATGCCGTTCAGCAGATCGCGCGCCTGCTGGAGACGTTCGGCGGCGCGGCGTTGGCCGGCGGCATTCTGCTCGGAATTGCCGTTCTGCGGACTCTCGGCGTTGCGCATATCCTCCAGCGCCCGCTGGAGCTGGTCGATGGCCTGTTGCAGCTGAGGTCCGGCGATGGAGCCGCCCTGGCCCGGTTGTCCCGAAGCCTGGCCGGACTGCCGGCCTTGTTGTCCCTGCTGGCCCTGTTGTCCCTGTTGCCCTTGTTGTCCCTGCTGGCCTTGTTGCCCTTGCTGCTGCTGACCCTGTTGCTGCTGGAGCTGCTGCATCTGGCGCTGCAACTGTTCGGCTTCGCGGCGGAGCATTTCCTGCTCCCAGCGCTGGCGGAACGGCTGCTGCTGGTTCTGCTGCTGGGCCAACTCCTGCTGGCGGCGAGCCAGTTCGGCGAGCTTCTGCAGCGCCTTGTCGATCTGTTGAGCGCGGCTGTCGGAGGCGGATTGCTGGCCGGTTTCGTATTGATTCTTTTCGCGGTCGAGTTCGAGATCGGCGAGGTTAGCGAGATCGCGGCCCATATTGCCCATGCCTCCGCCACCAGCGCCTTGGTTGCCGAATGCGACTTGGATATCGCGGAACGTGGCTTCGGCCCGGAGTGCGCTTTGAAGCGCCTTTTGCTCGGGCGGCATGGCGTCGTTCCATTTCTGCGTGCGGATCTTTTCGGCGGACTCCATCATGGCGTTGGAAGCGTCCGTCATATCCTTCGCGAAACTCTGGAATTGCGAGTTCGTGTCGGCCAGTTCGCGCGCCTTCATGCGATCGGCGAGCGATTTGGCCTGAGCGGCCAGCTTGGCTTGCTGCTCGGCCAGGAACTTGGCGTCGTCCGTTGCGGCGGATGAGCTTCTGGATCCGTTCTTGAATTCGTTCCAGGTGGCCGCGATGATGTCTTTCTGCCGCTGCGAGATCTCCTGCTCCTGATCGCCGGCGCCGCCACCACCGCCTCCGCCGCCGGCCTGCGCCTGCGAGTAATTGCGCTCGAACGGATCGGCCTGAATGAAGAAGATATCGGTTTTGGTGGTGTTGCGCGCGTCTTTCGCGGTGGCGTAGAGGCTTACCAGGTCGCCCGGCTGGAGCTTGTAATTCTCCAGCGCGATGATGTACTTGCCGTCGGCGGTCTTGGCGCCTTTTTGCGAAAGCATCGGGACCACTTTTTCCTGCCCGCCATTGACGGTGTAATGCAGGCTGACGTCGTTCAAACCGAAATCGTCATTGGCGCTGACGGCTACGGTGACTTCCTCGATCGGGTTGACGTGCTCGTCGCGGTTGGGGCGGTCAATCTTGACGTTCGGAGGATTGTCCTTGCGAGCCTCGATGAAGTAGTCCTCAGTGAGGCGCACGTTATCGCCGCGGTCGATGGCGGCCAGGTGGTACATGCCGTCCTTGTCGATGGGCACCTGGGCGGTCAGCCAGTTCCCTTCTCCCGGCTTCAGCTCAATCTGGCGGTCGTCGCTCAGCACGATCACGCCCTTGTTGAGCGGCTTGTCGGTCTCGATGGCGACTTCGGCTTGGGTGCCTTCGACGGCGCGCAGATCGCCGCCCGGATCCTCGACAGCGTCTTTCATGCCGGTCCAGGAGGGGTAGTGATACGTGACGCGGATTTTCTTCACCGCGGGCAGATCGACGACACGCAAGTGGTAATGCTTGGATTGAACCGCGCCTGCTTCGACGTAGTATTCGACGTCGTCGGGCAGGCTGCTGAACAGGAACTCATAAGTGGAGGCGCCCGGGGTGGGCTGCATGTCTACTTGGTCCCACTTCAGAGCGCCTTTGTATTGCGCGTACAAGCGGACTTTGGGCGCATCGAAACCCAGGAGCTGTGCGGTGACGACCTGGTCGGCCTTGCGGCGCACGCTACGGTCGCCGGGGTTAACAGCGATATCGTAGAAAGCGCGCGTTCCGGTTTTCGGGGCGCCGGCCCAGAGCAGCGAAGTTCCGTAGCCCAAATAGCCGGGGCCAGCCAGAATGAGCCAGAGCAAAACGGCGACGGCCAGGCCGGCCGAAGTGAGGAATCCGACGATGGGACCGGTAGGCGCCAGGCGGTCCGGCTGGCTGGTTTCGGCCACGCGCATGGCGTCACCGGCGAGCAGCTGCAGGAACGGATCCGACGGATTGGGCTTTTCGGCGAGCGTCAGAAGGCGTTCCTGGAAATCGGGGAATTTTTCTTCAGCGCGGCGCGCGGCATTGCGCCGGTTCATGGTGATCAGCGGGATCACCAGGCCGAAGGCGATGGCCGCGGCGACGGAAAGAAACAGAAGAATGCGGGCCCACAACAGGCTGGCCGAGGAGAAGGCGTAGCGGTTGATGATCCAGACCAGGAGGACGGTCACCACCAGGGCCGAGACGGTGACCAGAGAGGTTCCTTTGGAAAGAGCGAGGAACCGCAAGCGGCTTTCCAGGCGCCGCAGATAGCCATTTAACTGATCGAGGGCGTTCAAGCTGCCTCCTTCTCCACCGATAAGTATCGGCTGGCGATCAATGATTCAATTATGGCGGTAATCAGGACCAATAGCAAAGCGTAACGCCAGAGGCTCCAGGGCCGGGTCTGGCTTTGGCCGGTGGCGCCCGTGTCGGCGGTCTGGGGGCCGGCGCCGGTGTTGCGCCAGAGGTCGAGGGTCTCTTGCGGGATGGGGGTAAGATCGGACTCGCGGCGGTCGGCATGGACGGCCACCATTTCCTGGCGGCCGTTGACGCGATGAATCTCGTAGAAGCCTTCGCGGGTGACTTGCAGGGTTTGCGCGGTAGTGGCTTCTTTGAGCGAGAGCGGGTGCTTGCCGTCGGGATCGACGACGTCGATGGCGGCGCCCTGCTCTTTGGCGCTGCGGAGCTGGATGTAGGAATCGACCGCGAGATTGGCGGACTGGTCCTGCTGGCCGCCCAGGTAGCGGGCGGTCTCCTCGACGAAGGGGACGAAGCAGGTGTGCAGGGGCAGGTCGTTGGCGATGTTATCGAAGGTGGAGGTGAAGACCAGCACGCGGCCCTCGCCGACCTGCTTTTCGAGCAGCAGGGGCGCCTGGTTGGTCAGCGTGGCGATGACGCGCGACTGGCCGGGGTCGACGCGGACCACCTGATAGAACTGGACGCCGGCTAATTTATTCGCGCGGCGCAGGGCGGGATGTTCGGTGTCGGCATTGGCGACGGTCTGGAAGAGGCTGGAATCGCGGCCCGAGTAATTGGAGCCTTGAATGACCTGGCCGGAGACCGGGACGCGCTGCATGGCGGCGGAGTCGAAGCCCAGCGCGACCAACAGCGAGCCCCCGGCGGAAACGTAGGTGCGCAAACTGTTTTCCAGGCCGGGCGGCAGAGCTTTCACGTCGGACAACACGACGAAGGCGTACTTAGAAAGCGACTGGTTGGCGGCCTGCTCGACGGCCAGCGGCTCGAGAACGAAACCGGCGTCAGTCACCGATTCCAGCGCGGAGCGGTAGTAGAGCACGTCACGCTCCTGTCCGGCGGTGTGCAGGAACAGGACCGGATGCGGGTCGGTGCGTTCGACGGCGAAGTCGAAGCGGTCGTCTTCGTGCAGCGAATCGCCCGGCGAGATGCGGATTTCGCCCTTATGAAAACCGTGCGGCGAATCGAGCGAAAGAAATTCAACCGAGGCGCGGCCGTTGGCGGGAACCTCGACGGACTTGCTTTCCAGCACTTTGCCGTCGAGCACCAATGAGACCGTGCGCATCGCGGCGGACGCACCGGCCGGCTCTCCGACGCTGGCGATCACGGCCTGGACGCGGACCTTTTTGGGATCGTAGATTTTGGCGGGCGCGTTGACGCTCTCCACCAGCCAGTTCGGCTCCTTGGAATCGGCGACGGAATGAAAAACCAGCTTGGTGTCGCCGGGCAGGCGCAGATCGGCGAAAGCAGGCGGGAGCGATGATTTCTGCAGGTCGCTGGCGAAATGGACTTCCAGCGGAACGCGGGAAGATTGCGCGATGGTTCGCAAGGCGCGGGCGAATTCGCCGAAGGAGCTCTCTTCGTCCGACGGCTGGATGGATTGAATGGCGGCCTTGAGCTGATCGGCCTCTTCCACCGGCTGCGACATGAAATGAACGCGCGAACCGATAGCCAGGACCTGGCCTCGTTCGCCGGGATTCAGATTCGACACGGCGCTCAAGGCTGCGCGCTTAGCGTCGGCCAGGTGATCGCCGTAGCGCATGCTGAAGGAATTGTCGACCGCGATGATCAGCATTTTCCGGCCGCCCGCGGCCGCCGCGGAGCGGTTCACGAAAGGATTGGCGAAGGTGAGCGCGATCAAGACCAGCAGAGCGACACGCAACGAGAGTAGCAGCAGATAGCGCAGACGGCGATGCTTGATGGAGCTTTGTGTGCGCCGCTCGAAAAACATCAGCGAGCTGAACGGGTGCGGCGTGCTTTTGTATTGCCGCAGCAGGTGGACCCACAGCGGCAGTCCGACGGCCGCTGCGCCGGCTAAGAACCAAGGCGCGAGGAAACCCACGCTACAGCCTCCCTTTACGGATCAGGAAATACTCGCGCAGGGCGTCATCGAGCGGGCGGTTGGTGGGCAGCAATTGATAATCGATGTTGGCGGCGCTGGCTTTCGTGCGCAGCGCTTCGATGTGGGCGTCGATCTTGGGGCCGTATTCCTCCCGGGTGTACTCGGGCGAAACCTCGATGGCGTCGTCGGTTTCCATGTCCACCAGCAAGGAGGGCTCCTTCAGCTTCGGGCGGATCTCTTCGGGATCGAGGACGTGGAACAGGATGAGATCGTTTCCGCGAAAGCGAAGCGGCTCCACGGTCTTTATCACGGTGTCAGGATCTTCGTAGAAGTCCGAGATCACGACCACGATGCCGCGGCGGCGGAGGAATTGCTGGAAGTGGATGAACGGCCGGGCGAAGTCGGTGCGTGTGCCGAGCTCGGCGTGTTCGATGGCGTGGGCGACGCGCATGAACTGGCCCTGGCGTGTGGAGGGCTGGACGTAATTGCGAACGTCGTCGTTGAAGATGATGACGCCCGCGGCGTCGCGCTGCTGGCTGGCGAGGTAGGCCAGCGAAACGGCAAGGAAGCGGCCGTAATCGAGCTTGGTGATGCTGTGCGAGCTGTAGCCCATGGAGGCGCTGGAGTCGAGCAACAGCGTGAGCTGGGAGTTGGTTTCGCCGCGGTAACGCTTCAGGTAGGCTCGTTCGGTGCGGGCGAAAACGTTCCAATCGACGTGGCGCAGATCGTCGCCGGGCGTGTAGGCGCGATACTCGGCGAATTCCTGGCTGAAGCCGAAGTCCGGCGACCGGTGCAGACCGGCGACGAAGCCGTCGACCACGGTCTTGGCCACCAGGTCCAAATGCGAGATGCCCGCCAGGAGCGCCGGGTCAATGAACCGGGTTGGTGTGGATGGATGCATTGCTTTCTATTGCTCCGGGCGTTCACAGGAGCGTGAACGCGGCACGCAGGCGTGCGTGCGCCACGTCATTTTGGTTCGGGTTTCCACTCCAGCAGGCGCTTCAGGATGGCGTCGGAATCCAGACGCTCGGACTCGGCATGGAAGTTGAGCAGGATGCGGTGGCGCAGGATGGGAGCGGCCAGCTCGCGGATGTCCTCGTAGGCGACGTGATAGCGGCTGCGGATCAGAGCGCGCGCTTTTGCCGCCAGCACCACGAACTGAGCCGCGCGCACGCTAGCGCCGAAGTTCACGTACTTCTTGATGAAGTCGGGCGCGTTGGCGTCGTTGGGCCGCGTGGAGCGCACCAGCTCGACGGCATGGCGCGCGACGGTGTCGGCGATGGGGACCATGCGCACCAGCTGCTGGAAGCCGAGAATCTCGTCAGCGTTGGTGACGGTGTCCGGTTTGGCCACGCGGGTGGTGGTGGTGAGATCGACGACCTTCACCTCGTCGTCGGCCGACAGATAATCCAGCACGGTGTTGAACAGGAAGCGGTCGAGCTGCGCCTCGGGCAGCGGGTAGGTGCCCTCGAGCTCGATCGGGTTCTGTGTGGCCAAAACAAAAAACGGCGCCGTGATTTGGTACTGATGGCCGCGCACGGTGCAGCTCAGTTCCTGCATGGCTTCGAGCAGCGCGGACTGCGTCTTGGGCGGCGTCCGGTTGATTTCATCGGCCAGCAGCACGTTTCCGAAAATCGGGCCCGGCACAAACGTCCAGTGACGACGGCCAGTGCCCGGGTCCTCCTCAATAATGTCCGTGCCGGTAATATCCGACGGCATTAAGTCCGGCGTGAACTGAATTCGCCGAAACACGAGCCCCAGCGTCTGCGAGATCGTGCGAACCATCAGCGTCTTCGCGGTCCCTGGCAGCCCTGTAATCAGGCAGTGCCCGCCGACGAATAGCCCGATCAATATTTGATCGAGCACTTCGTCCTGACCGACGATTACCTGCCGCACCTGCGCGAGGATGCCATCGCGCACGGAGCGAAAACGCTCGATGCGTTTCTGCAAAGCTG
>DATJNO010000005.1:0-47321 GCA_035508055.1 Bryobacteraceae bacterium | reverse complement strand
GACATTTGCGGGCCGGATCGGTCGGCTGCCTGGGCGGCGGGATCTTGCTGGATCAAAGCCGCTTAGTGCTGCCGGCCGTTCCCGAATGGATCCCCTTTCGTTTGGCCAGCCGCGTGCCCTTCGAAGTGTGTCAGTGTGCGCCCGCGCTTCAGGACGAGCCTCCGCGAGCGTGGATTGTTGCTATGGACGCAAATCAACTCTATTGCCTGCGCGGTCGTCAGCACGGCTCCGATCCGGAAAACCGGCCGAATGCCGAGCACGAGTCCCCCTCGGGATCGCACGACGTTGTGATCGAAAAGTCTGACGCTGGGTTGGATCTTTCAATCACAGGCGAGCGCGTTCAGCAGGGGGATCTTTTTGTGAGTATCGCTCCATCCAGTCTCTTGATCTTGTGGGCTGGAGCCGGCGCGAACGCGCGCGACGAAGACGCCGGTACTCACCGCCCGGCGTTCGGTCTCGTGCCTCTTCCTGCGGTCGTGGATCCGTCAAGAGCAGAGGTTCGCGATCACGGCGATCGTGTGCATCTGCACCTGCCCTACATTGGCGGCACGCACTCCCGTGCAACGGACGGACGCGGAACGAACGCGGCGAAGTAACGAACCTGCGCTGAGGACAGGATGAACTCGCTCGATAGCGCGGGTTTGCTGTCAGACCTCAATCAAATGGTGCACGGCCGTGGATGTAGAGTTGGCGGGGTAAGGGACTCTCTGAACGCCGGCACGAAGGGCGCGGTGGATCAGCGCACAACTCCGAAGGCTCAGGAGCCGTGACGAAAGGCGCGACCAATGCCTGTCAGTGTTGGAGATCGGTCGTGAGTTTGTCAGCCGAAGCCGGGACGGTTCGCCGCCATCGCGGCGGAGATCCTGCTTGGCCAAGAACTATTTGTCCCCTTCGTGGGTAGCGAACGAACGGTTCGGATTTTTTGGCTTGCCAGGTGCAGCGCCCCAACCGCGTTAGGAGCGCTTCATGAGTCAATCCCGTTCAATCGCGGCGGAGAAGGATACCGTCTCAGGGCTGCCGGTTACAGCCATCCACAAAATCGAGGCGGACGGAATCCGCGTCTTCTACCGGGCGGCCGGCGACCCCAAAAAAACGGTCGTTCTTCTGCTGCACGGCTTTCCGGCATCGTCCTTCATGTTCCGCGAACTCATGCCGCGTCTCGCCAATGACTACAGGGTGATCGCGCCCGACCTCCCCGGCTTCGGATTCACGGAAGTTCCCGCAGAAAGAAACTACGTTTACTCGTTCGATCGCTTGGCCGCGACACTCAATGCGTTTACACAAGCGCTCAAAATCAGGCGCTTTGCGCTGTATGTGTTCGATTATGGAGCACCCACGGGATTCCGTCTGGCGATGGCGCATCCGGATCGCGTGACGGCGATCGTTTCACAGAACGGGAACGCTTACGAAGAAGGGCTGGGCGACGCGTGGGGGCCGATCCGGAAATACTGGGCGGAGCCGACCACGGAGAATCGCGAAGTCCTCCGCCAGAACCTTCTTACTCTCGACGGAACGCGCTGGCAGTACACGCATGGCGTAGCGACCCTGGAGAGCGTTCCGCCGGAATCGTACACGCTGGACACGGCGCTGCTGGAGCGTCCGGGAAACAAAGACATTCAACTCGATTTGTTTCTCGACTATGCGTCCAACGTGAAGCTCTATCCCGCGTTTCAGGATTACTTTCGAAACGCCAAGCCGCCGCTGTTAGCGATTTGGGGGAAGAACGATCCCTTCTTCGTTCCTGCCGGCGCCGAGGCGTTTCGGAAGGACATACCGAACGCGCGTGTTGAGTTCCTCGATACCGGGCACTTTGCCCTCGAGACGCACGTGATCGAGATTGCCGCCGCGATGAAGGAGTTCCTGGCGGAGAACGAAGCATCTCGATGAGCCTATTTGCGCGCAACGCCACAGTCGTGTTGGTACACGGTGCGTGGGCCGACGGATCCTGCTGGCGAAAGACAATTCTGCCGCTGCGCAGAGAAGGCCTTGACGTAACCTGTGCGCCGATCCCCTTAACATCGCTGAGCGAAGACATAGCCGCTGTGCAACGCGTGCTGGAGAGAATCGATGGGCCGGTGCTCCTGGCGGGACACGCGTATGGCGGCGCTGTGATCGCCGGTCCGGCCGATTCGCGAGTGAGATCGCTGGCGTACGTAGCAGCGCTGGCGCCGGCCGAGGGTGAGACGGTCGCGGACGTATTTTATCGCGCCAGGCCGCATCCGGAGGCGCCCAAGCTTGCGCCGGATGGGCACGGGTTTATCTGGATGCCCGCAGGTGGTTTTGCCCATGCGGTGGCTCACAGAGCTTCACGGGACGAGACCACGATTCTGGAAGCTGTGCAGCGGCCAATTGCCTTGAAGTGCATTCAGGAAAAGGGCCCTGTGCCCGCCTGGAAGACCAAGCCTTCGTGGTTTCTGTTGGCGCAGGAGGACCGCATGATCGCGCCGGATACACAGCGTTATATGGCGGAGCGGATGGGCGCGAGGATGCGGGCCCACGATGTAGACCACAGCCCCATGTACACCGCGCCGGAAGTAGTGGTGGGAGTGATTCTCGAAGCGGCACGGGAGACGCTGGCCGCCGAGGCAGGAATGGGCCATGCAAAGTAGATCTGTCGCCATGGTTACCGGAGCGAGCCAGGGCATCGGACGTGCTACCGCGATACGCCTGGCGCGTGATTTCGAAGCCGTGGTCCTGACCGCGAGGCAGGAGGACGAACTAAAAAAGACCGCCGCTGCCGTGAAGTCCGCGGGTGCTGAACCACTGACCTACGCGCTCGATTTGCGCGAGCCTTGCGCGGCGGAGACCCTCGTCCACGGTGCGCTCGACCGGTTCGGAAGAATCGACGCTCTGCTAAACATCGCTGGCGCCGTACCGCAGGTCGACTTGTTTGAGATGACGGACGCACAGTGGGAAGACGGCCTGGCGCTGAAGCTGCATGGTGCGCGCCGGCTGACCATGCGGGCCTGGGATGCTTTGAAGGCTTCGCGCGGCGCGGTGGTGCTGATCTCTGGAAGCGCCGCTCTCGATCCCAAGCCGGGCTTTGCGGCCGTGGCGACGATCAACGCCGCAATCATGGCACTGGCGAAGGCGTTCGCCGAGCAAGGGATTCGAGACGGAGTCCAGGTCAACAGCGTGGTTCCGGGTGCGATCATGACAGGCCGCCGCCGATCGTTCCTCGATCATTGGGCGCCGGCCCACGGAATGAGCGTGGAAGAGGCCATGAAGCAGTTTCCGGAGCAGGCCGGCATCGCCCGTTATGGAGAACCGGAGGAGATCGCGGGCCTGATGGCGTACCTGGTTTCGAAGGAGGCGCGCTGGCTCACGGGTGCTTCGGTCCGGATGGATGGCGGCGAGATCAAAGGAGTCTAGCAGGCAGCTACAAGCAAAGGAGAACAATGATGTTTAGAACAATTCAGACAGCAATCGCGCTTGCGGTGCTCGTATCCGTCATGGGTTTCGAGCCCGCCAGCGCGCGGGAGAAGGCACAGGCGGTGGAGACCGGTACGTTTCATGGAAAGGTGCACAAGACCTCCGGCCGCGCCACGATTTACCGGGAGGCCGGCGGACGGCTGGTCCTTCGGCTGACCGACTTCAAGACGTCCAACGGACCGGACGTGCACGTGGTGTTGATCGCGGCCAAGGACGCAGATGACGATGCGAATTTTCTCAAGAGCAGCACCGAAAGGGTCGAGCTCGGCACTCTCAAGGGAAATGAAGGCGACCAAAACTACGACCTGCCCGCCGGAACGGATCTGAAAAAGTTTCAAACTGTCTCCATTTACTGCGAGCGGTTCAACGCCAACTTCGGCGCGGCCCCGCTCGAGAAGTTCTGAGGGCATTTGAAAACCGGATCGGGCCCGGACAGCGGCCCGATTCCACATTTGTGGGGGAGTCTATGACCATTCACTTAAGCCCCTGGCTCTTACGCCGGAAATGGATGCTGGTTGCCGTTGGCCTGCCTATCCTGGTGACGCTATGGTGGGCCTTCCGGCCCGAAAAACTCTGGATTAATCAGACGGTCAATGAGCCGGCTCCCTTTGACACGAGCGGCGCCCCTGAACCGATCCTTACGGGGCGATTCGAAGGCAATCCGCAGACCAACGGGCGTGCGACCATCTTTAAGCAACCCGGTGGCGGGGAGTATCTTCGCCTGAGCGATTTCACAACCACGAACGGTTCGGACGTGCACGTCCTGCTGGCGCGAAGCGAAGCTGACGTCGATCGCATCGATCTTGGGCCGTTGAAGAACAGTCAAGGCGATCAGGATTACGATTTCCCGGCTGCCACGAACCTCGGCAAATACCAAATCGTGATTCTTTACAGTGGGCGGTACCATACGATGTTGGGGTCGGCGAAGCTTGACTCGTTTTGATGCGAGCGGAAATCGTGCAAGGTCGCCGGGGGCGAAGACCTGCTTGGAACTGAATACTCCGATGCCGCATTCCACCTTCATTTCTCAGCCAGGTTTTTTCCACCGGATGCTTCCGTCTGCGCCACCGCCGATTGCACGGCGCTACGCGTCTGTTCCAGCGACAACTGAAGAGACTCCCGCGATACGCGCCGGATGATCGGGTCAATCATCCAACAAAGCGCACCGGGAACGGTCCGGCTTAGGACCATGACTTCCAGTTGAACCAGGACCCCTCCCTCATACTCCTCGAACCGCGTAATCGTATCCACGCGCCACATCAGGCCGGCGCCTTCGCCTTCCGGTAAGAGGTGCGCGCCGGCGTCTGCATAATGCTCGATTTCCTGAATCCGCGTCGATTCGGCGATGCTATACATTCGGTGATCGTCCAGGCGAAAATAGGACACGCGGTAGTCACCCTCCTCGGCCTTCGTCTCGACGACAGCCTTGTTCCTCAACAGCAATGTGAAGCGATCTACGTCCCCGTTTCTGCTGAGGAGCTTTGAATCGACCACCGCCGGATGGTAGCGGTCCTTGTAGTGATCGTAGTCCCGGACGACCGCCATGACTTGTGGAATTGTGGCATCGGGTATGAAGGCGACGGCGATCCAGTCGTGAATGAGGCCCGACGGGACTCGTTTCGGTATAGACGGCCCGGCCGGGCGGACGAATATCTTCCCGCTTCGAAGCTCGTTCCACGCATCCGGGTGCGCATCATCGATCGGGATGAACGGTTCCTCACGGGCGGATGCCGGAGTTACATTCTTGCGCTGGACATAGTCTTCCCAAGCCTTAGCCGCCTCCGGGCTCAGGTTAGCGGCATGGCCCAACGCCGTGAGGAAGAGAGCAACAATCATTGTGATCCGAACGCCACATCTCATACTTTTGAGGAGGCACTTACTCGGCCACAGGGTGCGGTTTGGTGAAGCCAGCAAAAATCAAAGACTTAACAGCATGCGCGAGTTTCGAGCACAGTCAAATTGGTGGCTGGGCGACAAGCAGTCTGCCGAAAGGTTGCCAGTTGGCACTGGAGGACCGCGCCGGAGGGCGCTACCCGAAGGCTAGATCGAGCTGTTCACATTTCGCGATCCGGTCGACGCTGCTCAGGCGGGTGGGTCAGTTGGATCGCGCTGGATCGCGCTGCCGCACGATCGGCAATCAGGAGGGCGTCCTCACGCCGAACGCGTCCTGCGGGGATTGCGGAATCGCCGTTCATCAGACGACCAAGCATTTCTACCTTTTCGCCGCCGGTAACAACCCAAAGTACGCGGCGGGCGCGATTCAGCACTGGATAGGTTAACGTCATCCGCCGGCGACCCTGATAAGGGTTTGTGATCGCGACGTCCGCTCCGGCAACGTTCAGCACCGGATCTCCGGGTACCAACGAGGCAGTGTGGCCGTCCGGGCCAAGTCCCAGGTGGACCAGATCCAACACCGGCGGCGCCCCGGCGCCCACGCGAAGAGTCCGGGCGTACTGGCCGGCTGCCCATTTGAGATCGGAGAACTCCACCGGCATCGCGTGGATGTTCTGAACGAGGAGGGGCGCGTGCTGCAGCAAACTTTCGCGCAGATGAGTTAGATTGCGATCCGGGTCCCCCGCTGGTGCGACGCGTTCGTCAACCTGATAGAGATGCACGTGCGCCCAGGGCACATCCTCGTCCGCCAGAGCGCGCAACATGATCCAGGGAGTGTGACCGCCGCTGACAGCCAGAGCGTAACGGCTGCGAACAGCTATCGCGGAACGAGCGTCGGCCGCGATAAACGCCGCGGCTTTTCGCGCGACGCAATCGGCATCGTCAAATACCTCGAACTGCATGAAGGTCCCTGGTCTGGAGTTCGCCGTTGCCGGCGGCGCGGACGTCTTCCAACTCCTCGGCAGCGGGGTTGTGCCAGCCCTCCGGAGGCGCGATTCTTTGATCGGCTTCACGGGGGCCCCAGTCGCCCTTCTGATATTCAAAGACCGGAGTTGCCGCTTTCAGGACCGGATCCACAATTCTCCAGGCCTCTTCCACGTAGTCTTCCCGTGCAAAGAAAGTGGCATCGCCGGCCATGGCATCGCCCAGGACGCGTTCATAGGCATCCATTTCTTTCGGACTTGGATGACGGCTGGCGATGATCTCGATGGATGCCGTCTCCGTTTGTTCGTCCGGGCCCATCACGGCTGCTCCGACGGCGATACTCATCTCCGGGCTGATCCGGAAGCGCATATGATTTCCCGCGGCGTTGCCGTTCCGAATTACCGTGGGCGGTTTCCGGAAGCGCGCGAAAACCTCCGTGCAGGTGACGGGCAAATTCTTTCCGGCGCGAAGATAGAAGGGCACGCCCTTCCAGCGCCACGAATCCACTTCGAGCTGCAAGGCGGCGAATGTCTCGACCTTGGAATCGGGCGCGACACCCTGCTCCTGCCGGTAGCCGCGGAACTGTCCCCGCACCAGATTGCCCGGTTCAACCGGCGGGATGGCTTTCAGCACCTTCACCTTCTCGTCGCGAATGGTCTCGCTATCGGTGCGGACCGGAGGCTCCATCGCGAGATTACACAGGATCTGGAAAAGATGATTTTGGATCACATCACGAATAGTGCCGGTCTGATCGTAAAAAGCGCCGCGGCCTTCGACGCCGAAGTTTTCGGCCATCGTGATTTCGACGCTTTCGACATAGTTTCGATTCCAGAAAGGCTCCATGAAAGCGTTCGCAAAGCGGAACACCACCACATTGTTTACGGGCCGTTTGCCCAGATAATGGTCGATACGAAAGATCGCGGGCTCGGGAAACACCTGGTGTAAAACCGTATTCAGCTCGCGGGCTGATGCCAGATCATGACCAAAGGGCTTCTCCACCACGATGCGCGCACCTTTCGCATAGCCCAGGCTTGACAAATGTTTCACCACCGTTTCGAACAGAAGCGGCGGGATCGCAAGGTAGAAGGCCGGCCGCTGTGCGCCCTGGAGCTCCTTTTGAAGCGCCTGAAAGGTGGCGGGATCGCCGTAGTCGCCACCGACGTAGCGCAGCAGGCTGCCGAGCTTGCCAAACGCCTCGGAGTCGAGCCCGCCATGTTCCTGGACGCTTGCACGCGCTCGCGCGCGGAGCCGATCGACGTTCCAATCATCCTTGGCGACGCCGATCACCGGGATGTTCAGCTGCCCTCGTCTCACCAACGATTGCAGCGCCGGGAAGATCTTCTTATAGGCGAGGTCGCCCGTGGCGCCAAAGAACACCAGAGCGTCGGAGTGGGAATCATTCATCGCTTTCTCCTTTTGAAGCTAGTTGCCGGCGACCTTTTCCAAATGGCCGCCAAAGGCGAAGCGCATCGCCGACAGGAGCCGGTCCTGATAATCCGCCTCGCCGCGCGAGCTAAAGCGCTCGTACAGAGCGGTGGAAAGAACTGGCGCCGGCACGGCCTCATCGATGGCCGCCTTGATGGTCCACCGGCCCTCGCCCGAATCCGAGACGCGCCCGGCGAACTGCGACAGAGCCGGATCCCTTACCAGGCTGGCCGCCGTGAGGTCGAGCAACCACGATGCGACAACGCTACCCCGCCGCCACACTTCCGCGATGTCTCTCAGGTTCAGGTCGTACTGATAATGTTCCGGATCGCGCAGCGGCGTTGTCTCCGAATCCACGGCATGGCTCTGCTTGCCGGCATTGGCTCCCCGCAGAATCCCGATGCCTTCGGCGTAGGCAGCCATCAGGCCGTACTCAATGCCGTTGTGCACCATTTTGACGAAGTGGCCCGCGCCGCTAGGACCGCAGTGCAGATAGCCCTGTTCGGCCGTGCCGTCGAGGGTCTCGCGTCCGGGTGTTCGCGATATGTCGCCGGTCCCCGGGGCAAGGGCCGCAAAGATCGGGTCAAGGCGCTGCACGGTTTCACGCTCCCCGCCGATCATCATGCAGTAGCCCCGGTCCAGCCCCCACACGCCGCCGCTGGTTCCGACGTCCAGGTAGTGAATCTTTTTCGCCGCGAGCTCCTTCGCGCGCCGGATGTCGTCGATGTAGTAGGAATTGCCGCCATCGATGAGGATGTCGCCCGGGCTGAGGTGAGGCAGCAGGTCAGCGATGGTTTCGTCGACCGCGGCCGCGGGGACCATTAGCCAGATCGCCCGCGGCTGAGTGAGTTTCGCGGCGAACTCCTGTAGCGAGGAGCTCCCGCTCGCCCGCTTTCGAACCAATTCGTTCACTGCGCTTGGCGACCTGTCGAAGACGACGCATTGGTGCCCTGCTTTCAGGAGACGCAGCACCATGTTGGCGCCCATTCTCCCCAGGCCGATCATTCCGAGTTGCATAAACTACTCCTTTAGCTTCCTGTACCGTCTGATGAGGTTGTTGGTTGAGCTGTCATGGCGAAGCGCGGGTTCCTCCCGGCTTTCAATCTCTGGTATGATCCTTTGCGCCAGCGCCTTACCCAGCTCGACGCCCCACTGGTCGAAGGAATCGATACCCCAGATCGCCCCTTGCGTGAATACGCTGTGCTCGTAGAGTGCAACCAGTTTGCCGAGATTC
Source organism: Bryobacteraceae bacterium (assembly GCA_035508055.1). GTDB lineage: Bacteria > Acidobacteriota > Terriglobia > Bryobacterales > Bryobacteraceae > Palsa-89. The sequence continues at coordinate 38,413 of DATJNO010000005.1, read as the reverse complement.
TCCGGCGTGAGCTCGTCCGCGAGGATGGTGTTGGACGGGCGGTTGCCTTCGAATACGCGATGCGGCACGAGCCAATCCGGCGTGCCCTCATCGGAGACCTGCTCCGGCGTCTTGCCAAAGGCCAGCGCTTCGGTCTGCGCGAAGACATTGGCCATCAGTATGTCGTGATGGCGCCCGACAGGGTTCAGCGTTTGCGTAAACGCAATAAAGTCGCAGGGGATCAAGCGCGTACCTTGGTGGATCAACTGATAGAAAGAGTGCTGGCCGTTGGTCCCCGGCTCACCCCAATAAACGGGCCCGGTTGCATAGTTCACCGCAGTTCCGCCGAGCGTGACATGCTTGCCGTTGCTCTCCATGGTCAACTGCTGCAGGTAGGCTGGAAATCGCTTCAGGTACTGTTCGTAAGGCAAGACCGCAACCGTTTCGGCGCCGAAGAAATTGTTGTACCAGACGGCCAGCAGGCCCATCAGCACGGGCAGGTTTCGATCAAACGGAGCGGTGCGGAAATGTTCGTCCATTTGGTGAAAGCCGTTCAACATGGCCCTGAATTGCCGGGGTCCGATGGCCAACATCGTCGAAAGCCCGATGGCCGAATCCATGGAATAGCGTCCGCCGACCCAATCCCAAAAGCCGAACATGTTGGCGGTGTCGATCCCGAATTCGGCCACCTGCGCCGCGTTGGTCGATATCGCCACAAAATGTTTCGCGATCGCTTTTTCATCGCCCCCCAATGCCGCCAGTGACCAGGTGCGGGCGGAGTGCGCGTTCGTCATGGTTTCGAGCGTCGTAAACGTTTTCGAGGAAATCAGAAAGAGCGTCTCGGCAGCGTCGAGATCGCGGACCGCCTCCGCGAAATCCGTGCCATCCACGTTGGAAACGAATCGAAACGTCATGCCGCGGTCGCTGTAATGTTTCAGCGCCTCGTACGCCATGACCGGGCCCAGATCCGAGCCGCCGATTCCGACGTTGATCACGTTCCGGATGCGCTTGCCGGTGTGACCCTTCCATTCGCCGCTTCGCACGCGATCGGAGAAGCCGGACATCCGGTCCAGCACGGCGTGAACCTGCGGAACAATGTTCTGGCCGTCCACAACGATGGATGCGCCGGCAGGAGCCCGTAACGCGACGTGCAAGACGGCGCGGTTTTCCGTGACGTTGATCTTTTCTCCGCGAAACATCGCTTCGACCCGGTGTTGCAGGCCGGACTCCTCGGCCAATTGGACGAGAAGCTTGACCGTTTCCTGCGTGATCCGGTTCTTCGAGTAATCCAGAAAGATCCCCGCCGCTTCAGCCGTAAACCGCTCCCCACGCTGAGGATCAGCCACAAAGAGATCGCGCAAATGCGAGGCGCGGACATCGCCGTAATGCTCGTGCAGCGCCTTCCAGGCTTTTCGCTTTGTCAGCGGCTCAAGAGCCGCAATCGTTTCCGCACTGGGCGTCATGTTCGATCTTCCTCCCTAACTCGCCTTCTTCAAGGCCAGGCTCTTCGCGTCGATCACCGTCAGGAGCTCGTTCCAGGAACTGACGAAGGACTTCGCTCCGTCGTCCTGGAGTTGGGCCGCGAGCCGGTGGACATCGATACCGGCTTTGGCGAACTGCGCCAGCACTTGTTCGCAGTCGCCGCCATCTGCGGGCAGCGTTCCGCCGACATCGCCGTGATCAGCGAGAGCTCTCAACGTAGCGTCGGGCATCGTGTTCACCGTGAACGGCGCGGCGAGAGCTTTGACATAAAGTACGTCCGGCGCCTTGGGATCCTTCGTTCCGGTGCTGGCCCAAAGGAGGCGCTGCGGGCGCGCGCCGAAGTTCAGCACCCGTTGAACCCGCACGGAAGCCAGCCACTGGCAATAGGCCTGGTAGGTGCGTTGCGCGATCGCGATGCCCAATCGATTGCGCAGTGGCTCGGGCACTTTGTCCGTCACGGCAACGTCCCAACGGCTGATAAAGATGGATGCAACGGATCCTACCCCCGGATTCAGCCCGGCCTCGATGCGCCGCTCGATGCCGCGGAGATATGCGTCCGCAGCCGCCAGATACTGCTCGCGGGAGAACAACAGCGTAACGTTGACTGGGATGCCGGCAAAAATCGCTTCCTCGATTGCGGGCAGACCTTCCCGCGTGCCGGGAATTTTGATGAACAGATTCGGCTGTCCCGCGCGTGCATGCAGGCTCTTGGCCTCAGCCAGGCTGCTCGTCGTGTCATACGCGAGCACTGGTGAGACCTCCAACGATACCCACCCGTCAACACCGTTGGTGCGCTCGTGAACCGCACGGAACAAACCGGCCGCGCGCGTGATGTCCTCCAGCGCCAGTTCGAAGAATAGAGCTTCGCCCGATTTGCCTTTGCTTACTTTCTCGCGAATGGCGGCGTCGTAGGCGGTGCTGTTCTTGATCGCGTGATCGAAGATGGTCGGGTTGGACGTGAGCCCGGTTACAGACAACTCGCCGATGTAACGTTTGAGCGTCCCGTTGTCGAGCAGATCGCGGGTGATGTTGTCGAGCCAGATGCTCTGGCCGAGGTTGTAAAGCGTTTGAGTCGCCTTCATGGTGCCATGACCTCCGGAGTCTTACTCTTGGTTGGAGTCTTTCGCCCGGCCAATCGTTCCGAAAAATTGATCAAGAAGCCGGGCTGGTAAAGAGTTGCAATCGCGAACTGGCGGCTTGCTGGACCGCCTGCACTGCGAAGGGCAGGATTTTGTACGGTACGACTTCGTCTGCTCGCGCAGCGAGGCCCGCCTCCAATCCCCGCCGCCAGGCCAGCCGCAGTTCCGTGTTGATGTGTACGATGTTGATCCCCGCGCCGATAGCCTTTCTAAAGTCTTCGTCCGAAGTCGCCGAACCGCCATGCAGCGTCAAAGGAAGGCCGGTGGCTGCCTTGATTTCGCGGATCCTTTCTATGTCGAGGTGTTTTTTCTCCCCACCGGTGACCATGTTTCGGCGCATGCCGTGCGAATTGCCAACCGCCGGCGCGAGGATGTCGACTCGCGTCTCGGCTGCAAACTCGCGCGCCTCGGACGCCGTCGTGAGCGGTTGTGGAGGGCTGGGAGCATCTTCGTGAATCTCCGAACCCGTTCCGATGTTGCCAATTTCCCCTTCCACCAGCACGGCGGGATTAGCTGACTTGAGCGCCTCCACTGCCGCTCGAGTTTGCCGGGCGTTCTGCTCCAGCGGCAGTGAAGAAAGATCGAAGACCACGGCGTCGAATCCAGCTTTCACGGCGTCCATGGCCTTGGCCATGGAGTGTGTGTGGTCGGCGTTGAGGAAAATCGGAAAATCGAATTCCTCCCGCAGACTTCTCACAAGCGCGGCGAGCTGCTGGGTCCCCGCAAATTCCCGCTCGCCTTCGGACGCTCCCACCAGCACCGGTGTATTCAGGCCGCGCGCCGCCTGAAAAACAGCTTGCAACAGGACGAGATCCGCGACATTGAAATGGCCCAAGGCCACCCGGTCGTTTTGTGCCTGCTGCAACGCATCTCTCAATGATCGCATCTGCTCCTCCGCATTCTCGCAGCACAAGTGCAGTTCGACAGCCACACCAAATTCCATCTAATCCATTGGGCCCGCGAGGCGGTATTGGCCTCCCGTTGTGACGGGAGTCGACGTTTCGACTCGCCTGGACTGCTGGACGGACGCCGGAACGTTACAACCTGGCAACAAACCGCACGATGACTCGGCCAAGCCTCCATGGTCAAACACCTGACTCATCCCGGCAACCCTGCACCGGCCCGCGGGGCGCCGGTGATATCTATGAAGCTGAGTCCCGCCGGGGCTATTTCTGTTCGGGAACTCGGACGTTTTTTGCCACGAATAGCGTGACTTCCACTTTGCCCGATCCTGGCAGTGCTTTGTATTGGACCGGAGTGCTCTCACCTCGGACCTGATTGCTGCGCAGTGGTACGCTGATGTCTGCCGTCCGAAGCAGAACGTCTTTTAGCGCGACGCGCCTGGCGCCGCCGGTAGCGTCTCCAGAGAAGACCTGAGCCACCAGCCCGGAGGCCACGTCGCCGGTCCTAGCCACCACTTCGCCGCTCTCCGTCAAATCATCTGCCAGAACGAAGGTAACCGTCTGGCCGGCGGTCAACCCCCGTCCGTTCAAACCATCCACGGCGATCAGCGTGACGGGGGTCCCCTCAGGCAAAACAGGCGATTGCGCAGCCGAATCCTGGGGCACGTGGGACGTGACCTTTTTGAAAAAAAACTCCTCGCCCAGATTCAGACCAATCAGCCCGACGAAGTGGAACATCATGCCCCTGCCGATCAGGGAATATTGGGTGCGCGACCCGGGGTAATAAAGATTTGAAACCTCGGCCGCCGCAATGGTCCCGGCCAAGCCGGCGTAAGGAAGTTGCCATTTTCCGTTATCCCCTCTGGTGAGAAACGCTGTTTTGATGGCATACCAGGCGCGCTGCTTCTTGGTGCCCCGGCCGCTGTAAAAGTAGCGCGGATCCTGGTGGAACACTGAGTCCGCCAAAACCGAGGTGGTCAAAAAACTAGTGGCGGTGGAGCCGTACGCAGCTCCGAAGCGTTCAGTAAAGGCCGCGCCACCCTGGCCGAATTGCCAATAGCTGTTTCTGATCTGCTGAATTCCGGCAGTAATCCCCACCGCCGCGAAGGTGACCGGGTCGATGAGCGTCTTGAAGCTGAGAGTGAATTTTTGATTGAGCGAGAGCGGCGCGGCGTTGTCTTCGTAGGCCACGAAATAGTTCGGGATCACTCCAAGAACTCGTTGCTGCATCTCCCGCTTCACCTGTTCCTGCGCCAGCTCTCTTGGAGAAAGCCCTACCGTCACGCTGGTAACGTTGGGCGCCACCCGCATGATGGCCAGCAATGGTTGGGATTCCGCCGTCGCCGAAACCACTACATTCGGCGCAGTCCAGTCCGACAAGCCGCTGGCGGAAACCCTTACGTGGTATTTACCCGACGCCAGTCCCGCAATCTGAAACTCGCCGTCGCTGTCGGTCACCGTTACATGCGAAGTTCCATCCGTGCCCTGGGCCGTGACCACCGCGCCGTATATCGATGCGCCGCTGGAATCGGTCACCTGACCTTGGATCGATCCCGGCGTCTGCGCCGGCGCGCACTGGCCGGCGACCAAAAGCGCCAAGGCGGCAAAGTGCAAAGCGGCGTATCGATACGGAGGAGCGGATGCCGAAGTCCTGCGCGCCCGTGCGGGTGAGCTAACCGGAGTCAGAGTAGACTGCATCTCAACCCCGCCGAGTGCAGTTGTCTCGCCACCGTGGTTGATACCAAGCGTGCGAGCTCTTGGGAGAGGCTTTTCATTGCGACGCGAGCGGTCCTCGCGCCGGAGCTTATCTCAAGACAGCCAGGCTGGCATCCCTCCGTGTCGCCGGACGGACACGTACTTCGTCTCCGAAGACGGCGTTCCGACTAACGCAACGTCCGGCGCGTCCCCGGTCTGGGCAAAGCGCCCAGCAGACCAACTTGTTTCATCCCTCGAGCTGCGAATCAACCAGCATCGCCAAGTCTGGCGCTTTACTTGCAATTCGCACGTCCACGCGCGACGCGCGCGGACTGGTCCGGTTGAGGTGAAGAAAGCATGAACGATTCCCTGCACTTGACTTTGCCATCCGAAATAGAAGCCTCGGATGCGCTCACTCGCTTGGCCCTGGACCTGAATTGGTCCTGGAACCACGCCACAGACGAGGTCTGGAAGCGTCTTGATCCGGAGCTCTGGGAGCTCACCGGGAACCCTTGGCTGATCCTGCAATCCGTCTCGCGACAAAAACTCGAGAGCCTGAGTGACGCCGCCTTCCGGGGGCGAGTTCAGTACCTCCTCGAGCAAATGAGCGCGAAGAATGCGGCGCCCGCCTGGTTTCAGACCGCGCATCCGTCTTCGGCGCTCCGCAGTGTAGCGTACTTCAGCATGGAGTACATGCTGAGTGAGGCGCTGCCGATTTACTCGGGCGGCCTGGGCAATGTCGCAGGCGATCAACTGAAAGCGGCCAGCGATCTTGGGATTCCGGTCGTTGCCGTCGGCCTTCTCTATCAGCAGGGATATTTCCGGCAGGAGCTGGATGCGCAAGGCAACCAGCAGGTCCTCTACCCGGTGAACGAGCCGCTGCAACTCCCCATCCGCCAAGTGCGCACGCCCGACGGCGAGCCACTCAGGATGACGATGACTCTGAACTCCACCAGGATCTGGATTCGCACCTGGGAAGTGCGGGTCGGGCGCACCCACCTGTACTTGCTGGATACAAACGATGCTGCGAATCCTGCCAACGTCCGGGCGATTACCAGCGAGTTGTATGGCGGCGGGCCCGAGCAACGCCTCAAACAGGAGGTCCTGCTTGGCATCATCGGATGGCGCTTCTTGCACACACTCGGCATCACGCCCGACGTATGCCACTTGAACGAAGGGCATGCTGCATTCGCGGTGCTGGAAAGAGCTGGCCAGTACATGGAAAAGACTGGTCGCTCTTTTCAGCAAGCGCTCGCCGTCACGCGCGCCGGAAACGTGTTCACCACGCACACGGCTGTGGAGGCCGGGTTTGACCGATTCTCACCCGAACTGCTGCGCCAGCATCTGTCGAACTACGCGCAGGACAGGCTGGGCATATCGGTGAGCGATTTGCTTGCGTTGGGTCGGCGGAATCCCGGCGACGGTTCCGAGCCTTTCAACATGGCGTATCTTGCGATTCGCGGCAGCGGATCGGTCAATGGCGTGAGTCGCCTGCACGGCGAGGTCAGCCGCCGGCTGTTTCAGCCTCTGTTTCCACGTTTCCCGGAGGACGAAGTGCCTGTCGGCCACGTGACGAACGGGATTCACGTCCCGACATGGGACGGAGCCGAAGCCGACCGCTTATGGACTCAGGTCTGTGGAAAAGAACGTTGGTTGGGAGACCTGGCGTGCGTCGAAAAGGGCATGCGCTCCGTGGACGACCACCGAATCTGGCAGATGCGCTCAGCCGGGCGTGCTTCTCTGGTGCAATACGCCAGGCAGCGCCTCGAGCGGCAGCAGGCAGGTTATGGGGCGTCACCGCCTGAACTGCAGCGAGCAAACACCGTCCTGAACCCGGAAATTCTGACGCTGGGGTTTGCTCGCCGGTTCGCGACTTACAAACGCCCGACCCTTTTGTTGCACGATCGCGACCGGTTGGCCCGCATTCTTACCAACCCTCAACGGCCCGTGCAATTGGTCTTAGCGGGCAAGGCGCATCCAAATGACGGGCCGGGACAGGCGCTGATCCGAGAATGGACGGACTTCGCGCGACGCTCGGATATGCGCCCGCATGTCGTTTTCCTGAGTGACTACGACATGCTGCTGGCGCAGCGGCTGCTTGAAGGCGTTGATGTCTGGCTGAATACGCCAAAACGCCCGTGGGAAGCCAGCGGCACGAGTGGGATGAAAGTGCTGGTGAACGGCGCCGTCAATGTTTCGATATTGGACGGATGGTGGGTCGAAGCATTCTCGGACAAAGTGGGATGGGCGATTGGCGACGGGCAAGAACACGGCGATGATCCGCAATGGGATCACGCGGATGCCGAAGCTCTCTACGCCGTCCTTGAAAATGAGGTAATTCCGGAGTTCTACGAGCGCGACGGGCAGGGGATTCCGCGCTCGTGGGTCGCGCGTGTCCGGGAGAGTATGGCGACGCTGACGCCGGCGTTCTCCGCGAACCGGACCGTTCGCCAGTACGCAGAAGAGCACTACATTCCCGCGGCTACTGCTTATGCTGCGCGCGCCCGCGGCGATGCGAGCGGCTTTCTGGCCTGGGAAGAAAAAATTGCTCAGCACTGGAACGAGGTTCACTTCGGAGCGCTCAGCGTAACCGCACAAGACGGAGAACTAATCTTTAACGTCGAAGTACATCTCGGCGGCCTCGATCCAGCTGACGTACGGGTCGAGCTATACGCCAACGCGCACAATGGGAAACCGGCGTTCCGGCAGGATATGCAACGAACAGGCGCCCCTGCCGCCAACCATGGCCCGTACCGATTTTTAGCGCGAACGCCGGCCAACCGCGCTGCAGGCGACTTCACACCGCGTGTTCTGCCGTATCACGAACTCGCGCTGCCGACGGAACTGGGACGGGTGGTGTGGCAAAAGTGATCACACTTGGCCTCCCCATGCCGGCGAGTCGACGGGTCGACTCGGCGGCGGCGGAGCGACAGCTTGACAGGCGAAACACTTTTTTCTGCAACAACGTCTGTTTGGAACAGCGTTTGCCGCACCCGGCGCTGGAGGGTCTGCGTCAGCCTTGAAGGGCAGCTACCAAAGCCATCGAGCCGGCTTTACAGTTGAAGCGTTTGTCCCGCACAAGAGGATTTTCAAAGGAGAGCGAAATGGTTTCTGCCGGGTCTAATTCCAATGACAGTTCGACACGCTTTCGCTTGGATGTACCGTTGCACGATCTGCTAACGCAAGGCAGCTCACGAACCGCGCCCTCGCTGAGAACCGCACCCGAGCCGCTGCCCGATCCGGTGTTTCCGCAACATCCGGACTTACTCGGCGACGATGGATTGGGACCGCCGGTTCCGGCGCCGAAGCGCCACTATAAGGCGGAACACATTCGGCGGGCCTTTCGCGGCTGGGCGGTGCCGTGGCTGAAGTCACGCGTGCTTCCGGGCGATTTTCACCCCATCATCGCGTATCTGTTCACGGAGTGGAAATGTAACCTGGATTGTCACTATTGTTGGGCCTTTGACAACCGCGTTAAGGGAATGACAGAGGACATCGCCAAGCGGTCGATCGATTGGCTGCGCGACACCGGCGCCGGCGTTCTCGCTCTCATGGGAGGTGAGCCACTGCTCCGCCCTCAGTTTGCGCACAAAGTTTGCTACTATGCCGCGAAAAAGGGGTTTTGGATCTATGTGCCGACCAACGCGCGGCTCCTGCGTCCTCAAGTAACGGACTGGCTCGCGGACGCGGGTGTCGCGACTTTTAATTTTGCAGTGGACGCAGTGGAGGAAAAACGGGGTCTGCCGAAGGCGCTGGCGCCCGTGCGCTCCTACTTCGACTATCTGGTGAAAAAGCAATACCAATACGGCTACAGTGTGTTCTTCAACATCAACATCTGCCGCAACAACATGGACGATGTGCGGCGGCTTACGGAAATCGCGCACGATCACGGAATCGCAACCGATTACCACATTAACGAGTCTCCTATGATGGACCAACCGGACTTTAAACACATGGAGGACAACGTAACCTTCATTACCCCGGAGGATTGGGGCAAAGTGGATGAGTTAGTGGACTGGCTGATCGAAAAGAAAAAGTCCGGTTACAAGATGGTGAACTCCGCCAGCCGGCTGGATGAGATGCGGCTGTTCATGCGCGGCAAGGTGCAGGAATGGAACTGCCGGGCCGGATGGAATAGCCTCATCGTGCGCACCGACGGCACGCTAGCTCCGTGTTTCCCCATGTATAACGCCACTTACGACTGGGGGACGATCGAGAATCACAAGTTCGAAAATCAGGAACTGAAGGAGATGAAGAAGTCTTGCCAGCCGCATTGCTTTTCTACTTTGAACCACATCCTGGCTTACTGCTACAACGATGCCCGGGTGATCAAGTGGATGCTGCGGCAGGCGCTCCACCGGTTTCAGGGAACCACTAACTTCGACTAACGCAACAGGAGGATAGAGGATCAATGCCAGCAATCCATGAACTTCTCGACGAACAAGGTAAGCAGGTTGCCCAGCAAATTGAAGCCGAGCGCGCCCGGTTGCGAAGCGCGGCCGGGCTGGTAAACATCCAGCAGCAGTTCAAACGTCCGGAGGAGCGGCCGTTCACGGCGGCCGAGCGGGGCAAGGTCACCATTCTCATCGGCGGGATGACCTGGAAGCACGACAACATGTTTCGCGCGGTGTTCGAAGGCTGCGGCTACAAGTGCGAAGCGCTTCCGGTCCCCGATGTGCCGGCCTTCCAGATCGGCAAGGAGTTCGGCAACAACGGGCAGTGCAACCCGACTTACTTCACCGTCGGCTGCCTGGTGCAGTACCTGCAGCAACTCGAGAAGCAGGGCATCCCGCGGCAGGAGATCGTAGACAACTACGTGTTCTTCACCGCCGGATCCTGCGGACCTTGCCGCTTCGGCATGTATGAAGCCGAGTACCGCTACGCGCTCGAAAACGCCGGTTTCGGCGGCTTCCGCGTGCTTCTGTTCCAGCAGGACGACGGGATCAAGGCGGCCTCCGGTGAAGCGGGGCTGAAGTTTACGGTGGACTTCGGCATGGGCATGCTGAACGCCATGAACATCGGCGATACGCTCAACGACATTATCTACCAGATCCGTCCGTTCGAAGTGACCCGCGGCGAAACGGATCGCGCCTTCGAGGAAGCCGGCAATACGCTGACGCGCATGCTTCGCGAGCGCCCGCCGTATGAAGTGATGCAGCGCGCCCCCGGCTGGGCCAAAGGCTATCTGCAGAGCCACGACAAGTTCATGCGCTTCTGGAACTCCTGGGGCAAAGTGTACGAGAACCTGTGCGGGAAGCCGTATCTGGACGCTCTGGAAGCCTGCCGGGCGCGCATCGATGAAGTGGAGGTGGACCGCACCAAGGTCAAGCCGGTGGTCAAGATCACCGGCGAGTTCTGGGCTTCGATCACCGAAGGCGACGGCAACTTCAATATGTTCCGCTTCCTGGAGCGCGAAGGCGCGCAGGTGATCGTGGAGCCGGTGGCCACCTGGGTCGCGTATTTGCTTTGCCAGGCCAAGGCCAAGGCGCTGCACAACAAGGAAATGCGAGCTCATCACGAACGTCTGCCCTGGTACGCGTACAAGCAGAAGATCCAGCGCGAACTGTCGTACGAAGCCAAGATTCTTGGATTCACGATCGGCGAATCGATGTGGGCGCACTTCTATCATCGCGTCGGCAACAAGCTGGGGGGCCTGGCGCATCGTCTCGTGGATCAACGCGAACTGGCGCGCCTGGCCGAACCTTTCTATCACCGTTTCGCGCGCGGCGGCGAGGGGCACCTGGAGGTCGGCAAGAACGTCTATTACACGGTTCATCACCGCTGCCACATGGTGCTGGCGCTGAAACCGTTCGGGTGCATGCCGTCGTCGCAGTCCGATGGCGTGCAGTCGGCGGTGATCAACAAGTTCAAGGACATGATCTTCCTGCCGATCGAAACGTCGGGCGAAGGCGAGGTCAACGCGCACAGCCGCGTGCAGATGGCGCTGGGCGAAGCCAAAGCCAAGGCCAAAGCCGAGTTCGAGACGGTTCTCCAATCCACGGGGAAGAGCCTGGATGATATTCGCGGCTTTGTGGCCGATCATGGCGAACTGCGCCGGCCCTTCTATCCCGTGCCGCACCGTGAAGGCGTCGCCGGCACGGCCGCCCAGTTTGTGTTGCACGTCAACGATCTGATGAACTCGCGCGCCGGGAAGCGGAAACGGTCCACCGTATGCGTTTCCGGGGCGCAGGCGGTCTGATATGGAGGCCCGCTATCTGGTCGGGCTCGACGTGGGTTCGACCACTGTGAAGGCAATTGTCGCTGAAAGTGCCAGCGACCAGATTGTCTGGCAGGATTACCAGCGTCACGAAACCAAGCAGCCCGAGAAAGTGCTGGAGTTTCTCCAGCGCATGGAGGCGGAGGCCGGAATCAGCTCTGAGAACTCACGAGCGTTTATGACCGGTTCTGGTGGAGGCACGCTGGCCGAACTGGTAGGCGCGAAGTTCGTGCAGGAAGTCACCGCCGTGTCTCTGGCGGTGGAGAAGATGCATCCGGAAGTCTACTCGGTGATCGAACTGGGCGGCCAGGACGCCAAGATCATCGTTTTCAAGGACGACCCCGAGAGCGGGCGCAAGAAGAAGATCCCCTCGATGAACGACAAGTGCGCTGGGGGCACCGGCGCGGTGATCGACAAGATCAACGCCAAACTGAAAATTCCAGCCGAGGCGCTGGGCCTGCAAGGCTACGAGGGAATCAAGCTGCATAAGGTGGCGGGCAAGTGCGGTGTTTTCGCAGAAACCGACGTCAATAGCCTGCAGAAGGAGGGCACCCCTCCGGACGAGCTGATGGCTTCGTTGTTTGAGGCCATCGTGCTGCAAAATCTGAGCGTGCTCACGCGCGGCCATACCTTGCGGCCGCACGTGCTGCTGCTGGGCGGGCCGAACACGTTCATCCGCGGCATGCGCGAGGCGTGGCAAGCCAACATTCCGCGCATGTGGAAAGAGCGGAAGGTCGAGGTCCCGGATAGCTCGACGCCGCAGGATCTCATCAAGGTTCCGCAGAATGCGCAGTATTTCGCGGCGCTGGGCGCCATCGAGTTTGGCAAGACCGAAGACGAAGATGTCGGACGCTATCGCGGTATTGCCAAGCTGATCCACTACATCGATATCGGCCGCACCGAAGAGAAAGCCTCGTCGGGCTCGGGCGGTCTGGTCGAATCCGGCGATGAGCTGGAAGCATTCCGGGCCGCATACCGCCGCAAGAAATTCGTTCCGGCTGCGTTTCAGCGCGGAACCACCGTCGGCGGCTTTGTGGGCGTGGACGGCGGCTCGACATCGACCAAGGCTGTGCTGCTGTCCGAAAACGGCGACATTCTTTGCAAAGCTTATCAGCTCTCGAACGGGAATCCCATCCAGGACACCATCGACATGTTCGAAAAGCTGCGCCAACAGGTGGAAGAGCAGGGCGCGAACCTGGAAGTGCTGGGCGTGGCCACGACCGGTTATGCCAAGGACATCCTGAAAGACGTTCTGCACGCCGATGTGGCGTTGGTCGAGACCGTGGCGCACACGGAATCGGCGATGAAGTTTTACGACGATCCGCACGTGATCGTCGACGTCGGCGGCCAGGACATCAAGCTGATCGTGCTGAAAAACGGCCGCGTGAAGGACTTCAAGCTGAATACGCAGTGTTCGGCGGGAAACGGCTATTTCCTACAAAGCACCGCCGAGGGCTTCGGCCTGAAGGTGGAGCAGTATGCCGACCTGGCGTTCTCCGCCACCACCATGCCTGTCTTCGGCTACGGTTGTGCGGTATTCATGCAGTCCGACATCGTGAACTTCCAGCGGCAGGGCTGGCGCGCCGAAGAAATCCTCGCGGGACTCGCGGCGGTGCTGCCGAAGAACGTGTTCCTGTACGTGGCCAGCATTCCGAACCTGGCGGCGCTCGGGTCGCGCTTCGTGCTGCAGGGCGGCACACAGAATAACCTGGCAGTGGTGAAGGCGGAGGTTGATTTCATCCGCTCCAGCTTCCGCTCGGGAGACCGCAAGCCCGAGATCATCGTGCATGAACATTGCGGCGAATCGGGGGCCATCGGCGCGGCGGTGGAGGCGGCACGTCTCTATCGAAACGGGCGCCGCACCAGCTTCATCGGTTTGGACGCGGTTCGCAACATCTCTTATCGCACGACGCGCAACGAAGCCACACGCTGCTATTTCTGCAAGAACAACTGCCTGCGCACGTTCATCGACGTCAACACCAGTGCCTCCGCTCGGCCCTCCAACGATTTCGTGCCCGTCGCGAAGGTCTTTCAGTCCAAAGTGCCGCGGCAAGCCGGCGAGCAGCGCCTCATCATCGCGACCTGCGAAAAAGGCACGGTCGAAGACATGGAGGAGATGAAGGACATCAAGGCCGGACTCGACGCGGCCAAGAAGAGCTATCCGAACTTCGTCGACCTGGCTGCGCACGAAGCCTTCCGCTCGCGCAGTACTCCGTTAGTCGCCGATCCGGTTCCTGCGCGCGCCTGGACCAAAACCTCCAAGGATCGCGTGGCGCTTATGAAGAAGCGGCCCAACTTGCGCATCGGCATCCCGCGCGTTCTGAACGCCTATGTCTACGCGCCGCTGTTCAACGGCTATTTCGAGAGCCTCGGCCTGAAAGCCGAGAATCTGATCTACTCCGACTACACCAGTCCCGAGCTTTATCGCGCAGGCGCGAGCCGAGGCGCGATCGATCCGTGTTTCCCGGCCAAGATCGGCATTGCGCACGTCCATAATTTGCTGACGCTCAAAGCCGCCAAGAAGCCGTTGGACGCGATCTTCTTCCCCATGATCGACGTGCTGCACACGCCCTTGGTGAATCTCACGGGATCGAACGCCTGCCCTACGGTCACCGCGTGTCCGGAGACAGTGAAAGCCGCCTACACCAAAGAGAACGATATCTTCGCGGAAAGCAACCTGCAGTACGTGAACCCAGTCCTCAATTTGCAGGACAGGAAACTGCTCGCGTTCCAGATGTTCAGCGCCTTTGCGCCGATCCTGGGCCTCTCGCAGGAAGAGAATCAGCGCGCCATCGAGGCGGGCTACCAGGCGCTGGAGGAATACGAAACTGGCATGCGGCGGAAGGCGCGGGACGTGCTGGACCAGTTGGAACGCGAGGACCGCATCGGCATTGTGATGCTGGGCCGGGCGTATCATCACGACCCTGGGCTCAATCACGAGATTCTGGACGAGTTCCAGAAGCTCGGCTATCCCATCTTTTCGCAGAGCCTGCTACCGCTGGACGAAGATCTGCTGGAGCGCCTGTTCGGAGACGAAGTCCGCGCGGGCGTGATCCGGCATCCTCTCGACATCGCCGACGTCTGGAAGACGCGCTACTCCGCCAGCACGAATCACAAGATCTGGGCGGCGAAGTTCACGGCGCGGCATCCCAATCTGGTCGCCATGGAGATCTCCAACTTCAAGTGCGGCCATGACGCGCCCATTTATGGCGTGATCGAAGGCATCATCGAGAAGTCGCACACGCCCTACTTCTGCTTCAAGGACCTGGACGAGAACAAGCCCACCGGGTCGGTGAGGATCCGCGTGGAGACCATCGATTACTTCCTGCGCCGCTACCGGGAAGACATTATGAAGCGCGTCCATGCCGAACGCGACATCGAAGCTCGCATCGTGGAATACGAGCGTGAACTCCGCTTGAGCTTGAGCGGCGTCGGCGCGTTGGCGGAACCCAAGCAGGAGCTGATTCAAATCGCCAGTTAGGTTCGGCAGAAAAACAAGGGGCGGACGATGAAACCACTTGCATTGTTGTCAGTCTTCGCCGCTGCTTTGGCCGGCGGCACCGTCACGAACCTCCCCGGCGCCGACGAAGTAGTAGCGGCGATGATGGAACACGACAATGCACGCCAATCCGCTCTGGGGGGATATACCGGGCTTCGCCGCTACGTCCTCGAGAACGCCAGGCATCACAAGAGAGCTGAGATGCTGGTGCGCGTAACCTGCGCGAGGGATGGTTCGAAGCAATTCGAAATGGTGTCTTCGACGGGATGGGGAGGAGCGCGCAAATACGTATTTGGGAGGCTGCTGGACGCGGAGTCTGAAGCTTCCCGCCCGGGCGCGCGCGACCAGTCGCGCGTTACCCCGGAGAACTACTGGTTCGAAATGGCCGGCCGGGACCAAGTCGATGGCCGCGACGCATATGTACTGAATGTCGCTCCCAAGGAGCCTAAGAAGTACCTGTTCCGCGGAAAAATCTGGGTCGATGCGGAGGAGTACGCGATCGTCCGCATTGCGGGGGCACCGGCGAAGAACCCCTCCTTCTGGGTGAAGAGCGTCCATTTTGCTCACACCTATGAAAAGCATGGTTTGTTTTGGTTTCCCGCGTCGAATGACTCCGTCACGGATGTTCGCATTTTCGGAAGCACCGAGCTAAGAATCGACTATTTCGACTACCAACCGAACAGCCTTCCGGTTTCCATCGCTGGCGATCTCTCCGAGTGATCGAGCGAGCGGGGCGGTAGCCTGGACGACAACCCATCCCACGTATAGTAGACGGCGCTTTGAGCACGGTGGTAGATGCACCGATGGCATCGCTGTTCCGGAATTGTCCGTGCGCTTCTGTATGTTAACGCCGCCGGCCGACAATCCGGTGTCGATTATTGGTCGCGAGACTATGCTGCCGCCTGCGCTCACGGTCGATCAACGTCCCGCCAGACAATCGCTTCGACGATAAAAAACACGCTGGCACTCCGGATGCATCAACTCCGGTTGGATGAGCCCTACCAACATTTTTGCTCCGGTCTCGACTCCGGCTTACACCATTTTCGGGCTATCGATGTTCGTGCTGGCGGTCACGGGCGCCATTTTTGTCGTGGTCTTCAGCCTGTTGGCCTACGCGACGATAATGTTTCGAAAAAAGCGGGAAGACAACGGGCACGAGCCTGCGCAAGTCTATGGGAGCACGCAGGTGGAACTGGCCTGGACGGTGATCCCGGTGCTCATTGTCGTGGTTTTGTTTCTCGCATCGGCGCGAGTGATCGCGAGTATTCAGAACGCTGTTCCTCCTCCGAAGGCGATCGCGGTCACCGTGATCGGTCACCAGTATTGGTGGGAATATCGCTACCCCGATCTGAAAGTCGTCACCGCCAATGAATTGCACGTTCCGGTGAGCGATCCTTCCCATCCGACGCCGACCTTTCTGACGCTGCTCTCCGCCGACACGGATCACAGTTTTTGGGTTCCGCGACTGGCGGGCAAGACGGACCTGATCCCCAATCACCCGAATCATATGTGGATCGATCCGCGCGAGACCGGGCTGTTTCTCGGCCAATGTTCGCAGTATTGCGGCGTGCAGCACGCACAGATGCTTTTGCGCGTGTACGTTCAGACGCGCGCTGACTTCGACCGGTGGGTCCAGCAGCAAGCGCAACCCGCCGCGCAGACCGCCGCGGCTTCCGAGGGACGGCGCGTGTTTGAATCCACGGCTTGCATCAATTGCCATAGGATCGCCGGCACGGTCGCCGACGGGCGCTTCGGTCCGGATCTCACGCACCTGATGAGCCGTGACACGATTGCGTCCGGGACGGTGGCCAATACGCCCCAGAATCTGCGCCGCTGGATCCGCGATCCAAGCGTCTTCAAGCCGGGATGCCTGATGCCTGCCATGGGATTGAGCGACGCACAACTGGACGCGGTGACCGAGTATATGGAGACACTTCGCTGATGTCGACTGGATCGATCGCCTGGGAAACGACTGCGTCCACCCGCACCCCTTTTGTCGAGACTCTGCACGAGTGGGTGACGACGGTAGACCACAAGCGGCTGGGGATCATGTACATCCTCTACTCCCTGCTGCTGCTGATGGCCGGCGGTGTGGAAGCGATGATCATGCGCATCCAATTGATCCGCCCGCTGAACAATTTTGTTTCGCCGGAAGTCTTCAATCGGATGTTCACCATGCACGGCACCACCATGATCTTCTTCGTGGCGATGCCGATCCTGTTTGGTTTTGCGAACTACCTGGTCCCGCTCATGATCGGAGCGCGGGACATGGCATTCCCCCGTCTCAACGCGTTCAGCTTTTGGATGACGGCTTTCGGCGGCCTGCTCCTCTACTCCAGCTTTATCGGCGGCGACGGCCTCTATGGCGCCGGGAACGCTCCGGATGTCGGCTGGTTCGCTTACGCACCGCTTACTTCGCAGGCGTTTTCACCCGGGCATAGCACAGACTTTTGGATCCTTTCGCTGTTGGTCTCGGGCATCGGCAGCATCGGCACGGCCGTCAACATCTTCGCGACGATCGCCTGCATGCGCTGTCGCGGGATGACGCTGGGCAAGATGCCGCTGCTCGCGTGGCTGAACCTCGTCATGGCGGGCCTGGTGCTGATGGTCGTCAGCCCGCTCTCGGCGGCGCAGCTCATGCTGCTGGTGGACCGCTATCTGGGCGGCCACTTTTTCGACACCCAGGCGGGCGGTTCGGCCGTGATGTGGATGCATTTCTTCTGGGTCTTTGGGCATCCGGAGGTATACGTCCTGGTCATCCCCGCGTTTGCGTTCGCATCGGAGATCATTCCGGTTTTTTCCCGCAAGGCGATCTTCGGTTATCCGGTGATGGTAGCCGCGACGGTCGGCATCGGATTCATCAGCATGAGCGTGTGGGCGCACCACATGTTCACGGTCGGGATGTCATCCAACGCGAACACCTTCTTCGTACTGTCCACGATGGCCATCGCAGTTCCTACCGGCATCAAGATTTTCAACTGGCTCGGCACCATGTGGGGGGGAAAGCTTCAATTCAAGACGCCGATGCTATTCTGCATCGCCTTTCTTTTTCAGTTCCTCATCGCAGGCCTAACGGGAATCATGCTGGGCGCCGCACCATTCGACTGGCAGTTGACCGCGTCGTACTTTGTGATCGCGCACTTTCACTACGTGATTGTCGGCGGGATCCTGTTCACCATCTTCGCCGCCTTTTACTATTGGTTCCCGAAGATCACCGGGAAAATGTACGACGAGCGGCTCGGGAAGCTTCACTTTTGGCTCTTCCTCATCGGCTTTCATCTGACCTTCACCGTAATGCATATTCCGGGCATCCTGGGTATGCCGCGGCGAATCTACACCTATGAGCCGGGGCGCGGCTGGGACATCTGGAACCTCATCGTCACAGTCGGTACGCTGGTCCAGGCCGTAGCGGTCCTGGTCTTTCTCGGCAACCTCGTGTGGTCTTACTTTCGGGGAGAGCCCGCCGGTAACGATCCCTGGGATGCGTGGACCCTGGAATGGAGCATCGCCTCGCCGCCGCCGGCCTACAACTTCGCGACGATTCCGGAAGTTCGCAGCCGCCGTCCGCTGTGGGACCTGAAGCACCCCGAAGACCCGGATTGGACGTACGAGTGAGGAGGCGATCCGCATGAGCGCTGTTTCCATCCCGTTGCCGCGCCAGCGGCCGTGGGTTCTGCCATCGCGCGGCGTGGTAGGCATGTACTGCCTGATCGCTGCCGAGTCCGCGATCTTCACGATCTTTGTCATCGCTTATCTGTTCTACGTGGGCAAGAGCCTGACCGGCCCTCTGCCCCAGAACGTTCTGCGCGTTCCCGTGTTCTTCACCGTCTGCCTGCTATCCTCGAGCGTCACGATCCATTTTGCGGTCCGGCAGCTCAAAGCAGGACGACAGCAGATATTCCGTTGGTGCTGGCTTCTCACGTTAGTCTTAGGCGCTCTTTTTTTGGGCGGAACGGCTAGCGAGTGGCGCCATCTGATTTACGACGAGGGACTGACGATCTCTACCAACCTGTTCGGGACCACATACTATTCGCTGGTTGGGTTGCACGCGTTTCATGTGACCGTCGGATTGATCGCACTCGCGTCGGTGGCCGTATTCAGCGCGTTCGGGCTGGTAAAGCAGGAACATGCCGGCCGGTTGGAGGTCCTGTCGATGTACTGGCATTTTGTCGACGCGGTTTGGATCGTTGTGTTCACGGTGGTCTATGTCATCGGAAGATAGCATCGAAACGACCGGGAGAGGGACCCCCCTGGGAACCATTGACGTCCCCAGGGCGACAGCGTGGCCACTGGTGCTCGCGTTTGGTCTGACGACGGTAGCAGCGGGCCTCATGACCGGCGAGTCCGTCTCGATTCTGGGAGGCGCCCTCGTGATCGCGGGGATTCTTGGCTGGTTTCGCGCCTTGTTCCCTGCTGAAGCCCCTGAACGCGTCCCCGTCGAACTGGAGCAGGTAGTCATCGCGACGGCTCGCCCGCAGGTGGAACGGGTCGCGGTCGCACCCGATGCGAAGCGCGTGTGGCTGCCAATTGAAATCTATCCGATCTCGGCGGGAGTCAAAGGCGGGCTGGCCGGGTGCGTTGTGATGGCGGTCCTGGCCATGGCGTACGGGCTCCTCAGCCACACGAGTATCTGGTATCCGATCAATCTGCTCGTGGCTGGGTTCTTTCCCGAGACGGCCTCCGCGAGCACTTCACAACTCGCGCAATTCAGCCTGGAAGCTCTCCTCATCGCAATTCCGCTGCACCTGATCATGTCGCTGATGGCGGGACTGCTTTATGGCGCCATGTTGCCGATGGTCCCGCGACATCCGATTTTGCTGGGGGGATTGATCGCGCCGGTGATGTGGTCCGGTCTCGTTTACAGCATTCTCGGAATCGTTAATCCCGTCATGGATCAGAGGATCAACTGGCTTTGGTTTGCGCTCTCCCAACTCGGATTCGGGTTGGCCGCCGGTTTGGTGGTTTCGCGGCAAGAGCGCGTGCGCACGGAGCAAGGGATGCCGTTTCTGCTTCGAGCCGGTGTGGAATCGCCGGACTTGAGAGGCGAATCCCGCCATGAGGACCAACAGCCTTGAATCTGCATTTGAATCTCACGCTCGTCTCTTTGCTTGCCCTCGCGGCCTGCGATGCTCCGCCCGTGGCAGCTCCCCCGGTACGTCCGGACAGGGTACTGGACTTTAGTTCTCTGTACGCGCGGAATTGCGCCGGATGCCACGGCCCGGACGGGAGAGGCGGAGCCGCGATCGGACTGAGCAATCCGGTGTACCTGGCCATCGCCGACGGCGCTACGATCCGCCGGGTAGCCTCCGAGGGCGTCCCGGGAACGTCCATGCCGGCCTTTGCGCAACACTTCGGCGGAATGCTCACCGACGAGCAGATTGGGGTGGTCGTGAATGGGATTCGATCGCGCTGGTCGAAACCGGATATTCTGCGCGGCGCCAATCCCCCGCCGTATTCGGCGGTCGCCCCCGGCGACTCCACACACGGTGCGGCCGTGTATGTCTCGTATTGTTCATCGTGTCATGGACCGGATGGGCGAGGCACGAAACGCGCCAGTTCGATTGTCGACGGGTCGTTTCTCGGCCTGGTGAGCGATCAGGGTTTGCGCACGACCGTGATCGCCGGGCGGCCTGAACTTGGCGCGCCGGACTGGCGCGCCAACCTTCCCGGGAAACCCATGTCAGCCCAGGACGTTACCGACGTTGTGGCGTGGCTTTCGGCCCAAAGACCGAGATTTCCCGGCCAGCCCTATTCGATCGAGGCGCAATTGAAGGGACAACTCCGATGAACCAATCTAATGGGCCAACGCGCCGTGGAATGCTCTTTAAGCTCGGTCTGCTTTTGAACGGCGCTGTCGGGCTCGTCCTGGCGGCGCCGATCGTACGCTATCTTCTTTCGCCTGCGGTCCGGGGGCGGAGGTCCAGCTACGAGGCCTGGATTCCGCTTGGACCGCTGGAACAGTTTCCCCAAGGACAGACTCGCCTGGCGAGCTTTCGCAATCCCGGCGCGAATCCGTCCGATGGCGACACGGCGAAGGTCCCTTGCTGGGTTCGCAACATCGACGGCCAGAAACTTCAGGTCTTCGCAATCAATTGCGCTCACCTCGGATGCCCGGTTCGCTGGTTTCCACAATCCGGTCTATTCATGTGCCCGTGCCACGGCGGGGTCTATTATGCCGACGGCTCACGGGCCTCCGGGCCTCCGGAGCGCGGCTTGTTCGAATATCGCTACAAAGTGGAGCAGGGAAATCTGCTGGTTCAGGCAGGCGAGATGCCGACGGTGGGCAGTCCTACGGCTCGCCTGATCCACATCGCCATAGGACAACAGCCATGCGCCTGATCAAAAAGGTGGGAGCGTGGTTCGAACAGCGCCTCCAAGTCGCCACGCCGATTCGTGAGGTCTTCGAGCATCGCGTGCCGCGCCAAACCGCGAGTTGGGCCTACGTATTCGGTAGCGCCGCGCTGACCGTTTTCGGTCTTCAGCTCGTCACGGGAGTCCTGCTCGCCCTCCTATACGTCCCCTCCGGCGCGGAAGCGTGGAGTAGCCTCCAGGTCCTCAATCACCAGGTCGCTCTGGGTTGGTTCATCCGGGCGTTGCACGGATGGGGATCCAACTTCATGATCGCGATCGTCCTCATCCACATGGTCCAGGTCTTCCTGTTTGGCGCTTACAAGTTTCCTCGGGAGCTGAACTGGATCATCGGCGTCCTCTTGCTGCTGTTGACGCTGGGAATGGCGTTCTCCGGTCAGGTGCTCCGGTTCGATCAGGACGCGTACTGGGGCCTCGGCATCGGCGCATCCATTTCCAGCCGTGTGCCAGTGGTGGGGCCGTGGATTGTGAAGCTGTTGCTGGGGGGCCCGATCATCGCTGGCGCGACGCTTTCCCGATTCTTTGCGCTGCATGTTTTCGTGATTCCAGGATCGCTGATCGCCTTCGTCGCCTTGCACTTGTTTCTGGTCCTGAAGCTTGGAATCAACGAGTGGCCTATGCCGGGACGTCTGGTTCGGCGTGCGACATATATCCAGGAGTATCACGAGCTAACGCAAAAAGAGGGTGTTCCGTTTGTTCCGGGCGCGATCGGGAAGGACCTATGCTTTTCGGCCTTCATCCTGCTCTCTGTCGCTGCATGCGCCCTGTTTTTTGGCCCGTTCGGGCCTAGCGGGCAGCCCGATCCAACCATTATCCAGACTGTACCGCGTCCGGATTATTTCTTTCTGTGGCTTTACGCCATCCTGTCTCTGCTCCCGCCAGCGCTCGAAACGCCGGTGCTGCTGATAGGACCGGTGATCGTACTCGCCGTTCTTTTGACCCTTCCTTTTTTCTCCGGGGAAGGCGAGAAGAGCTGGAAGCGACGGCCGATCGCCGTTTTGACGGTTCTCATCAGCGCGGTCTCGCTCGGCACATTCACGCACCTGGCCGGCTATGCTCCCTGGAGTCCGGTAATGGACGCGTGGAGCGGCGATCCGATTCCCGCCAATGACCTGAAAGGTCGCACGGCTCTGGAGCGCCAGGGTGCGCTCGTTTTCCAAGCGAAGCAATGCCACAACTGCCATGCGCTGGGAGGTGTGGGAGGGCAGCGCGGGCCGGCGTTGGACCGTGTTGCCGCCCAACTGGCACAGGATCAGTTGATCCGCCAGGTGATTCAGGGCGGCGGCAACATGCCTGCTTATGGAAAAAACTTGAGTCCAGCGGAGACCACCGCTCTGGTGGCCTTCCTCGAAACGCTGCATCCGGCGGGACAACCGCCGGCTCGGGATGCTTCGCGCTCCGCTATAACGGACGTAAGCCCATAGGCCGGTTATGTCATCCAGTTTCCGCGTTGCGCACTCAATCCACCCCGGCACCGGCGATAAGCGCCGGCTTGCTGCAGTGATGACCGGATTGGTAGTGCTCTGGGTTGTTCTGGGTTCACCTTTTGCGAGCCTGGATCACCAGTTCTTGATTGCGCACATGCTGCAGCACCTTCTATTGATGACGGTGGCCGCGCCATTGTTCCTGCTCGGTGCTCCTGGAATAGTTCGGAGACTGAGATCGCGCCTCCATCCCGTATTATGCTGGCTCGCCGGGACAGGCACGGTGATGGTATGGCACGTGCCGGCGCTGTTCCAGGCTGGTATGCAAGCGCCAGGCTGGCACGCAGTAGAACACGCTAGTTTCCTTGCCGCGGGTTTGCTTTTCTGGTTTCCGGTAGTCCCATTCAAACCTGGCGGCGACGCGGGGTCACCGTGGTCGGCGCCCGTATATCTTTTCCTCGCCACGCTGCCTTGCGATGTGCTCTCCGCCTTCCTGACATTTTGTAATCGCGTTGTGTACCCGCACTACCAATCAGTTCCCCGTGCATGGGGGCTCTCTCCGCTTGCGGACCAGGAAATCGCGGGCGCATTGATGTGGACCTGGGTGACGTTTGCTTACCTTATCCCGGCGGTCGCCATTACAGTTCGGACCCTGTCGCCACACGAACGCCGCTCGCCGGTGGAGGCCATGTGAACGCCGCGCTGGAAGTGGTGCGAGCCCGCCCCCAATCTGTGGGATCGCGCGCCTGGGCTAAAGCGGGCTACTACGTTGCTTTGACGAAGCCCGAGATCAGCTTCTTGATCGCGATCGCCACGCTCACAGGTTTTTACCTGGGCCTGCCGGGCGAACAGCCCGTCTTTCCGTGGCTGACCCTTCTGCACACCCTGGCCGGCACTGTCCTGGTGGCCGGCGGCGCAAGCACTTTGAATCAATACCTCGAGCGGCGCTTCGACGCCCAAATGCGAAGAACCCGGCGTCGGCCGCTTGCCTGTGGCAGGCTGCAGCCCCACCAGGCCGCCTGTTTGGGAGCTGTCCTTTCGATCACGGGCGCCGCCTACCTGATGGCCGCCACGAACTGGCTCGCGAGCTGTCTCGCGATTCTGACGTCAGCGGCTTACTTGTTGTTGTACACGCCGCTCAAACGTGAGACCCCGTTCTGCACGCTCGCCGGAGCGATTCCTGGCGCAATGCCGCCGCTCATCGGATGGGCCGCTGCGTCGGGAGAATTGAGCATCGCTGCGTGGGCCTTGTTCGCCACTCTGTTCTTATGGCAGCTTCCGCATTTCATGGCGATCGCGTGGATGTACCGCGAAGATTATTCCCGGGCGGGTTATCTCGTGCTTCCTCGAGGAGAGCGGGCAGGACGCGTCATGGCCTGGCAGGCCCTGGTGCCGTCGGTGCTCCTCATCCCGGTGAGCATTGGACAAATCATCATCACGGGTTTCAACGTCGCTAGTACGGTTGCGGCGTGTTTGTTGAGCGGCGGCCTTCTCTACTACAGCGCCCGCCTGGCCTTTCGGAGATCCAATGCCGATGCCCGACGGCTGCTGATGGCGTCGATTGTCTATCTTCCCCTGGTTTACTTTCTTTTCGCGGTCAGCGAGCATTTCTAATAGTGGAATTCGGTGACGGCCGGTCATACATCGGATGCCGGCATGTGGGACAAAGTCCACTTCGCTACCGGCGCGCGAGCGATCTTTCGATAATGGCAACGGAATTCAGGATCGTGTCCACTACCACGCGATCGCCCAGCGAGGAATTGATCATGAGATCGAAAATCTCGCGGAACGGCCACTCGATTTTGAAGTATTGCTTGATGTACGCGGCCCGGTCCTGGTCCACCGTCCCGACCAGCACGTGGGCTTCTTCCTCACTCTTGCCCATGGCCCGAAGCCGCTTGATCTTTTCTTGAAGTGGCGCGTAAAGGAACACATGGAAAGCATCCGGATTGGATCGAAGATAATGGGCCGACCCGCGTCCGACGATGACGCAATGGCTTTCTCGAGCGGCCTGGCGCACGACTCTTTCGGCGGCCTCGCGAATACAGTCAGCATCCACGAACCTCACCCGCTGAGCCTGCAGCGTGCCCTCGAAGCTGCCGCGTATGAAGCCCTTGAAGAGCCGGTAGCGCAGCGCGTCGCGGCGCTCCTCACGCTCCTCCACCGCCGGGCAATCGCAGCCCATGATGCGGGCGATCTCGACGGTCAGCAGCTCGTCCCATAATTTCCAACCCAGCCGCTCCGCAAGTGCGGAAGCGATCTCCGCCGCTCCGCTGCCGTATTCGCGGTCAATGGTAATGATTTTGATCATGGAGTAGCCTCGCCGGATATACCTCGCGTTCCTAACCCACAGCCATTCCGGCGCCGGCCTTGGGATCATTCTTGCGAACGATGAAGGCGAGCACAAACATGATGCTCGCGGCGAGGGTGAGCACCAGGAAGATATCGATGTAGGCGAGAGTCTCGGCTTGTCCTCCGACGGCCCGGTAAAGCAGACCGTAAGCCAGGTGGGGCGCGTCGGCAACGCTCGAGCCGGAGTGAACCAGCCGCAGGCTCAAAGCTTTCACCTGGTTCTGAACAGAGAGATCAAACCGAGAGGTATGCTGCGACAGCACCACCTGGTGAACCTGCGCGCGCCGTGCCAACAGGGTGGTGACCATCGAGGTTCCCACGCTGCTGCCGATATTGCGCATGAAGTTGATGATGCCGGCGACGCTATTGGCTTTTTCGGCGGGCATCCCGATGTAGCCCGCCATGGTTACCGGGACGAACAGAAGGCCGAGCCCCACCGATTGAATCAAACGCAACACGGTAGCCGACCGGAAACTGATCAATGTGTCCAACTGCACCGTGGAGACATACATCCCGATCGCCAGCGCCAGCCACCCCGCGGCGATGATGTATTTGGCCGGATATTTTCCGGCCAGCATGCCTACGATGGGCATCAGCGCCAGCACGACAAAGCCGCCGCCCGACAGAACCAGCCCGGCATTCTCCGCCGTGTATCCCAACACCGTCTGGAGGAACTGGGGCATCGTCACCAGTGCGCCAAACAGCAGAACGCCGAAAATAAACATCATGACGTTGGCAGTGGCGAAGTTGAAGTTCTTGAACAGATGCACGTCGATGATGGGTGCCTTATGACGCCACTCCCAGATCACAAGAGCAACCAGACAAACCACCGAGACGATGACCAGGCGGGTGATAAACCGGGAGCCGAACCAATCATCTTCCTGTCCCTTATCCAGCACCACCTGAAGCGCTCCCACACCCAAAGCAAGCAGCGAGATGCCCATGAAGTCGACGGTCACGCCGGCCCGCTTGGTCTGCCGCAGGAACGGCGGATCTTCCACCAGGCGCATGACCAGGAACATCGCCAGTATTCCCACCGGCAGGTTGATGAAAAAGATCCAGCGCCACGAATAGTTGTCAGTGATCCACCCGCCCAGGGTCGGTCCGATGGTGGGCGCCATGATGGCCGTGATTCCGTAGAGCGCAAACGCGAGGCCGCGCTTCTCCGGCGGAAACACATCGGCGAGGATCGCCTGCGCCATGGGCTGGAGTCCGCCGCCGCCGGCGCCCTGGACAACACGGAAGAGGAGCAGCATGCTGAGGCCCGTGGCGCTGCCGCAGAGAACCGAGGCCAGGGTGAATATAAAAATGCAGACGATGAAGAAGCGCTTTCGGCCGAAGAGGCTGGCCAGCCAACCGCTGATGGGAAGGACGATGGCGTTGGAGACCAAATAGGACGTGAGAACCCAGGTGCTCTCGTCGTTGCTCGCCCCCAGGCCCCCGGCCATGTACGGCAACGCCACATTGGCGATGCTGGTGTCGAGCACCTCCATGAACGCGGCCATCGCGACCACCACGCCGATCAGCCAGGGATTGTATTTCGGGTGCCAGGGTACCGCAGGCGCCGCGAGCACGTCCGCGCTACCGGACATAGACCTTGGGCTCCACGGACATGCCGGGCCGCAGCCGATGATCGCGGTTTTGGTTCGGATCGATATCGATTCGCACCGGAAGGCGCTGAACGACCTTCACGAAATTCCCGGTGGCATTTTCCGGCGGCAGCAGGCTGAGCAGCGAACCGCTCGCGCCGCCGATCCCGGTGACTCTCCCGGTGTATTCCCGGCCGTAGGCATCCACACTAAACGTGACTCGCTGGCCCGCTTTCATGTGGCGTAACTGAGCCTCCTTGAAATCGGCCGTGACCCAGATGTCATCCAAAGGGACCACGGCCATCAGCTCCTGGCCGGGAGAGACATTGCTTCCCACCTCCACGCTCTTCTTTTCGACGATGCCGCTAACCGGCGCGACAATGGTGCAGTAGCTGAGATTCAACCGGGCTTGGTCGACGACAGCGCGCTTTTGAAGCACTTGGGCTTCCGACGTCTTGGCGCGCGCCTGGCTGATGGCCACCTGTTGCGGCGCAGTTAACGCGGCCTGGATCGAAGCATCCGCCTGGGCGATGCGCGCATTGGCCTGATCGATGGCGGCCTGCGCGACGCGGACATTGTCCTCCGCCTCGGCGACGGCTGCGCGGCGGGCGTCTACGGTCGCGTTGGCGGAATTGGCCGTATTCACCGCCGTATCGTAGATCTGCTCGGAAATTTCATCCTTGTCCACCAGCATTTTGTAGCGAACCACGTCGTCGGCAACCTTCTTATGCGTCGCCTCGGCTTCGCGCACATTGGCTTGGGCATTCACCAGCCGCGCCCGCGCCGCGCTCAACTGCCGCTGGGCGCCCAACAAGGCCGCGAGGGCATCCACTTTGCCGGAACGCGCTGAGGTTAACGCGCTGCTGGTGGTCGTCGAGGTAACCGGCACATCGGTGCGAGAGCTTTGAAGGCTCGCCTCGGCGGCAGCCAGGTCCGCCTCGGCTTGAGCGAGCGCGACCTCGTAGTCCTTAGGATCGATACGGACCAACACATCGCCGGCTTTCACGTGGCGCTCATTGTCAACGGGCACATCCACCACGTAGCCGTTGATCCGCGCGCTGATGGCGTTGATGTTCCCATCGACTTGCGCGTCATCGGTCGATTCATACGCGCTGAAATACCTCCAGGCGTAAAACGAGCCGGCGCCTACCACGACCAAGGCAATCAGGAGCACAATCGCGCGAACGAGCGCCTTGCGGCCTCGATGCGGCTGGGGACGGAAGGAATCCGCCGGGCGGGGGCTTGCGGCTTGGCTTTCGCTTGCGGTTGCTGTGACGTCAGCCACGGTTACTTTACCTCCATGAAATTCTGAATGTGCTGCTCGGTAGATCCCAGGGCGCGCGCGAGTTCGACTTTCGCGAGATTGTGGGCATACAAGGCAGCAATCAAGTTGTCATTGGCCACGGCAACCGATCCTTGTGCCTGCACAACCTCAATGGTGTCGGTGACTCCAGACGCGAAGCGATCCCGGGCTTGTGTGAGGGTCTCGTTTGCAAGATCCAGACTCCTCCGGGCGACAGCTACCTGGTCGGCGGCAGACTGGATATCCAGCAAGGCCGCCCGCACTTGATAATCGATCTGGCCGCCGAGATCCGCCAGTTCATCCTGGCGCTGCTTCAACGCCGCCCGGGCTTGAATGATGTCGCCGCTGATCCGGCCGCCATCGAAAATATTGAATTTCGCGAAAGCCTGAAACGTAAACGTTCCGTGGGAACTCGCCGGCGCCGTTGAAACGTCGCCGTAATCTGCGGCGACCCCGACATTCGGGTAGCGCTCGGCGCGAGCCGCACTAACGGAATCCTCGGCGGCGCGCACGCTGGCCTTGGCGCTCTGGAAATCGGCGCGTTGTTCATAAGCCACCCGCAGCGCCTGGTCCGGGGTCATCGTCTCCAGCGGCGAGTACGGTTCCGCGTCGGCGATCGCAAACTGCTGGCCTGCCGGCAGGCCGATCACCCGCCCTAAGGCCAACTTGTCCTTGGCAACCTGATCTTGCTGCGCGATCAGCTGCTGCTGCTCCTGCTGCAGTTCGACGTTAGCCCGAAGCACATCAATCGCCGCCGCGGTCCCGGCATGTTTCTGGTCGGCGGTGCGGTCGTAGATGGCCTCGTCGGTTTGCACCTGCGCCCGTAAGGCTTGCACCCGGGAAGAACCGGCAATCACGAGCAGGTAGGCGTTGGCCACGGCCTGCACCACTAGATCACGCGCGTCCTTGACCGAGAGCTGGGCGGCGCGCTGGCCCTCCTGAGCGGCGCGATAGCTCTTGCGGAGGCCGTAATCAAAAACGCTGAAAGAGGCGAAAGCCCGCGCATCGGCATACTGGAAGGGGCCGACAAGTGCCGGACTGGAAAAGCCGCCGCTGTGGAAGTTGATCCCGTGGCTTGGCAAGTCGATTTGCTGGACGTTCTCGCTGACCGCTCCGGTCACCTGCGGCAGAAGAGCGCTCAAAGACCGTAGCCGCTCACCACGCGCCGATTCGCTCGCCTGTCCGCTGAGCAGCAGACCGAGGTTCGCTCGCAGGCCGCGGTCGATCGCAGCGCGCAGCGTCAGCGAGAGGGGAGTGACGGAAGCATTTCCCGACGGAACGCTGCCCTGAAAGGGCCCTTGTTGTCCGAACAGCGCCGAACCGGCGAAAAAAGCTACACAGGCAAGGACGCAAGAACGCCCTCTCGAGCGGGTACCGGTTGCGGCCGGAAGGGAACAGGCGCCGCTCATCGGATCGCCCGGCCGGTCAGCCCCTGGGGAACGTTTCATTTCTTGTAGGTCCTCATGAGTGGCACTTACGTTGCATTTGGGTCAACGCGGTTCCGCATCGCTGCAGGCGCTCCATCAGGAAGAAGCCGTCACCACGACGGCCGGAACAACCACGCGTACCTCTGTCCCTGAACCCGGCCTGCTCCACACCGTGAAGCGCGCGCCAATGTTTTCAGCCCGCTCGCGCATTGCGTGGAGACCCCAGCGCGAATCCCCGCCTTTTTGAATCTCCTCGGAACTAAGCCCGCAGCCGTTGTCACGAACCAGGACACATAAGCGGGTGCGCAGGTACTGGACTTCAACCTCGATCCTGGTCGCTCGGGCATGGTGCAACGCGTTGTTGACTGCTTCCCGGCCGATCAACAACAGTTGCTCCTGAATGGCCGGCTTCACGAGGCGCGGCTTTCCTTGGACGAAAGTTCGAATCCTCACCCCCGGAGCGGGCAAGACTTCGCCTAGAAACAACGCCAGGGCCCGTTCGAGAGTCGCTGCCTCAGGCGGGCTCACTCGAAGCCCCTGTGCGGTTGCACGGCTTTCAGCAATCGCCCGGCGCACCAGGCGAAGGGCGCGCCTGAGTGCGAGCTCAAGAGGCGAGTCGGCATGTGTTGATTGCATCGCGCGGTGCGGCAGCATGGATGCTCCGGGGGATCCCCGGGGCAGAACGTCCTGCAGTTCGCGCAAGAGGCGCGCTCTCTCTCGGCATCGCTCCTCCAAGGCAAGAACGTCCTGGAGGACCAGTTGCCCGTGGCCGATCAGACTGAACACCCTGTGAACCGCGGCTTGCGTTTGGCCCAACGGCGCGGGTGCGGTATCGGAGTCGTGTCTGGCGAACCAATCGGCGTGGACGCCAATCCCAAAAGGAGCGGCGGCAATCAGGAACGCATGCCTGGATGACATCCTCTTCCTTCTTTCTTCGAGAGACCGTCACAACAGGTTCGGCTTCCCCACAAATAGTTCGACCGCGCTCTACCGGGAAACTTCAGCCGCCTTCGCCATCAGTACTTCCATCAGGGCTTTGGCCGCGGCCGTGGAGGAAGCCGGATTCTGACCGGTCACAACTCGACCGTCAACGATCGCGAAGGGCGCCCAGTCGGCCGCCTTCTCGTAGAGGCCGCCGATTCTTTTCAGCTCGTCTTCAACAAGAAAAGGCACGACGCGAGTCAAATGGACCGCGGCTTCTTCGCCATTGGTAAAGCCGGTTACACGCTTGCCTTTGACCAAAGGCTGGCCCCGATACATAACGCGATGGAAGACAGCCGGCGAGTGGCAGACAGCGGCCACTGGCTTGCCGGAGTTGTAGAAAGACTCGATCAACGCGATCGAATCGGGGTTATCGGCGAGATCCCACATGGGACCGTGGCCCCCCACATAAAAGATCGAGTCGAAATCCTCCGATCTCATGTCGGAAAGTTTCACCGTGCGGGATAGCTGCTTCTGTGCGTCCGTGTCCTGCTTAAACCGTGCCATTGCAGGAGTTTGGTTCTCCGGCAAATCGCTCTTTGGGTCAACCGGGGGCTGCCCTCCTTTTGGTGAAGCCAACGTCAATTCGACACCGGCGTCACGGAAGACGAAGTATGGAGCCGCGAATTCCTCCAGCCAGAAGCCGGTCTTGCGGCCAGTGTTGCCCAATTGATCATGCGACGTCAGCACCATCAGAATTTTCATAGCGTTCTCCCTCGGTCTACTGCCAGTACCGTTCAGCGCTTGCCCGTTCCCTGGATAGGCAGGTACTATGCCACAGCGAAGGAGTTGAAACGAAAGACAGAAAGGCGACCGCCGCACGCTGTTGTTGGCGGACCGACTCAGCGGGCCGACGCGATCCGACTTTCCAAACAGGTCCAACGGGAACGCCCGTGGCCGTCCCCCGTCAATACGCCGACACGGACTGCCGTCATTTCCTGTCTCCCCCCGCGTATCTTTGAGATACTACACGCGGCGCTGGTGGAATCCGATCTGCCGGAAGGGGTTCTGATGGCACAGCTTGTATCGATCAATGTCGGGCTCCCTCGTGATATCGATTGGAGAGGCGAGAAAGTCCACACCGCGATCTGGAAGAAGCCAGTGCAGGGCAGGATTGCAGCCCGCCGCTTGAATTTGGACGGCGACGGGCAGGGAGATCTCGCCGGGCATGGAGGCGAGCACCGCGCGGTGATGGTGTATCAAATGGACGCGTATCGCTACTGGGAGACTTATCTCCATCGCAACGATTTTTCAATGGGACAGTTCGGTGAGAACTTCACCGTATCCGGCTTGCCCGACGCTGAGGTTTGTATTGGCGATCGATACCGCATTGGAAGCGCGCTCTTCGAGGTCACCCAGCCGCGCGTCACCTGCTATCGCGTGGGTATCAGAATGGCAGAGCCGGCAATGGCCGCCCTGCTTGTGTCACATCACCGGCCCGGCTTCTACCTTCGCGTGCTGGAGGAAGGTGAAGTGGGCGCTGGCGACGAAATCGTGAAAGCCGCGGAAGGCCCCGAGCGCATCACTGTCGCAGACGTGGATGCCCTGCTGTATTTGCCGAACCCCGCGCGCGAAAAACTGGAACGCTCCCTGCGAGTGCCGGCGCTCAGCCAGGGCTGGAAAACGTCGTTAAAAGCAATCGCAGAGCAGAAGACCTCAGATGGAGGGAATCCCGGGCTGAAGGCCTCAAGAAGTCCTCCGCCCGCCTGGCCGGGTTTTCGGCCAGTCCGCGTCGCCAGAGTCGATCGGGAAGCCGTCAATGTAGTGTCCTTGTTTCTCGAAAAGCCGGACGGTGAATCCCTGCCAGCGCCCCTGGCGGGACAGTTCCTCGTTCTACGGTTGCGAGTAACCGCGAACGCCCCGGCGCTCCTCCGGAATTACTCGATGTCGGGCATGCCTGGCGCTGGAACCTATCGGGTGAGCGTCAAGCGGGAGGTGAACGGGGCTGCCAGCTCCTATCTTCACGATCACATCCACGCAGGCGATACCCTGGAGGTCAGTGCGCCTCGGGGGGATTTTACGCTGAGGTCCGGGGACGCGCCGGTCGTTTTGCTCAGTGCCGGCATCGGGGCTACACCCGTTCTCGCTATGTTGCACTGGCTGGCTTCGGCGGCTTCTCCTCGCGAGGTCTGGTGGATCTACGGAGCGCGTGACCGAGCCCAGCACCCGTTTGCGCAAGAGTCGCGTGAACTCCTCCGATCGCTCGTAAACAGTCGAAGCCACGTGGTCTACAGCAAGCCCGACTCCGAGGACAAACTCGGCGTGGACTACGACTCGGTCGGGCATGTGGACGCGCCGCTGCTCGATCGGCTGGGTGTAACTCGCGACGCGGATTTTTACCTGTGCGGTCCGCCGGCATTCCTTCGGGACCTGACTGCCGGGTTGAAGACCCGGGGCGTCGATTCCACGCGAATTTACGCGGAGGTCTTTGGGACGGAAGCGGCGATCACACCGGGAATTGCGCGATCCAACCACCCGTCCGTTCACGCTCCCGCGGGGGAGCCCGGCAGGGGACCGCAAATTGCATTTACCCGCAGCGGGCTCACGGTTCCATGGGATTCACGCTTTTCCAGTTTGCTGGACCTTGCAGAAGCTTGCGATGTTCCAGCACGATGGTCATGCCGTACGGGGGTCTGCCATACCTGCGAATGCGCGTTGATCGGCGGAGCTGTCCAATATCAGCCCGATCCGCTGGAACCACCGGCCATGGGCAACGTGCTGATCTGTTGTTCGACACCGTCCGGCGATATCGAAGTTGATCTCTAACTGGATCCTGCGTCACGCCCGCGAGTCACCATGAGCAAGTCACCGCAATTTCTTTCAGCCGGCGACGCGATGGGCAATTCACGGGAATTCGTGTGGCCGCCGGAGGGGTTTCTAGCATGAACTTCACTACCGATTTTCGGACATTCGAAGCGAAAGGCCTTGCCCCCGTGGACACGCGTGCAGCGCTGATCGATGAAGTTTGGCGCGGCCTGCTCAAACGTCCACGATCCCTGGTTCCGTGGATGTTCTACGATTCCGAGGGTTCACGTCTGTTCGAGTGCATCACAACCCTGCCGGAGTACTATCCGGCGCGAACGGAGCGCGACATTCTGGCGAGCTATGCCGGCGCGATCATCACAGCGACTGATTCCGGTTACTCCCGGCCGCTGCGCCTGCTGGAGTTGGGCGCGGGGACAGCCGCCAAGACCGGCATGCTTCTGGACGCCGCAACGCGCTTGCGACACGAAGTAATTTACCTTCCGGTCGATGTCTCTCCGGATGCACTCGATGCGGCGTGCAAAACCATCGGGTGCCTGTGGCCGGGAGTGCAGCTACAGCCGATCGTGGCGAACTACGTCACTCACCCGCCCAAACTGGAGCGATTCCAGGGGAGCACGCTCGCGATCTACATCGGCTCGAGCATCGGCAACTTCTCGCCGCAGGAGGCTCGCGCCATCCTCCGCAATCTGAGGGCTGAACTCAAAACCGGCGATGCGCTGCTGTTAGGAACAGACATGGTAAAAGACGAGGCGACTCTTGTGCGGGCGTACGACGATCGAGATGGCGTCACGGCAGCGTTCAATTTGAACATCCTGCAGCGCCTCAACCGGGAGCTCGGTGCGAACTTTGACACTGCCTGCTTCCGGCATCGGGCGCACTGGAATCGCGTGGAGTCCCGCATCGAGATGCACCTGGAGAGTACCCGCGAGCAGTGCGTCATTATCCCGGCGGCGCAACTGAACGTTCGATTCGCGGCCTTTGAAACCATCCAAACCGAGAGCAGCTACAAATTCACCCGAGATACGCTCGACGCCCTGTTGGAGGATGCGGGCTTTGTGGTCGAGCAGACATGGACGGATTCGCGACAGTGGTATGCGCTTACGCTCGCGGGTCTCCGGTAATCGCAGGCAATGGAAACCCGGAACTGCGGCGTGGTAGCGTGCATCCAGGGACACGCCCGGATACCCGCCGTTTCCTCAACAGGTGGCGGCCTGGCACCGTTCCTCCACCAACCGCCGAATGCGGCGAGCCCTCGGGGACCGGCGTGTCTCAATTCCCAGCTTTCGCATTTTGTAAATCAACGTGGTGCGCGGCAATCCCAGCCGGCTGGCCGCTCCGTCCTGTCCTCCAATCAGCCAGTCCGTCTGCCTCAATGTCTCCAGGATATGCTCCCGATCGGCGTCGGCCAGCGTGCGCGCAGCGCTCTCCGAACTCTGCTTCACCGTCTGCTTCAACTCCAGCGGCAGGCGCAGCACCGGCCCGGGCGAATAGAGCACCGCCCGTTCGAGGAAATTCTGCAGTTCGCGAATGTTACCGGGCCAGTCGTGCGCCTGGAGTACCGCCATCACTTCATCGGGAATCGAATCGATGGTTTTGTTGAGGCGCGCAGCAAATTTTGCGACGAAGAACTCGGTCAGCAACGGGATGTCCTGAACGCGCTCCCGCAGCGGAGGCAGGCAGATAGGAATTACGTTCAGCCGGTAAAACAGGTCTATCCGAAAGAGCTTCTTACTTACGAGTTGCTCGAGATCCTGGTTGGTCGCCGCCACCACGCGCACGTTCACCCGCACGGTCTGGCTGCTGCCCAATCGCTCGAACTCCTGCTCCTGCAGCGCGCGCAGGAGCTTGGGCTGAAGTTCCAGCGGCAGGTCGCCGATCTCGTCCAGAAAGAGCGTGCCCCCATCGGCCAGCTGAAAGCGCCCCTTGGTCTGTGTGCAGGCGCCCGTGAACGCGCCTCTTTCGTGACCGAACAGTTCGCTCTCGAGCAGCGCGCTCGGAATCGCCGCGCAATTAAGGGCCACAAAACGGTGATTACGGCGAGGGCTGGCCTCATGAATGGCTCTTGCGATCACTTCTTTCCCGGTACCCGTTTCGCCCTGGATGAGGACGGCACAGTCCACTGGCGCGACCCTCTCAACTTCGGTCAGCACTGCCCGGAATTTCGGACTGGATCCGATCAGATCTAGCGTGGTCATTGTCTCCTCCTCGTGGGACCAATCATGTTTCTTTGAACTGATGACGGAAGGCTGCCTGGCGTTCCGCTACAATTCCGTGACAATCCCGTCGGACGCGGACTGGGATAAAGTGACTTCCGGACATCTCGCATGATCACTTTCTTCTGTCCCTCATTGTGGCCGTAATCGGGCTTGGCATCGCCCCCAGATTGATCTCAAAGAGGCCCCTCGATGGTTTGCGGCTCGCGTCCCTCTCTAGAGGGATGGCTTCCTACCCCGGTTGCGATCTTCCATCTTGAAGCGCTTTCTTCCGAACAGGCGAGCGTCGATGGACCATGCGCCAGGGCCGAGCATCGCCACGCCAGCGGTTAGCACTGCAAAAAGGATGTGAATCCAATGGCTTTCCGATTGAGAAGAATAGTGTGAGAACGCGATCCATAACTCATCCAGCGCGAGGAGCGCTCCGGCTAGGGGCGTCCACAAGCCAGCCAGGAGGAAGATCGCCGCGGCGGCCTCGATCAAGTTCGGGGCGGCGGTAACCGGTTCGCCGAACGCTCCCAAGAGAGGGCTTATGCCGAGATAGAGTAGACCGCTGCCTACGCCAAGCCGGAAGAGCAAGAGGCCGACGCCGGGCCAGCTATTGGGAAAGGTTGAAAATAGACGTTGCAGAGCGCATCCTGACTCCATGGTACGGAATTCATAACGCCGCTAAACACCCTCCAAAGTCTTCCCGGTCATCCCTCTTTAGAGGGATCTGGTGCCGCGCGAAGCAGTCCCGCTGCTCATAAACAAGCAATGGGAGCGCTACAAATCGATGATCCCGCGCTTCAGTGCGGTCGTGACGGCATGCGTCCGGTCGTTGGCGCCAAGTTTGCCAAGAATGTTCTTGACGTGACTCTTCACGGTTTGTTCGGTGAGACCTAACTGAGCAGCGATTTCCTTATTCGCTTTCCCGGCAGCGATGAGCCGGAGCACGTCCGTTTCCCGTGGGGTCAGGATCTCATCGGTGGCATGCTCGGCGATCTCCGCCGCAACCTCAGAGGACACGCGCTTTTGGCCGGCGTGGACAGCGCGAATCGTCTCCAGAAGCTCCTTGCGCAACATGTCCTTCAGCAAATAAGCCCGCGCGCCGGCCTTGAGGGCGCGAGAAACCTGAATATCGCCGGCATAGCTGGTCAGTACGATGATCCGCGCGTCCGGAAACTCGCCGCGAATCGCGCTCAAGGCGTCGATGCCGCCCATCTCCGGCATTTGCAAGTCCATCAGCGTAACATCCGGATGATGCATTCGGAACTGTTCGATCGCCTCACGTCCATTGGAGGCTTCCGCGATCAATTCCATATCCGATTGCCTCGCCATCAGCGCGGCGATACCTTCGCGGACGACAGGATGGTCGTCTACTGAGAGAACCCGGATCACGACTTCATTCTCCCTTTTCCCGGAATAGGCGCAAACGGGAACGGCCCGCCCGTTTGCCGTAGGCAATCGAGCCTGGAACGCGCAAATCGATTTCTGTGCCGGCTCCCATACCACTCCAGATCTCCAACTTGGCGCCGATCTCCGCGGCGCGTTCCCGCATACCACGCAAACCGTAGTGGCCCGGACGGCCGTCTTCCAGGATCGCAGGTGCGATTCCCTCTCCGTCGTCGCGAATTCGCAACCGGAACAGTCGTTCGGCGAAGATCATCTCCGCTTCAATGTGCTGCGCCCGGGAATGGCTGAAAGCATTCCGCAGCGCTTCGCGAGTAATGCGATAAACCTCGTCGCGGACGATCGGGTGCAGTTCGTGCACCCGGCCTTCCATCAAGAAACCGAACGTCGCCGAGTTTTCGCTGGATAGCTCGTCACCCATGGCTCTCACCGCTCGCGCCAGGTCGTTGCTGACCACGGTCGACAAGCGCAGATCGTGCACGGCCTTCCGGCTTTCGGTGACCACCTGATCCGCGCGGTCGAGGGTCTGTTCGAGTTCCTCCTTGGCTTCTCCCAGGGGAAGCAAAGCATCGAGTGCCTGCAGCCGGAGCATCAACCCTTGAAAACCCTGTAACAGTGTGTCATGCAAATCGCGGGCGAGACGGGTTCGCTCACCGACGCGTTCCTCCAGACGCACGTTGAATTCCCTGGCGATCTGATGGAGCCGGAGCCGATACAGGGCCCACAGCAATACCAGGAACGCGGCCGCGCACGAAGCCTGGAACCAACGGGTCTGAAAATATGCCGGAGCGATGGCGAAATCGAAGGATGCGCCTGTCTCGTTCCACACGCCGTCGTTGTTGCAGGCAATCACGTGAAATTGATACGACCCGGGCCCCAGGTTGTTGTAGTAAGCCTCGCGGCGCGTACCGACGTCTTGCCATCCCTTATCGATTCCATCCAGTTTGTAGCGAAAACGAACTCGCTCTGGAACCGATAAGCTCAGTGCGCTGTAGTCGATTTGAACGTTCGCGGTGTGCGCGGGGAGACGCAGACTGGCCAGTCCTGGATAACGCGAACCATCCGCGGATACCGAGGTAATGGAGACGGGCGGAGGTAGGGCATTTCTCGGAATGTTCTTCGGGTCGACCCAGGCAACGCCTCTGGTCGCAGTGAACCATATCCGCCCGTCCGTGCCCTGTATTGCCGTTGGATATGGATTTGTATGGCTATAGGTCTGTGGAGTCTGCCCCGGAAGGCCATCGGAGGAATCGAATCGCTCAAACTGAAAGTGATAAGAAGGATTCTGCAGAGCCCGGTCTGCCTCTTCTCTGGAGATATGGATAACGCCCTCGGCCGTGCTAAGCCAAAGCCCGTCGCTCCCTGCATCGACAATTCCCATAACATCGAAAGTATCCACAGCCGGTCGGATAGCGCGAAAGTGGCCCCTGTCGATCAGAACCAGACCTCCTTCCCCGCCAGCCCATATCTCGTGCGGAGCACGCTCGGCGAAGGCCGTAACATAGCGCAGGGGGCTGGCCGGGCTGAGGGGATAGTCCACGATTTTTCCCTGGTCCATCGTGAGGATGTCGCCCTCGTAGGTCGATACCCAGATGAGACCCGTGCTGTCGGAAAACATGTTCGCCACGTGCTGCTCCGCAGCCTTCGGCGGAGTTGGCCAGGCCCTCCATCGGCCGTGGTCTAA
>DATJNO010000004.1:0-14480 GCA_035508055.1 Bryobacteraceae bacterium | reverse complement strand
GGGCCCGGTCTTCCCGCCACCCAGCGGATGCGTCATTTCTTCCGGCCGCACCCATTCGTCGAACTGCCCGGCGGTGACGAAGCCGAGCTGCAGCGCGGCCTCGCGCAGCGTCAGATCCTCGCGATAGGCCTTCAGCGAAATCTGCGCCGCCTTTTCATACCCGATGTGCGGGTTCAGCGCCGTCACCAGCATCAGCGAATTCTCCACATGCTCGCGGATGCGCTTCTCGTTGGGCTCGATGCCGATGGCGCAGTGATCATTGAACGAACGCGCCGCGTCGGCCAGCAATTGAATCGACTCCAGCACGTTGTGCAGGATCACCGGCTTGTACACATTCAGCTGGAAATTGCCCTGCGATCCGGCGAACGCCACCGCGTGGTCGTTGCCGAAGACCTGCACGGCCACCATGGTCAGGGCCTCGCATTGGGTCGGGTTGATCTTCCCGGGCATGATGGAAGACCCCGGCTCGTTCTCCGGAATCCGCAACTCGGCGAATCCCGCCCGCGGTCCACAAGCGTACCAGCGGACATCGTTGGCGATCTTCATCAAGGCCCCGGCGAGCGTGCGCAGCGCGGCGC
Organism: Bryobacteraceae bacterium; assembly: GCA_035508055.1. Taxonomy (GTDB): domain Bacteria; phylum Acidobacteriota; class Terriglobia; order Bryobacterales; family Bryobacteraceae; genus Palsa-89. Next base: position 13,902 of record DATJNO010000004.1, on the reverse strand, counting down.
TGACGTTCACCATGGCGTCGTGCGCCGAAAGAGCCGCAAACTTGTTCGCGGCGGAGAGGAACGGCTTGCCGGTCTCCGCGGCGATCTTGCGCGCCGCCAGATCCCCAAAACGTGCGTCGGCATTCATCCCCGTGCCGACGGCTGTCCCGCCAATCGCCAGCTCGCACACGTGCGGAAGGCTTTCCCCTATCGCCTCGACCGCCTGATCGAGCTGCGCGACCCACCCGGAAATGACCTGTCCAAGCGTCACCGGCGTCGCGTCCTGAAGGTGCGTCCGGCCGACCATGACGACGCCCGAGAACGCCTGCGCCTTCGCGTCCAGCGTATCGCGCAGCGCCCGGATCGCGGGCATCAGCGCGTTCTCCACTTGCTCCACCGTCGCGATGTGCATCGCGGTCGGGAAGGTGTCGTTGGAGGACTGGCTGTGGTTTACGTCATCATTCGGATGGATCGGCTGCTTCGAGCCCACCACGCCCCCGGCCAGCTGGATCGCGCGGTTCGCGATCACTTCGTTGGCGTTCATGTTGCTCTGCGTACCGGAGCCGGTCTGGAACACAACCAGCGGGAACTCGCCGTCCAGCTTCCCGTCAATGACTTCCTGCGCCGCCCGCACAATCAGATCGGCCTTCTCGCGCGTTAGCTGGCCCAGCTCGGTGTTCGCCAAGGCCGCGCATTTCTTCAGGACACCGAAAGCGCGAATCATCGGCCGGCGCCAGGAATAACGCTCCACACCGATCGCGAAATTGTGCCGCGACCGTTCGGTTTGGGCGCCCCACAAGCGATCCGCCGGGACCGGCACTTCGCCTAGCGCATCTTCTTCGACGCGAAAATGATTGGCTTTGTCGCCCGGACTCATCAGGCCCACACTCCATCGCCAGACTCCTGCGCACTCTAAGGCAATCGCGTTCTGGACGGGCTGGCGCTCAGGACGTCTTGGCCGTCAGTTCCTTGTAAACGACTTCGGTAAAGCTGGCGAATCTCGGGCGGCCATTCGGACCGGCAGGCCCCGGCTTGTCGCCGACCGCGGCTTGGATTTCTTCGAGCGACTTGCCCTGCGCCACCAGCTCTTTGATCTTCGCGCGCTTTTCTTCGGTGTTTTTCAGGCGCATCTCGATGTCGGCCTTCGTCTGCACCTGGCCGTGACCCGGCACGAACTGATCGGCGTTCAAAGCCACAATTCCCTTGGCCGTCTTGATCCAGCCTTCCGAAGATCCGTGCTTCTCCAGGTGGATCAGGGGATCGGGCAACTGCGTGGCAACGATGTCGCCAGTGAACACGATTTGTTCGGTGGGCAGATAAATCACCAGGTCGCCGCTGGTATGCGCCGGCGCCCAATGCAGCAATTCGAACTTCACGCCGTCGATTTTGAGGCTCTCTTTGTTCTTGGCGACCACTTGCGTTGGCAGATGACCGGCGGGCGGCGCGCCGCGGCCCCCGGCTGCCAGGGCGGCTTCCTGTTCCTTCATGTTGTTCTCGTGCGCGATGATCGTGATGCCTTCCGGGAACGCCGCCAGGCCATTCACGTGATCGCCGTCGCTGTGCGTCAGAATGACGGTCGTGACGGGCTTCGGCGTGATCTTGGCGATGTCCTCCAGCAATTCCTTGCCGCCGGCCGGCGTCGTCTTGGCATCCACCACAATCACTCCCTTGTCGCCGATGATGACGCCGCTGTTGCCGCCGCCGCCCTCCACCCAGTACACATTCGGCTTCAGTTGGTGGGTCATGAACGGCGTCGCCGGTGGACCTTGCGCCAACGCAGAAGCCGCCAGCGCCAGCGACGCCACGACCGTGACAAACGCGAGAGCTTTGTGCATATGCCAGATTCTCCTTCCGAAGGAAACTCTATCACGAAGCGCCTCCAACGGGGGTACGCTGAAAAGGACCGCCAACGGTCCGAGCCTCCGATGAGAACGTTCGACAATGAGTGGATCTTTCAAGTTTTCGAGAACCACCCCAGCTTTTTCACCAAGCGGATGTTTGGTGGCCTGGCCGCGTATCTGTTCGGCCGCCAGATGATGCTGCTCATCGAGCCAACCAAGACCGGCCGGTGGAAGTGGCACGGCGTCCTGATCTGCACGGAATTTGCCCGCCAGCCCGCGATCATCGAAGAGTTTCCGAGCCTCGCGCCTCACGACATTCTGAAGAAATGGCTCTACATCGACTCGCATCATGAGGATTTTGAACCGACGATGGGGCGCGTGGTGGAAGCGATGGCGCGGGACGATCCAAGATTCGGCATTCGTCCGCAACCAAAGAAGAAGCGGGGAAGGAGCCGGAGACGTCGCCGAGCCGCGGCCGGCATCCGGTCCGGAAGGCCTGAAACCTGAACATGGTGTACCCTGATGCTGATACAGGAGAGGATTCGATGAAGCGCATTCCTTTTAGTTCGATCGTGCTCGCGGCCGCACTACTCGCGCCCGCTGCGAGTTTCGCGCAGATCGCCTGCACGCGCGACGGCCTGCAGGCCGCGACGGATCTCTATCTTGCCGGCCAGACGAAGGGCGATCCGTCCGGCATGCCGCTCGCGAAGGGCCTGGCTTATATCGAGAACATGCAGGAAGTCGACATCAAATCGGGCGTCATCCAGAAAGCGATGAAGATCGATTTTCACCGCACCTTGATCGACCCGGAGACCTGCCAAACGTTCACCGAAGTGATCGTCACCGATAAGACCCACCCCTACGTCCTCGGCACGCGCCTGCGGGTGAACCACGACAAGATCGTCGAAATCGAATCCATGGTCACCCAACCAGGCGATTGGCTGTTCAATGCCGACAACTACTATAAGTGGTCGCCGAACGAGAAATGGGGAGAAATTCCGCCTGCGGAGCGCGACACGCGCGACACCCTGGTGGCCGCCGCCAACGCCTATTTGGATGCTTTCCTGGAAGGCAAGGGAGACTTGGTGCCGTGGGGTTATCCGTGCGAACGGACCGAAGGCGGTCTGCGCACCGGCAAAGAAGTCCCGGGCGATACCTGCCAGGTTGGCGTACCGAGCGGCGTTAATATCGTCGCGCGCCGATTCATTGCCGATCCGAGCATCGGAGCGGTGGTGGCGTTTTGCCGGTTCGGCGTCAACGGACTGCCGGATACGCATCTCTTTCGCGTGGAAAAGGGCAAGCTGCGCTACGTGCACACTCTAACGCACGTCCCGCCGGGCTTCAAACTGCCGCAAATCCCGCGCCGCCCGCCCGCATCCGGCGGCCAGCAATGAACTGATTCGCCCTCCGGGGAGTGCGCTGAAGGCTGGCTGACGCTCCTTCTATTTTTCCGCCAGCTCAATCGTAGTTCTGCCGAAGGTGGTAATCGAATTGGTATCCACGTTGTAGTCTGCTCTTTCCGTTCGGACGGTCACCGCGTCCGTCTGGATGACGACGTGGCCGGAGCAATGCCGCACACTACCATCATTTTGCACAGATTCGGAGGTGACAGACACTTCGTGTGGTGGGACGGTCTGCTGGGCGATAGCCAAAACGGATAGAGAGGCTAACAGAATTAGTCTTTTCATTTGCAGGGCACCTCAGGCCCATTCTATGTCAGGAAACGGCAGCGATAGCTGCCCAGCGAACGACGGTGGCCTTGCTGGTAGAGGGGAGCCGCCAAGCATATGCTGCCCAAGATTTCGCGGGCGCTCCAAACGTGGTGGCCGGCGCTAAGCGGCCATCGCAGGAGCCATGCGGAGGGATTGGCGCCGAAGTTTGAACTTTCCATCAATCAACATTTGGAGCACTACCGGCCTCCGTGTCGGCCTCGGTGTCCGCGCCAGTTGATCGTGGGTTTGATATACTCGCGGGCAACTGGGCGGTATTGCCTGGAAAGGAGTGCTGAAACTTGCACGTACGGACCTTTTCCCTTACATTCGCAGGCGCGCTGCTCGTCGCGTTGCCGCTCTTGGCCCACCATTCGTTCACTGCGGAATTCGACGTCGAAAAGCCCGTGACCTTCACCGGCACGGTCACCGGGATCGACTACGTCAACCCGCATGTCCAGGTTTTTCTGGATGTGACCGGTGACGACGGCAAGATCATCAAGTGGCACATCGAAAGCGGCCCGCCTAATCAGTGGCACCGTGGCGGGTTGCGCAAGGCCATGCTCGCTCCCGGAACCATGCTCAAGATTCGTGCCTACGGGGCCAAAGACGGCACGCAGCATTTCGCGTTCTTGCGCGACCTGACCTTCCTGAGCGGACCCAACGAAGGCCAGCACTTTGAACTTTGGATCGGCGGGCTGGATGAAAACGGCCGGCCGATTTATTCGGAGCGGTCACAGCAATGAACGGCAGTACCCGGCGCGTGTGGGTGGCGCTAGCATTCGCTGCCGCTTGCTTGCTCCCGGCGCGGCTCGTCGCGCAACAAGCCGAAAAGCATCCAACGGAAAAAGAGGACCCCTCCGCCAAGCCCACGCCGCGCTTCTATGACGGCCATCCCGATCTCTCCGGACGTTGGGGCGGCCAGGGCGGGTTCTTCGCCTTCAAGGACGCCCAGGGAACGACCCACATCTACCTGCCCGGCCGCGAAGCGCCGAAATCCGCAGATCCGGACGATAAATTGGCGCGTTACTACCTGCAAGTGGACGGCGACAAGCGGCGCGCCGAGAATCCCGACAAGCCGCCCTACAAGCCCGGGCTAATGGCCAAGGTCCATCAGTTGGACCGCGACGAAAACAAGCTCGACCCCGTGGTGAAGTGCCATCCTCCCGGGGTGCCGCGCATGGGCCCGCCGGCTCGCATCGTGCAAAGCAAGGGCTGGATCGTTTTCATCTACGTCACGGAGCCCGGTAATTTCGAGCGCCTCATCCCGACCGACGGCCGTCCGCATCGCACCGATCTGGACGGCTCCTACAACGGCGATTCCGTCGCCCACTGGGAAGGCGACACGCTGGTGGTCGACGACACCGGCTTTAACGACGACACCTGGCTTGGCAGCGACGGCTGGTTCCATTCCGAAAAGATGCACGTGATCGAGCGCCTCACGCGAAAAGGCGACACGCTGCTTTACGAAGTCACGGTGGAAGATCCCGATGTATTCACCGAGCCCTGGGTTCGCAGGCCGCGCGTGCTGCGCCTGGACACCAACCCGCTGGACGAGGTCTACGACGCGCCCTATTGCGAATCGCTGGACGCCGGCCACATCGTCAACCACGACCATTTCTAACGATGAGACGAATCCTGCTGATGCTGCTCGCCTTCGCCGCCCTGCCAGCGGCCAACGCCCAGGACTGGGCCAAGGCGCGCTTTGAAAAATCGCCGCGGCATCACGAGAGTGTCGACGTGAAGCAGGGTGGCCACTCCATCAAAACGCTGATCGTGTATCCGGACGCGAAAGACAAGAAGCCGGCGGTTCTGCTGATTCACGATAAGGCGGGCCTCACCGACTGGTTCGACGACTTCGCCGATCAAGTCGCGGCCATGGGCTATGTCGTTCTGGCGCCCGATCTTTCGCCGGACATGAGTAACGCGGGGCAGGTAACCGCCGACCTGAACGCCGTTGCGGACTACGGCCAGAAGCTACCCGCCTCCAGTGGAATGCTCTTCGCCGCCGGGATCGGGTGGGGTGGCGCCCAAAGCTTCGGGTTCGCCGCGGAGCGGCCCGACCTCGCCGCTGCGTTGGTCTTCTGCGGCTCCTCGCCTGAAAAAGACTCCATCGCCAAGATCAAGGGCAGCATTTTCGGTTTCTACGCCGCTAACGATCCGGGTGTCGACGCCACCGTTCCCCCGGCCCAGTCCGAAGCCCGCGCCGCCGGCGTCGTTTTTGAGGCAGTCACCTATAAAGACGTCGGGCCGGGCTTTCTGGAGTCCGGCGACGCCCCGGATGCCAAAACTACCGACAAGCTCACCCGCGGCTACGCCATGGAGCGCATGAAAAGCGTTTTGGACATGGTCACTTTGCGGGGCTATTAATCGGCCGCGGCTGGTTCCATTTGGCAAACAGATATGTCAAAATCTACCCAGAGGTAAACTCGAATGAAAGCAGCGTTCGCTTATGCGGTTGTAGGGCTCAGTTTGCTGGCGCCGGGCGCCGCTCTCGCGCATCACTCCTTCGCCGCGGAGTACGACATCAAGAAGCCGGTGACGTTGAAAGGCACGGTCACCAAGGTGGAGTGGACCAATCCGCATGCCCGCTTCTACGTCGACGTGAAGGACGAGAGCGGCAACGTCGTGAATTGGAACCTGGAACTGGCCAGCCCCAACGTATTAATCCGCCAGGGATGGACCCGGCACAGCCTGAAAGTGGGCGATATGGTTACCGTGGTCGGCTCGCAAGCCAAGGACGGATCCAATATGGCCAATGCCCGCACCGTTACTTTAGCCGATGGCCGGAAGGTATTTGCCTTCTCCGCCAGCGAGCAACCGCCGGCCTCCGCGAGCGAGCAGTCTGGCGCTAAGTGAGAGCCTGACGGGCCCGGTCAAGAGGTCCGGCAAGGAGATTGACATGAAGACCAGTCTGAGCGCCCTTGAAGTCGTGACAGTCGCGCTTCTGTTTACCGGCAGTGCGCCCGCCCAAGCGCCCGCTCCCGCGCAATCATCCGGCCTTTCCGCGGTGGAAGGAACCGCCCCCGCCGGCGGCAGCGCCAATCCCGACACGAAGAGAGTACGACGCCGCGACGACACGCCGCACGGTCCCGTGCCGCGGCTTCCGGATGGACACGTCGATCTGTCTGGTGTCTGGCAGGGCGGCGGCCCTGTGGGAGACATCGCTCAGGGCCTGGCCAAGGGCGAGACCATTCCGCTGCTGCCCGCTGCCAAGGAGCTCATGGAGCACCGCCAATCCAAGGACGATCCCGAAGCGAATTGCCTGCCCACCGGAGTTCCCCGCATTTCGCCCTATCCCTGGCGAATCGTGCAGACTCCCACGCATATCTTCTTCCTGTTTGAAGGCAACATTCACAGCTACCGGCAAATCTTTATGAACGCCTCGCATCCGGCCGATCCGGACCCCACCTGGTACGGCCACTCCATCGGCAAATGGGATGGCGACACGCTGGTGGTGGATACCGTCGGATACAACGACAAGTTCTGGTTCGATTTCGACGGCCACCCGCACACCGAGCAGCTCCACACCATCGAGCGCTACACGCGCAAGGATCTGGGCACGCTGGAGGACAAGGTCACCATCGACGACCCCGGCGATTATTCCCGGCCCTTCACGCTCACTTTCACCGCGCGGCTGCGTCCGCACGAAGAGCTGATGGAATACATCTGCCAGGAAAACCAGCAGGACGCCCAGCATTTGAAGGGCGGTCCGGGGCTGGGGAATCCCGGCGACCCGCCCGCTACGCCCGGCAAGTAACCGCGCGATTAAACCGTAATCACAACCTTACCGACCTGCTGATTCGACTCCAGGTACTGGTAAGCTTCCACCGACTGCGCCAGCGGAAACGTCTTGGCGATCTTCGGATGAAACCGCCCGTCCGCCAGCCGGTCGAAGACATATTTCATCGATGCCTTCAGCAGCTCCGGCTCGCGGCGGATCTCCATCAGCGAATAACCGCGCACCGTCAGCCCCTTCCAAAGCGCCTCCCGGAGCGGCAACGGCGTCGGCTGCATCGAAAGCAGTCCGTACGCGAAGATGATCCCGTGGTACGATGCGGCCTGCACCAGCTTCTCCAGGAACGGGCCGCCCACCGGATCGAAGATCAATCGCGCCCCGTTGCCGCCGGTGATCTCATTCACGCGCTTAGCGAGGTCCTCTTCCTCGGTGGCGATCACGTGCGCCGCGCCCAGCGCGAGCAGTTCGGCACGTTTGTTCGATTTTCTCGTGGCCGCAATCGGGATACCGCCTTCCGCGTTGACGATTTGGATGGCCGCCAAGCCAACGCTGCTGGACGCTGCCGGGATCACCACGTAGTCTCCGCGCTTGAGCCCGCCATACGTGATCAGCGCGCCGTGTGCGGTCAGGTATTGCATCCAGATGGCGGCGCCTTCCATGGGAGAAAGCTTCGCCGGATACTCGCCCAGCACGTTCGCGGGCACGATAGCTTCTTCGCCGAGCACGCCGTTCTTGCTCATCGAGAATCCGGGAACCGTCGCAATGCGTTTGCCCACCCAGCTCGAATCGACCCCCGGGCCGACGGCTTCCACCACTCCCGCGGCTTCGTAACCGATCTGCGACGGCAGCTCCGGCGTTTCCCGATACAGCCCGCGCATGAACGCGTCCTCGGCTCGATTCAAGCCAACCGCTTGCACGCGCAGCTTGACTTCGCCGTCGCCGGGGTTGCGCAGCGTCACTTCTTCCAGCTGCAGATTTTCAGGACCGCCCAGCTTGTGGAACCGGATTACTTTCGGCATGCCCGTAGGATGATTCCCGCTGCCGGGAAGTCGCAGAGAACTACCGGCTCGCCTTGCAAGTAAAATTGCCCGCGTCGTTTGTGGAGCCGGAACCGTTATAAACCGCTACCTGAGGGTACGGACAAAGCGGCCGGGTCATGTCCACCTGCCCATTGGTGACGTGCTCGGCGACAATCCGGTCCGGCGCTTGACCTTGTTCGCGCCAGCGCTCCATCACGGCCATCTTGTCGAACTGATCGGCGCCGTCGCCGCCGCGGCAATGCATCATTCCGGGAACCATGAAGAGCCGCAGCCAATCGTCCTGGTGCGGGCCCATGGTGTCGAGCACCGCGCTGTAGAAATTTACAGTGTTTCCCGGCGGAATCGCCTGATCGGCCCAGCCGTGATACAGCAGCAGCTTTCCACCATGCGCCTGGAACGCCGCGAGATCGGTGCTGTGTGTATCGATCCCGGACTTGTCCGCCAGTGCGACGTCTTTGTCCAGATCGAACTTATGAAAATCGTAATCGGCGTCTTGGTGGCCCAGAATGCGGATGCTATCCCATCCGCCGCCCGGCTGCGTGGGGATGTGCTGCAGAGCGGCATACTGCAGTTCGCCGCCCGGCTCGAAGCCGGTCCAGATGATCTTGCCGTCTTTGGTCTTCACGTCGCGAAACACGATATTCACCGTCTTGACTTGCGCGGCAGTCAGGCAGCCGTCGGATTCCTCGCCCTTGCACAGCAACTCAGCCGGATCGAAATGGCACTTGGTCGGATCGCCGATCAGGCCGTCTTTAACGCCGTCCAGCGCGTCGCATTTCGCCAGGATCGCCTTGTGCAGCGTTTCCACATTGGCCTTCGACAGCGCGCCGCCGGGGTTGTTCATCAGCTCGATGGATCGCTCCACGCTCGCCGCGTGCAGATGGATGTGCGGATTGGCGGGTGCGCCGTCCACGGCGCCGTCGAAGTCGTCCGGAAACTTCGTCACTTCGATCAGCCCCTGCCGGCCGCCCGTGGAGCAGCCGTTCCAATACGAATATTTCGGACTCTGGCTGTAATACGCCTGGATCAGCGCCTTCGACTTGACGACGGTCTCATGCACCGCGCGCCAGCCGAAATCGACGATCTTTTCCGGATGTCCCAGCGCGAACATACCGTTGCCGCCTTCGTGCCCGGTGTCGGTGGAGGCGGTCGCGTAGCCCTCGCGCAGCGCTGCCGCCATCTGCGGGAAGCTGATGATGCCCGCCCAGCCGCCGTTCCCGACCATCTCGAACTTGCCGTTCCAGTTCTCGACGGGCAGCCACAGTTCCATCTTGATGTCGGAGTCCGCCGAGGGCCGCAGCGTCGCGGCTACGCGGCAATGGGCCGGGAGAATCTGCGGCCGAATCGCGGCGCCAGCGCCGAGCCCGGCCCGGGCCGGTGGCTGATACGGCCCGGCCGCAACAACTTCCACCGCAGTGAAGGTGGCTTCCGGGAGCGCCAGCGTTTTCAAGTGATCGCACGGCGTCTCCGCCAACCCGAGCGAGACCACGCCGCACATAGCAGCGCAAAGACGAGTCACGAACGTGAGACGCTTCATGACAACCTCCTTTTGACTACAGCCGTAGCAACTTCACCAGATTCCCGCCCAATATCGCCTCCTTCTGGGCGTCCGGAATCTCCGCTTCCAAAATTGCATCCACCGTGTCCGGCCAGACGAACGGCATATCCGTCCCGTACACGATCTGGCTCGGCCCCATCTCCGCCACCATGTGCCGGATGCCCTCCGCCGAAAAGATCATCGAATCCGCCAGGATCTGCTCGTGGAAATATTCGCGCGGCTTCTTCTTGTTCGCGCATTTCGCGTTGGGGCGCACGTCGCAAGCCACATCCACGCGTCCCATGTAGGACGGCAGATAGCCGCCGGCATGTGCTCCGCAAACCTTCAGGCCGGGGAAGCGGTCCAGCGTGCCGTCGAAAATCAGGTGCGAAAGAAACAGCGTCGTCTCGAACGGATTGCCGATGACGTTGCCCAGATCGCCCGCCCCGTGCAACGCGTCCGGTTTCACGATGGTTTCAGCGTTGTTCGGATGCATGAACACCAGCGCGCCCAACTCCTGCGCCTTGGCCCAGAACGGATCGTATTTGGGTAACGAAAGCGGCTCGCCATTCACGCTCCCGCCCACCGAGGCTCCGCGCATGCCCAGCTGCTTGATCGCGTGCTCCAGCTGTTCCGCCGCCAGATCGGGAAATTGCAGCGCCGGCGAACTCAGCCCCACAAAGCGATCCGGATGCGCCGCACACCACTTCGCGAGCCCCTCGTCATGAGTCTGGATAATCTTGGCCGCCAGATCCCGGTCCGCTTCGTACCACCAATAAACGTTGACCGACAGCGCCTGCACGTCAATCCCGCGCTTGTCCAACTCCCGGAGGCGATCCGGACCGAGCGGACGCCCGCGCGCGAACCGGGCCAGCGGTCCGTCCTTCACCACATCCGCGACTTCCGGAAAATTCGCGTGCGCGTGCACATCCACTACCTTCACGCGCTTTCCGCCCACGCGGACTTCGCGCCGCGCCGCCGCTCCACCCGGCTCTTGCGCGGAGGCATTCCGGAACGCTGCGCCAACCATCGCCCCGGCCGCCAGGTTCCGAAGGAACTCCCGCCGATTGCGCCGCTTCGACCTCACTTCGAAAGCTTGTCGAGACAAATGTCCTCCTCCAGCCTTCCACCCGGACGGAACGAGAGACTGCTCGCGGACGTCCACGAACGAGTATACGCCCCCGGATCGTCGATCACGACTTCATATTTCATGGCCAGCGGGCCCGTCCGCGTGTATTTTTCGATGACGTGCAATTGCTCGGTGTGCGGATGGCCGGCATCGTCCAGCCACGTCTTGTCGTTGAACCCAACCGAATCCACCACCAGCGTGCCGCCCTCCCAATGCCCAATGGAATGCCCCAGCCAATCCGGATTCGGGTCCCGCGGATGCGCCCGCCCGTCCATCCATACCTGGCGCCAGACATGCGCCCCGCCTTCATACAGGAAGAGGATGCGGTTGAAATCTTGCACGATCTCAAAAGAACGGGCCTGGAAGCTAATTCGTGGAACACCGGGCGGCAGGCAGCGCGAATCCGGATCGCTCTGCTTCGCCGAGTTGTTTTCTTGGAATTTCATCCGTGCCCAGGGTAGGAATGGAACTTCACGCTGCAGCGCGATGTCCGCCACAGGGCGGGGGAGCCACACGCCGCCGCGGCCCAGATCCGGGTGGCCATCCGCCCAACGCGGAGACTGCGCTTGCACCGCGAGAACCACGAAAGCCGCCAGCCAGAGCTTCATTTCTTGACGTTCCCGATCATGTGCCGCGAACTTTTCTCGTCTTCCTGGCAGATGTTCTCCATCAGTTCCATCCCCGGCCGCCAGCGGACCGTGTTGTAGGCGGTCCACGGCTTCGAATACGCGCCCGGATCGTCGACGGTCACCTCATATTTCAGCGTCATCGAATCGGTGCGAGTGTAGCGTTCGGTCAGATGCAGTTTGTCCGACGTTGCGTGGCCGGCCTGATCCAGCCACGCCAGCCCGTTGAATCCAGTCACATCCACCACCAGCGCGTCGCCTTCGTAGTGTCCGACGGAGTCGCCCAGCCAGGTTGGCTTCAGGTTCTGCGGATGCGTGCCCTTCGGATCCATCCGGACAATCCGCCACAGGTAGTTGTCCCCTTCGAAGACGAAGATGACCTGGTTTGCGGTCTGGATGATCTGAAACGCATAAGGATCGAACATGAACCGTGGCACGCCCACGGGCAGGCAGCGCGCCTCCGGATCGTCCTTCGAAAGGTTCTCGACGCGCTGGTTGAACGTCGCGAGAGTCCAGGGCAGGAAGGGCACGTCCACATGCCGGTCGGCGCTTTTGACGCCTTTCCACTTGGTCTCGGCGATGTTTCCGTTGAAGCCCGGGAACCACGCGCCGTTGCCGCCAAAATCCGGCCGCCCGTCGGGCAAATGCGGCGCCGGCCCAGCCACGGCTTTGGGAACCTTGTCCTGCTCCGCGCCAAAACCCGGCTCGAACGGCCCCGGATCCTTGGCGATCTTCGGATTCGGCTGCTGCGCGAAGCCCGTAGCCAGCACCACCCAAACGATGCCCGGGAATCTTGCCATCCTGGACATCATAGAACGAACAGCGGCCAGCTATTGCGTGGCCGCTGTATGCACTACATCCTTCTCGTCTTCGTTGCACACGTATTCGAGCACGTCGCTGTCTGGAACGAGATTCAGAACGGTTCGGAACGTGAACGGCCGCGTGTAGTATTTCGGATCGTCGATCGTTACCTCCAGATCCATGTGTCCGAAGTCGCGGCGGCGGTAACGCTCCAGGATGTGCATGGACTCGCTGCGCGGATGACCCATCAGGTCGAGCCAGGCTCGTTCGTTGAAGCCAGTTGTGTCCACAACCAAGGTGTCGCCTTCCCATCGGCCCACCGAATAGCCCGTCCAGGTTGGATCGGGATCTTTCGGGAGACTGCGGCCATCGGTGTAAATCTGCCTCGGCGGGTCGCCGCTTCCCGACAGTATGACGGTCTCCTGCGGCGTCATAATCCACTTATTCGGGTAAATAAATGTATCAGCGGGCACCCCGCTCGGTAGGCAGCGTGACGCGGGAGAGTCAACGTGTGCGCGCTGCTTCATGATCGCACGAGCCTCGGGCCGGAGCGGCTCCTCTGCCGGTTTCAGGCCCCAAAACACGTTGATCGCGTGCTTGGTGAGATCGCTCAAGTCCACCTGCAACTGGGCAGCAGTGGCCCCGAGCGCGTTGGTCAGTTCGCTTAATGGCGTGCGTTCGTCCTGCCAAAGCCCGGACAAGTCGGGCTTACCGTGCTGGCGAGGCGCGGGAGCGCCCAGATCCGGCTTGCCATCCTGGGTGCGCGGCGTCCGCGCATCGGGATAACTCAGCCATTGCCCTGCCAAGGGCAAGGTCATGCTAACCAGCAGAACCGCCGTGAGTCTCATCATCGGATCGTCTCCTACGTATGTGACACTCGGCGGTGGTTCGTTTCACTCCGGACCCTTGACTGGGTAGTGTCGTTTTAGAGAGGATACGGAAACAGCCCACCACTTGACAAATCATGGATGGGCGAATGGTCCAATCCGGCTGCTTGTTCGCGGCTACGTCGATGGGATATACTTTTGTCCCTCCCCCATGCCGAAAGAAAAACCGCTGCTTAGAATCAAGGTTACCGGCCCAGAGTTAAGGCCGGGGCACATTCCGATACCACTTCTGCTCAAAGTCTGCGCTGAAGCCCAAAGGGCCATCAACCGTCAAGCGAAGGCGCTGGCGGGGAAGCCGCTAGGGCCGGGGCGTCACACGAACGAAGTGGCTGAAGAGTGCAATCTCGATTTGGTCGGATTAAAGAAGGGCTCGACAACGCTAGACTTCGTTCCTGCCGCAGATCAAAAGTCGCTGCTACTGATCGGTATGGATGCCGTCGCGGGCGTGGGCGGAGCTCTGAAATTTGTCACCAGCAAGCGAAGCAAGGCCCCTCGGCCAGACATTGCTGTCCTCGACTCCCTGGATAGCTTGGGAGAGGTATTTTCAAGTGGTATTGAAAAACTGGAGTGGATCGTTCCGGCCCAAAATGGGACCAAGAAAGTTACTGCTAGAT
>DATJNO010000003.1:0-47537 GCA_035508055.1 Bryobacteraceae bacterium | reverse complement strand
GTCCCCTGCGGCCCGCGCAGATCCTTCTTCAGGTGCACTTTGTGGTTGAACTTGATCGTCCCCCGGTCCAATTGGCCCGGCCGCAGCGCCGCAAACTCCGGATGATTGCCGTCGAAACTGCTGATGTCGGCGACAAATTTTGTCTGGCCTTCCTTGGTCTTGAGGTTCGCATGACACTGCGTGCAGCCGCTATCGGCTGTGCTGGCCAGCCTCAGCGAACCCTGGTGCTCGACGTGGCAACTGGAACACGCCGGCGTAAATACCTGGTTCGCATGGTGAATCGGGCCATCGTGGCAGTCCAGGCACGCCTGATCGGTCGCACTTTGCCGATAGCTCGCCTGCGAAACGTGGCACGCGCCGCATTTCTGCCCCAACAACGCGTGCGAATGCGCGAGAGGGCCCGCATTGTACGGCTTCGCGCTGCCCTTCGCCGCGTACCACCCCAGCCAGACCAGGCCCGCGATCGTGAAGACAGCCGACAAAACCCGCCGCCAGCGCGGGATGCCGTGCAGCGTCTGGAAGTAATTCAGATTGATGCGCTGCGCCAGCTTTTTGGTTGTGCGTGTGCGTCCCGCCATGCGCGCCTCAATACCGCAACGCCATCACGGCGTGCACGCCTCCCAATACCAGCAACGCAATCGACAGCGGAACGTGCACCAGCAGCCAGCCATGCAGCCAGTGATAAATGCGGATCTGCCGGCTCAGCTGCCGTTCTTCTTCGCAAAGATTCTCCAGGTCGTCCAGAACGCCGTGGACGGGCGCGGCCAGCAGCCGCCGCAAAGACTGAAACAGCTCACCGGCGCGGCGTGTGTCGGCGAGTTCCTCGCCCGACGCTTCCGGATCCGCCAGATAGGGCCGGACCTTATGAAGATAAGCCTCGCGAAACCGGGCGCGGTCTTCTTGCTCGATCTCGACAAGCGTTGCGACACCGGCCGCGGCCTCGGCAGCCGGAGCACCCCCATCCAGCGACCCGCAAATCGACGCCGCCAGCTGATCGGCCTCTTCGCGCAATTGCGCGCGCACATGCGGGATCTCTTCGTAGATGGTCTCGAGCGGAACTTCGGATGTCATGAGACCCGGCACGTAATGCTGCACCACCGCGCCCAGAATTCCGCTGCCAATGACAATAAAGAACAGCAGCATCAGCACCAAAGTCAAAGGCCCGCGAAACGCGAATCCGGCGTGGTACAGAATCAGCAGCAGGCTCAGCAAACCCAGCCACAGATGCCCGCGCATCCAGGTCTGCGCCCGCCCGATGCGCCATGTCGGAACTTTCTTGCGCGCGCCCAGCAATCCCGCATACAGCATCATTCCGTAGCCCACGATCCCGAACGCCAGCCCCATCGCGGTTCCGCCGCGCGCCCCGCCCGGGACTTCCAACGCGTACACGACATACGCGATCGTGCTCACTACCGCGAGAAGAACCGTCGCGATGATCCAGGGCCGCTGCGTCCGGTCGATCCGCATCGCTCGCTACGCTCTCCGGGACTCGCCCGCCAGCGGTGTCCCCACCCAGCGGAAGAACTCGTTCGGCTCCACGCGATGCGCCGCGTCGTGTGGGCAGGCGTACACGCAGCTCGGCTCGGCCAGATCCGTGCACAGATCGCACGAAGTCGCTTTCTGCTTCACCACGGCCATCTGATGGCCGGCGTTCATCGGATCGTTCTCCATCACCGTGAACGGGTGCATGTTGATGTTGCCGTACGGGCAGTTCTTCGCGCACAGGCCGCAGCCGATGCACCAGTTCTCGATGATCACTTCCAGCGAATTGCGCCGCCGGATGGAACCCACCGGGCAGCCCACCATACACAGCGGATCGCGGCAGTGGCGGCACGACGTCGCCACCAGATATTTGTCGAACCGCTGGCCTTCGCGGATCAGCCGCGTCACGCCGTCGTGCGCATCGGCACAGGCCCGCACGCAAGCATCGCAGCGCGTGCAGCGCTCCAGGTCCATCACCAGCAGGCTCTGCGCCTCCATCAGCCCTTGCGTCAGAAACGCATCCAGCGGCGTGCTGGTCGCTGTCTCCAGCCGCTGCCGATTCTGTTCCTGGCGCTCCCGGACCGCCGTCTCCAGACTCCGCCGAATCTCCGGGAACTGCCCCACCATCCGATGAAATTCTTCCGCGTGAATCCGCACCAGCTCCAGGTGATCCAGCGCCGTGCATGTCGCCGTACGCCGCCCCTCACCCAACAAACCGATCTCGCCGAAATACCCGCCACGCCCCAAATACGCCAGCACCAGTTCCCCGCCCGGATGCGGCTCGGAGACTTTCACGAACCCCAGTCGCACCAGATAAAAGCTGTCAGCGATGTCCCCCTGCCGGCAAATCACATCGCCCTTGGTGTAGCGCACCAGCTCCACCTTGTCGCGCAGCTCTTCGATAAACTCCTGGCTGAGCGAGGCGAACATGGGCACGCTGCGCAGGTGATCATCCAGCGCGCGCTTGCGGTAGTTGGCGTCCAACTGCGCCTTCAGCGTCTTGTTGCGCTGAATGATGTCCAGCACGTTGCGCAGCATCTCGAACATCACGCAATCCGTCGCCGCCCGCACCGTGGCCGAGCGCGGATACAGGCTCATGCAGGTCATCTCGCCGAACAGATCGCCTGGCCCCAGCGTCGCCACCGGATGGTCATACGGCAGGTCCACCGGCGCATCGATTGGAATGCTCGTGCGCTGCCCTTCTTCGGTCCGGCGCTCCTGCTGCCGGCCCAACAGACGGCTGGTCAGCTTGCCCAGGAACCCACCCGAGCGGCTGTCGCTCTTCACGTGCGCCAAGGGCGTCGAAAGAAAGACCTCGGCCTGCCCTTCCAGAATGTAAAACGCGGTCGACCCGTATTCGCCCTCGCGGCAAACGATGTCGCCCTGGCGGTAATGCCGCCGCACCACGGCGTTCTTGTTCAGCTCCAGGAAAGTCCCGGAGACTTTCTGGAAATAGGTCAACGTCTGCAGCTCTTCGACGTCCACTGGTTCGCCTGGCAGCACCGTCTTCACCACGCTCTTGTTGGTAAGCGCGCCGGTCGGGCACGAAACCATGCACTCACCGCACGACACGCACGACGAATTGCCCATCGGCAGGTTATAGTCGAACGCAATACCTGCCAGGAAGCCCTTGCCGCGGCGCCCCAGGACGTCGTTGTGGCGGATTTCGTCGCATCCCCGGATGCAGCGATCGCACAAGATGCACGCTTCGTGATCCACGGCGATCACGAGCGACGAGTTGTCTTGCCCGCGCGGCGACAACCGCCGGGGAAATCGCGACTCGGTGATGCCCTCGGCCCGCGCCAGTGTCTCCAGCTCGCAATCGTTCGACTGCCGCTCGCGCGCGCACGGACTCGGATGGTCCGCCATCAGCAGCTCGACCAGCGTCCGCCGCGCCCGCACCACTTTGTCCGAATTGGTGGACACCACCATGTTGTTCTCGGCCGCACGCACGCACGAAGCCGTCAGCACCCGCCCGCCCACGTCCACCACGCACACGCGGCACACGCCCACAGGAGTCTCGTTTTGCTGATGGCAGAGCGTCGGGATCGGAATACCGTGCATGCGCGCCGCGTCGAACACGGTGGTTCCCTCGGGAACCGATACCTGCATGCCATCAATGCTGAGCGCGATCAAACGTGCACCTCACGCATCGGGCAAACCCCTTCCGGGCAGCGATGCTGGTAGATGTGGGCGTCGATCTCTGCGCGAAAATGCTGCAGCACCGAACTCAGCGGCGCGTGCGCGAATTGCCCGAGCCCGCAGATCGACGTCAGCTTCAGCGCTTCGATCAGATCGTCAATCACCGGCATATCGCCGGCTGAGCCTTTCCCCTGCGTCCATCCGGTCAAAATATCCACCAGCTTTTGCGACCCCATGCGGCACGGCACACACTTCCCGCACGATTCATTGCGGAAAAACTTCACCGCGTTCAGAGCCATGTCCAACATGCACCGGCCTTCCGCGCAAACCACAATGGCGCCCGAGCCAAGCATCGACCCGATCGCCGCCATCGACTTGAAATCCAGCCGCGCCTCCGCCATCGAAGCCGGCAGATATCCCGACGAGGGCCCAGAAGGCGCGACGGCCTTCAGCTTCTTGCCACCCACGATTCCCCCGGCCAGGGTGAAAATCATCTCCGACAACGGCAGCCCCATCGGAATTTCGTAAACGCCCGGCCTGCGCACATCGCCGCTGATGCCCACGAACTTCAGCCCCGCCGCGCCTCCCTGCCCTTGCGCCTTGTACCACTCCACGCCGCGCGTGAGAATCTGCGGCACGTGCGCGAATGTCTCGACATTGTTCAGCGCCGTCGGCTTGTTGAAGACTCCGTTGGTCACCGGAAACGGCGGCTTGTTGCGCGGCTCCGCCCGCTTGCCTTCGATCGCTTCAATCAGCGCGCTCTCTTCGCCGCAAATATATCCGCCCGGGCTCACGAACAGCTCCAGATCGAACTTCAACCCCGACCCCATCACGCTCTGGCCCAGTATGCCCTGCTCAGAGCAGCGCTCGATCTCTTCGCGCAGAATGTGCTCCTGCGTCTCGTACTCGTGCCGGATATAAAGGATGCCCTTTTGTGCGCCCGTCACCAGCCCGGCGAGAATCATGCCCTCGATCACCAGGTTCGGCAGGTGCTGCAGGATGAAGCGATCCTTGATCGTCCCCGGCTCGCTCTCATCCGCGTTGCACACAACATACTTCACGTCGCCCGGCGCTTTGCGCACCGCTTCCCACTTGACGCCGGTCGGAAATCCCGCGCCGCCCAGCCCGCTCAGCCCGCTGGCCTTGAGCTTCGCGATCACGCCATCCCAATCGCGCGACGCCACCACCGCCCGCAACGCTCCGTACTGCTCGCCGTCGCCATAAGGATCGGAAGCCAGGCCGCGCACCTTCGCTTCCACCGGCATGTGCGGAAGACTGCTGCCACCCAGCGCCGTGAAAACCAGCGCCTCCGCCTGCGCCGGCGTCACGCCGCGATAAATGTGATCGTTGATCGAAACCGCCGGCGCGCCATCGCATTGACCCAAACAGGAAACCTCGCGGACCGCGACGTCGCTCTCGCTCATCGCCTGAAAGCGCTGCTTCAAGCCACTGCGCAATTCGTCCGCGCCGCACAGATGGCACGACATGTCCGAACAAACCTTCAGCGTCACCTTCGGCGGCGGCGCCAAATGAAAGTGCGGATAAAAATCCGCCACGCCGTGGATGCGATACAGCGGCGTCTGCGTGCGTTTGGAAAGCGCCTCCAGCTGCTCGCCCGGAAGATACCCGTATTGGTCCTGAATCGCCCGAAGATCGTCGAAGATCAATGCGCTCCCTCTAACCCCGTCTCATTGTTCGGCGATGTGATGACGATACATTATAGCGATTCGTTTGTCCGCAGTTCTGGTAATCTGGACCTTACTTGTCCGCATGAAACACGTCCTGGCAATCACTCTGGGATGCCTTCTCGTGGTTGGCTGCCTCTCTGCCGCCGATGCCAACGAACCGTCCAAATACACCGGCCCCGGATCGTGCAGTTCGCCCAGTTGCCACGGCGGAGTGCAGCCGCGCGATCAGACCTCAGTCCTGCAGAACGAATACAGCACGTGGGTGGTGCGCGATAAGCACGCCCACGCCTTCGTGAATCTCACCAATCCAGTCGGCGTACGCATCGCCAAGATCATGGGACTTCCCAGCCCCGACACTGCGCCCCGCTGCCTGGCCTGCCATGCGCTCGATGTCCCGGCCGAACAGCGCGCCCGCACCTTCGACCTCACCGACGGCGTCGGCTGCGAAAATTGCCACGGCCCGGCCTCCGCCTGGCTCGGCCCGCACACCACGCGCGGCTGGAATTACGACAAGTCGCTCGAACTGGGCATGCACAACACGCGCGACCTGGTGCAGCGCGCAGAGACCTGCCTGGCCTGCCATCTCGGCACGCCGGAAAAATCCGTGAATCATGAGCTGATCGCCGCCGGCCACCCCGATCTCTACTTCGAGCTCGACTCCTTCATGTCCGTGATGCCCCCGCATTGGAACGAAGTCGACCAGGACCCCTGGTTCGCCGTCCGCGCCATGGCCGTCGGGCAAGCCGTGCAATTGCGCGAGCAACTGAAGCGCATCGCACGCGAGGCGCAGGGAGGCATCTGGCCCGAATACGCCGAACTCGATTGCTTCGCCTGCCATCACCGTCTGGTGGCCGCCAAAGATAGCTGGCAACAAGAGCGCGGCTACCCCGGCCGCCGTCCCGGCAATCCACCGTACAACCTTTCGCGCTACGTGGTGCTCCGGCACGTGATGCAGGAAGCCGACCCGGGCGCGGCGCAGGATCTTAAGGCCGGCGTGGACAAAATGTACACCCTGGTCACCGCGCTCAACGCGGACCGCCCGCAAATCGCATCCCAGGCCACCGCCACCGCCGCCACAGCCGACCGCCTTGCGCAGCGCTTCAACGGCATGAAATTCGATCAACCCATGACCCTGCGACTGCTCCAAAGCATCGCCGCCGACGGCGAAGCGATCGCTGAACAAGGCGAACGCCCGGCCGAGCAGGCCACCATGGCGCTCGATTCTCTGTTCGTCGCCTATACCAAGAACGCCAAACTCGCCAACGACGCGAAAATACGTACCGCCATCAACGGCCTGTTCCAGCAACTGGACGACCCGTCCGCCTACAACGGCTTCCAATTCGCCGCCGCGATGAAGAGCGTCAATTCGTTTTTGCAATGAAGATAGTTGCAATGCAGATAGTTGCAATGAAGATAGCTGCAATGCAGATAGCGGCAATGCAGAGCCTGCTCTTTGCAACCGTTCTGGCCGGGACCTCTCTGCTGGCCCAGCCGCCCATCAAACACATCCAACGCCCCGTTCCCCGCCCCATCGCCGATCCAACCATCCTCGCGGCCGCCGATGTCGATACCGTCGTCCAGGCAGCCGCCGCATCGGTCAATTCCGAAGCCATGGTCATCGCGGTGACCGACCGCCAGGGCCACATTCTCGCCATCTACCAAAAGCCCGCCGCGCCGGCCACCGCCAGCGCCAACTTCGGCGTCCAGGCGGATACCAAGGAAGTCGCCGTCGCTCTCGCCCGCACCGCCGGATTCTTCAGCAACGATCAGGCGCCGCTTTCCTCACGCACCGTGCGCTATATCAGCGGCATTCACTTCCCTCCCGGAATCGCCTACACGCCGAACGCCGCGCTCTACGGAATCGAAAATACCAACCGCGGTTGCGGCTTCAATACGAATTTCATTCCCGGCCAGGAAGTGCCGCCCGCGCGCTCCATCGACGGCACCCAGCCCGGCCTCGGCATCCTCACCGGTAAGGCCGGCTTGAATGACAGCGATCCGAACGCCGTCAATCCCGGCGGCGTCCCGCTCTACAAACAAGGTGTCATGGTGGGCGGCGTGGGAGTGGCCGGCGTCAGTCCGGACGTTGCCGAGTTCGCCGCGTTCTCGGGCGCGGTGGGCGCGGGTTTCGGCGCGAATCCCGCCCCACCCGGCGTGGTGGTGATCGATGGAATCGCCGTCCCCTTCGTCAACCAGACCACGCTTCCCGCCGGCTATAGCGCCGGCACAGCCGACGGAACATACGTCCTCGGTCCTTTGGGCAGCCCGAAGCCTCCGCCCGAGGGTTACCTGGTCGCCGCGCAAGCCGGCCCCCTCGGCGGTCTTTCGCAAAGCGACGTGCAACAGATCATCTCCAACGCCATCGCCGAAGCCAACCAGACCCGCGCTCTCATTCGCCTGCCCCTCGGCTCGCGCGCGCGCATGGTGTTCGCCGTCGCCGACCTGGACGGCGCCCTGCTCGCCCTCTACCGCATGCCCGACGCCACCTTCTTCAGCATCGACGTCGCCGTCGCGAAATCGCGCAACGTGATTTTCTTTAGCGGGCCCAACCGTACTGCGGCCGACCTCCCTGGCGTCCCCCTGGGCACCGCCGTCACCAACCGCACCATCGGATTCGGCGCGCAGCCGCTCTATCCTCCCGGCGTCGATGGCTCAACTCCCGGTCCGTTCTTCAACCTCTACCAATTCGACACGCTGCACCCCTGCACGCAAGGCTCACAAGCTCCCAATCCCAATCAGAACGGCGTCGTCTTCTTCCCCGGCGCGCTCCCGCTCTACAAGAACGGAGTGCTCGCTGGAGGCCTGGGAGTCAGCGGCGACGGCGTCGATCAGGATGATTTCGTCACGGCGGCCGGAGCCGCCGGCTTCGATGCCCCCGCCAACATCCACGCCGACCAGATCATCGATGAAGGCGTGCGCCTGCCCTATCTCAAGTTCCCCCGCAACCCGACCGACTAACGAAACGTTAGCTCACCTCGATAAACGAACTTTAAGCTTCCAGGCCCCTGGCGGAATCTATAAAACAGTTCATAATGGATTTGTACTGGCCCGCGTGCCCAGGCGCCGGGCGACAATGGACAGAGGAGACGAATCAACATGAACGTCAATCCGAACAAGATCATGGGAACAGTCGTTCTGTGCGCCGTCGCGGCGTCTTCCGCGATGGCTTGGGGTGCGGATGCCGCCGCCGGCAAGTCCGTCTACGCCGCAAAATGCAGAGCCTGTCACGGCGCCAACGGCGAAGGCAATCCGGCCATCGCCAAGATGATGAAAGTCGAGCTCAAGCCCCTCAGCGAGGCCGCTGGAATGAGTGATGCCGACCTGAAGAAAATCATCACCGAGGGCACCGGCAAGATGAAACCGGTCGCCGTTTCGGGCGCCGATCTCGATAACGTAGTCGCGTTTGTGAAATCTCTCAAGAAATAATCGCCCGCCCGCGGACGATCTGCTATGGATCATCGCCGGACGCCATCGCGCCCCCCGTGCGGGGGCGCTCTCCCTTCTGACCATTCTTGCCCCCAAAATTCTGAGCCGCCCATGCCTTCACGGTTTTTTTGTGCCCTCGCGGGCTTAGGAAAATTCCTTAGTTTCCTTGGAGTCGAATCCTGCCTATGCCGCAAATTTTAGAGGTTGCCTTGCGCCAGTTCCGTGTTAGTCTAGGGGTAGTCCCGCGTCCTCCCTTAGATTCTTCCCTGATTTTGAGAATTGCCGTGTTTTGCCACACTACCATTAAGGTGTTTATCAACCGTTTTGTACCCCTCCTGGGACTGTCATTCTTCTTAGCCGCTCATCTGCCCGCCCAGACCCTGACGATGGTTTCGGGCAATGGCCAGATCGTGTTTAACTCTTTATTCACCAACAATGTGCCGATGGTGGTGCAAGCCAACGATGCGCGTGGCAACCCGGTCAGCGGCGCCACCATCACCTGGTCGGTCCAGGGCACGGGCACTTTGGTCAACGTTCAATCCTCCACAGGCTCGAACGGCCAGGCCAGCGCCGCCTTCGTCAATTCCGCCCTGACGCCTTATGCCTCTTTTCTGGACTCAACCGTAACCGCTTCCTCCAATTACGGAAGTGTGAGCTTTTTCGTCACCACCGTACCGCTCACCGACACGCGCGGCAATCCAGCGCCTCAGCCCACCGTCAACATGGAACACCCGGTCATCGGTTCCACCGTCACCGCCCCGGCCGGCAGTACGCTGCCCGGGGCCGTGGTGGTTCAGGTGCTCGCTGGAGCTGGCACCCAGGCCAATGCTCCCTTGCCCAATGTCGCCGTGCGCATCGTGAACAGTCAGGATTCAACCGCGCCGGCGCCAGCGTACTGCAACGGCCCAGAGGGAGTTGTCCTCACCGGGAGCAACGGCATCGCCACTTGTGATCTGGTGATCACCGGTCAGGCCGGCGATCTGGCGAGCCTCGCCGCGGTCGTGGGCGAATTTCACGAAACGGCGGCCTTCAACCTGCAGATCCAGCCCGGCGTCACCTGCAGCTATTCGCTTTCGTCCACCAGTCAACCGTTCGGCTCGGCCGGTGGAACCGGCAGCGTAAATGTAACCACGGCTTCCACCTGCGGCTGGACCGCCACCAGCAACGCCAGTTGGATCACGATCACGGCCGGATCCAGCGGCACCGGAAACGGCAAGGTCTCTTACTCGGTCGCGGCCAATACGGGAAAGCCGCGCATCGCAACCATTAGCATCAGCGGCCAGACCTTCACCGTCAACCAGGGTTCGGGTGCGCCCGGTTCGCTGGCCATCACCACGTCCTCCAATCTTCCCGGTGGAACCGTCGGAGTGGCCTACTCCACCACGCTCTCGGCAAGCGGCGGGCAGCCTCCCTATACCTGGTCGATCAGTAACGGCGCACTTCCGTCCGGCCTCACTCTAAACCCGTCCAGCGGCATCATCAGCGGCACTCCAACCACGGCCTCCACCTCGCCCGACACCTTCCAGGCCACGGTCACCGATAGCGCCGGATCCACTCTGCCGCAGAACTTTTCGCTGACCATCAACGGCGCCGGATCTTCCACGTTCAAATTTACAACCACCTCGTTCCCCAACGGTGTTGTGAACGAGGCGTATCAGCAGGCCGTGACCACCAGCGGCGGCGCGGTCACGCCGTTCTTCCCCAGTCCGAGTGTACAGGTCTCGGGCGGATCGCTTCCCGCCGGATTGAGCCTGACGAAGGGCTCCAGCGGGACATACTCAGTGACCGGCACGCCCACCACCCCGGGCGTTTCCAACTTCTCGCTCACCGCCACGGACGCCGCGGGCAACACCGCGTCGGCCAATTTCACGCTGACCATCACCGGAACTCCAACTACACAGGTGATGACCGCCACTCCGTCCACGGTGTCCTTCGCGATCCAACTGGGTTCTACCAATATTCCCGCCGATCAGCAGGTGGCCATCGCTTCCAACATGGGCGTGCTTAGCTACACCAGCGTCATCTCCACCAGCGACGGCGCAAGTTGGCTCGTCGCGAAAAATTCCACCAGTGGAAATACCCCGGGCAGCATCACCCTGGGCGTCACGAATTATTCCGCGCTCGCCGCCGGCCAATACACGGGGACACTCACCATCAGTTCCGAGGCGTCGAACAGCCCGGTGGTGGTCGGTGTCACCTTGACCGTCGCTGCGGCGCCGGCCATTACCGCGACTCCAGCTTTGATCAGTGTGACGCAAGGCCTGTCGAGCGGCTCCAACGTGACCAATCAGACCATCCAGCTGGCCAACGGGACCGATACGGTTTCCTTTACCGCGTCGGCGTCTGCTGACAAAAGCGGCACCTGGCTTACCGTCACGCCCGCCAGCGGCACCACGCCCGCGTCGATTACCGCAGCCATCAATTCCGGAGGCCTGGCCCTGGGAACCTACACCGGCAGTATCCTGGTCACCCCCGCTACCGGCGCTCCGCTCAAAATCCCGGTGACGCTCAACGTCGTCAATCCGGCGACCTTGGCCGCCGCACCCGCTCCCCTGACTTTCTCCGTGACCCAGGGCGGCGCGGCGCCGGACTTCCAGGCGGTCACCGTGACCAGCAGCGGCGAGCCGCTGACGGTCTCCACAAACATTGCTACCCAAACCGGCGGCAACTGGCTGTTCGTCACTCCGTCCGGCGGGCAAACTTCGTTGAACATGTCCGTATCGGTCAACCCGGCGGGGTTGTCGGCTGGAAGCTACAGCGGCACCATCACCATGTCGGCCACGGACCCGTCTGTCGCGCCGCTGCAGTTGCCGGTCGTACTAAACGTCACTCCGGCAGTCCCGACGGTTACCAGCGTCACCAACGCCGCCAGCTTCGCGCCGGGACCCGTCGCGCCAGGCGAGATTGTCACCATCTTCGGCTCGGCCATTGGCCCCTCTCCCGGAGTCGCTTTCCAACCGGTCTCCGGCGGCATGCCCGTGGTGCTGTCTAACACCGAGGTGTTCTTCGATGGCCACGCGGCCTCGATGGTTTACACCTCGGCCGGGCAAATCTCCGCCATCGTGCCCTACGCCATCGCGGGCCAAACCGCCACCAACCTCGTGGTCGAATACAACAACGTGAAATCCGCCGGGTTTGCCTTGCGCGTGATTGATTCGGTGCCCGGCATATTCACCATCGGCGCCTCGGGGCAAGGAGCGATCATCAATCAGGATGGCACCGTCAATTCCACCAGCAATCCCGCGCCCGCCGGATCGGTGGTCAGCATTTATGCCACCGGCGAGGGGCAGACCAATCCGCCGGGTAAGGACGGAGCCATTAACGGAGACGTGCTCGCTGAGTTGCCGGCGCCGATGCAGACGGTCACCGTTCAGATCGGCGGCCAGCCCGCGGAGACGCCCGCTTATGCCGGCGCCGCGCCAGGCGAGCCTGCGGGATTGTTGCAGGTTAACGCCACCGTTCCTACCGGGTTGCCGAGCGGAACCAGCGTCCCGGTGGTCATTACCGTCGGAACGGCGAGCAGCCAGGCCGGCGTGACCCTGGCAGTCAAATGATAGCCGTCCGGTAATCGCAGGCCGTTAGCTCGCGATTCCCAGGTAGCGGAATCCGATGCGCTCCAGGCGCGCCCGGTCCAGCGCATTGCGCCCGTCCAGTACCAGGGGCGACCGCATGCGGCTGGCCATCACTTCCCAGTCCAGCTCGCGGTAATCCTGCCACTCGGTCACCAGCACCAGGGCGTCCGCTTCGTCGGCTACTTCTTCCGGTGATTCGCTGCACACGACCGGCAAATCCGGATATTCGCGCTCGAACCGGTCCAGCGCCACCGGGTCGTGCGCCTTCACTTTGCAGCCACGCTCGATCAGTTTGCGCGCGATGTCGATCGCCGGAGCCTCGCGTAAATCGTCCGTGTTGGGCTTGAACGCCAGCCCGAGCAGCCCGATCGTGCGCCCCTTCAGGATCTTCAATTCGCCCAGCAGCTTTTCCACCACGCGATCGCGCTGCCGCCGGTTGATCTCGCGCGCCGCTTCGACGATGGGCATCGAGAGGCTGTATTCCCGCGCCGTCGCCACCAGCGCCGCCGTATCCTTCCCAAAGCACGATCCGCCCCAGCCGATTCCCGCCTGCAGGAAGCGCGTGCCGATGCGCGCGTCCAAACCGATTCCCTTGGCCACTTGCGAAATGTCCGCTCCCACTTTCTCCGCCAGCTGCCCGATCTCGTTGATGTAGGAAATCTTGGTCGCCAGGAACGCGTTGGCCGCGTACTTGATCAGCTCCGCGGACGCCAGGTCGGTCGAGATCAGCGGAACCGCCCCCACGCCATCCGGCCGCGCCAGATACGTCGGCGCCGCGAATGTCTGATCCAAAATGGGCCGGTACAGCGAGTACAACACCTGCAGCGCCCGGTTATTATCCGAACCGATCACCACCCGGTCCGGAAACAGGCTGTCATGCAAAGCCGTGCCTTCGCGCAAGAACTCCGGATTCGACGCCACCGAAAACTGCCCGTTCGCCTTCTTGCCGTGATGCTGCTCGTACGATTCCCGCACCAGCGAACCCACCCAGTTCCCGCTGCCGATCGGCACGGTCGACTTGTTCACCACCACTACAAAGTCGCCATCGTAATACTGCCCCACTCCGCGCGCCGCCTCGGAAAGATAACGCAGATCGGGGCTGCCGTCGGGCGACGGAGGCGTCCCTACCGCGATGAAGACCACTTCGGATTCCTTGATCGAACTGTAATCCGTGCAAAAGGCCAGGTTCTGCCGCGCTTCCGCCATCAGCTCGGTCAGGAAGGGTTCATAGATCGGCGTCTTGCCGGCCCGCAGCAACCCGATTTTCCGCTCATCGGAATCGATACACGTGACCTGGTGCCCCAGGAAGCCTAAACACACGCCCGTCGTCAGACCGACATAACCTGTTCCAATGATCGATACTTGCATCCATCAGTCTCCTTCACCTACCGTAGCAAACCGTGCTCGCGATTCACAAAAGACTATAGGTACTATTAGGGTTCCCTTGGTACCAGCCCGGATCGGCTAGTGACCCTACTGACACAATCGGCACATCCATCGAGTCCCTGCGCCCACGGCTCTCCGCAAGCTGAGTACTTGCATTAGTGCCCACGCCTCGTCTAAAATTGCTCAGTTATTTTATGCGGCGTGGGTCGATTATTTCGCTGCTGTTATTGGCGATTTGTCCGCTGCCCGGCCTTGCCGCAGAACAATGGATCAAGCTCGAAACGCCGCATTTTGAGCTGTACACTTCCGCCGGTGAGAAAAACGCCCGCGAAGCCATACTCTACTTCGAGCAGGTTCGGAGCTTTTTTCTCGAAGCCATCCCCTCCAAGCGCGTCCCCGAATTTCCGGTCCGCATCGTGGCCTTTCGCTCCGAAAAAGAATTTAAGCCCTATCGCATCAATGAGGCGGCTGCGGCGTATTATACGCGGGGCCGCTATCGCGATTACATCGTGATGGAGGATATCTCGAGCGAGCATTATCCCACCGCCATTCACGAATACACCCACCTGATCGTCGAACATAGCGGCCTCAAGCTTCCGCCCTGGCTCAACGAGGGCTGGGCCGACCTGTATTCCAGCCTCCAGCCGCGAGGCAACAAGGCCATGGTGGGCGCCCTGCTGCCGGGCCGGATTCAAACGCTGTCCACCCAAAAGTGGCTGAGCCTGGATGTACTGGCCGCCGTCGACCACCACTCGCCGCTCTACAACGAACGCGACAAAGCCGGCATGTTCTATGCCGAAAGTTGGCTGCTCACGCACATGCTGTATCTCTCCGCCGGATACCGCGAGCACTTCTCCCAGTTCCTGCTCGCGGTGGCCGACGGAAAAAACATCGCCGAAGCCTTTCAGTCGGTTTACAACAAGAGCCTGGCTGAGGTCACCAAGGATCTCAACTCTTACGCGCGGGGCGACCGGTTTTTCGGAGTCTTATTCAACGTCAAACTGGAAAAATCCGTCGAGACTCCCGACGTCTCCCAAGCCTCCGAGTTCGAATCCGGTCTGGTTCTGGCGGACCTGCTCGGCGTCATCGGCAAGCGTGATCAGGCCGGCTCCGCCTTCGAGGAAATGGCCAAGGAAAATCCCGACAGGCCCGAGATCGAAGTGTCGCTCGGCTACCTGGCCTGGCAGTCCGGCGATACGGCCACGGCACGCAAACACTTCGCCCGCGCCTTCGCGGCTGGTTCCAAAGATCCCCAGATGTGCTTTCATTACGCCGTGCTCGAGCGCCAGGCAGGCGAGCCCGCCAAGGATGTTCTCCCCGCGCTCCGTAAAGCCGTCGAGCTGAAACCGGATTATGTCGAGGCTCGCCTGGAGCTCGGTTTGGAATTGGTGAATGACCAGGACTACAAGGACGCCGTCACCGAATTGCGCCAAATCAAGAAGATCAATCCCGAGCAAGCCCGCTATTATTTCCCGGCACTGGCCTACGCCGACATGCAAACCGGCGACGCTCCTGACGCGCGCAAAAACGCCGAATCAGCCAAAAAGTGGGCCAAAACCCCGGAGGAAACCGAGCGGGCCAACTCCTTCCTGCAATACCTGGATCAGCAGCAGGCGGCTGCGCTACAAGCGGCCACACCCCGGCCCGCGCCGGTCGCCAGTGCTACGCCATCACCTGCGCTATCCCCCGATACCGGCGACCATCCCCTGCTCGTCCGCCGTTCCGACCCTGACCCGCCGCAGCAGCTCCCGCCCCCAGACCCGCAGCTCGCCCGCGCCGAAGGCATGGCCCAGAGCCTGGACTGCAGTGGACCTTCAGCCAAGCTTCGTGTACTGGTGGACAGCAAAATCAAGGTGTTCCAAATTACCGACCCCACCAGCGTCACCATCAAACACTCCGGAGAAGCGCATCACGACTTCACGTGCGGCGCCCAGAAGCCGTTTCACGTGGTCATTGAATATGCCCCCGCGCCGGATTCGAAGGCCGCAATCGCGGGCATCATCCGGTCACTGGAGTTCTAGCTACTTCACCGGCGCTTTGCGCTGCAGTGCCGCCGGCGCCCGCACGCGGTCCAGCGGCTGATACCGGAAAGTCCATTTCAACGGCAGCGTCTGCGGGATGTAGCACACCCGGTCGTCACAAGCCTGATAGCGCAGCGAGCCTTCCACCGTCAAATGCCCCGTGCTGTCCACCGCCGGCTTCAGCTTGTCTTCCTGCGCGAGGGTGATCTCGCGCGTGATGTGGAAGTGATTGCGGTACGCCGGCACGGTCTCATCGATCGCCTTCAGATAAAGCTTCTCGGACTTGGGATACGTCGCTGCCCCTGCCGTCTCGGCGCCGGATTCCTTCATTTTCCAATCCACCGGAATGTAGCCTTCCACGCCCGGAGCGTACACGTGCATGCCGGGATATAACTCAATATCCAGCGCAAGAACGACGTGCTCGCCCGGCGACACCGTGGCATTGCCCGCACTCGCCGCCAGCGTGAGCTGACGGCCCGTCACTTCGCTCTTCGCCTCGCTGGGAATCAATCCGAACTGGTGCAGCAGAACTCCCGCCGTGGTGTCGCGCTCGCGAAAATCGTCTTCAAAATATTTGCCGCGAATCACGCCCTTCGCGTCCAGCACGAAGACGCCCGGATGCGGAATACCGTAGAACGGCGTGTCCTTACCTGCGCTCTCGTTCAACAGCCCCAGATTGCGAATCACTTTCGAATCGGCGTCCGACAGCAGCGGAAAATGAATGCCCTTGCGCCCGGAAAAATTCTCCAGTATGGCCACACTGTCATAGCTCACCCCGGCTACGTTCAAGCCGAGTCTCCGGAAGTCCTCCTGGTGCCGTTGCAGCTCCACGAGCTGGGCCTTGCAGTAGGGTCACCAATCGGCGGAGCGAAAGAAGACAATTACCGCGCCCTTCGGCCCCAACAGGCTCTCCAACGTATGCGCCTTGCCGCTCTGATCCTTCAAATCGAAGGCCGGCATCCGGCTCCCGATCGCCGGGCCATACTCGGCCGCCGGCAGGCAGCAACTGAACAAAGCGAACAGGGCAAACGTCCGAAGCGCACGCATAGGAAAAAGGGTGCGTCCCTTGGGAACGCACCCTGTCATTTATTATAAGCCTTCTATCGTGGAACGGCTTTCCGCGGGGCCGCGGGGCTTACCGCCTTCCGCCACCACCATGCGATCCACCACCGCCGCCGTGGAATCCACCACCGCCGCCGTGGAACCCGCCGCCGCTGCTATGGAAGCCGCCTCCAAAACTCCCGCCCCGCGATCCGCCAAACGACGGGCTGGAGTGGTAGCTCGGCACACTGCGCGCTCCGCTGAATCCTCCATATGAAGGAGTGGAGCGGTACGCCTGCATGTTCCGCGCTCCGCCGTAGGACCCATAGGATCCGTACGACCGGCTGCTATAAGAAGGAGTGGAACGATAGGAGCTGCCGCCCAACGTCTGGCCCCCCCGATTCGCCTGCGCGAATCCGGAATAGCGGTTGGCCGTTCCCGCCGAAGCTCCCGCCCGCGCCCAGCCTCCGCGTTGCGCCTCACTACTCGACGACGAAAACGATCGCGCCGTATTGCCGCCTACATTGCCGCGACCGCCAAAGCTCCCGGCACGATTCGCCGTCTGTCCGCCGAATCCCCGGTTCGCGTTCGCAAAGCCGGCTCCCCGGCCGCCGACGTTGCCCCGGCTGCCGTAGCTGCCGCCAAACCGGTTGGCCACAGCCTGGCTCCCATACGGCACGCCCTCGCGATGTCCCGGATTGTGGGCCCAAGTCCCGCCATTGAATCCGCCGTACCCGGCGCCAAAGCGGCCATACCCTCCGCCAAATCCGCGGCCGAAGCCACCGTAGCCGCCCCAGCCGTAATGGTTGAAGAACCCGAAGTTCAGACCGATCGAGCAGTTAAACCAGTTCAGTCCCCAGCCCCAGCCTCCCCATCCCAGGCCGCCAAAAAACCCGCCAAGGTAAATGCCAGGGAAGAAGCCAAATCCCCAACCAAACGCCGGATAATACAGCGGAGGATAGAATCCCCACTCCGGCGGACCCCAAACATATGCGGGATCGTACTCGGGAACATACACGACTTGCGGATTGGCCGGCTGAATCACGATGACATTCTGTCCGTTCTGCGATTGCGTGGTGACCGTATCTTCCGGGTTGGACGCGAGCTTGCCCGACGCCTCAGCCCGTTGCCGCATCCTTTGGACTGCGTTCATAACATCGGCTTGTTGCGCCAGAAACGCGTTGCCTAGATCCGTGGTCCAACGGATGTCGGAATTCAACCGGTTCAGCACGTCGGGAAATACCACCAGCGCTGCAACGCTGGGATCCCAATTCTGTTGTTGTGCGGCTTGAACCAGTTGCTGCCCTTTCAAGCCCGGATTTTGCGCCAGCCATTGCCCCGCCTCCACGATCTCCAGAGGATACGTGGACGCCGCCAGGATTTCGCCCAGCAGCGCGTCCGGGTACAGTGCAACAGGCGCCACCAGGTCGTCGAGTTGATTGGGAGTAAGAAGGGGCGCAGGCGCCGGCGCGCCCGCCGGTCCGGGAGCCGGTTGTGTATAGGGCGGCTGCACGGGCTGCTGCGCGATCAAAAGTCCTCCACCTGGAACCAACACCAGGAGCAGAGCAGAGAAAATGCTGAGCGCTTGCCGCGTGATGTTATTTCGCTCGAACATGGTCACCTCCCGCCCTCCACTAAAGCAGACGCTGCGGAATCCAGCTCGGATTCTCTCGTTCGCGGTTGTGCTTTAGTCGAGTGCATTCACCCGCTGTAAGGCATTTCCCCGACCAACCAGCAAGTCCTTGCGCGACAGCAGCTTGCAAGTCGGCGGGGCGCCCGGAACTCTAGCTGAATAGCACCGCCGGTGGTTCATTGCAGCCATCCCCAGAGAAGGCGCTCGAAAATACCAGCTTCATGCGATCGGTCGCAGTCCGGGCGGATTTTATTTCGCGGACCTGGCCCACTCGTGCGCACAGTAGCGCATGGTTCCTGTGAAGCAACACCCACGCATGCTGCTGATCCCGGGTAGATGCCGTGTTATCAGCCGAGTTCGCCCTGGATTCCGGATTGCCTCCTCAAACCAGCAGTAGGGAAGAAAGGTGTATCTACGTGCGGAAATACTTCTTCATTCTCAGTGGCTTGCTCTTGGCCGCCTTCCTGATCGCCAGCGGCGGCTTCCGCGCGACCGCGCAACAGGCAGCGGCGCAAAAGTCTCAGATTAGACCGGACGATTCCATCACACCTCGAACGCTGGAGGGCTACGTTGAACAGGAAAAGCCTTTCTACGATTACCTCATGCAGCACCATCCCATCTTCCAGTACGAAAAGGACGGCCGGATGGTGGGCAAGTATCACATCAGCGATCGCGACGAAGAGTTCGTCGAGGAAGGCGGCGGCAAGGACTATTCCAAGCAGAACAACCGCCAGGTCTCCATGACCTACCGGCTGGGCACGGAGTCCATTCTGGACCTTCCCAACCGCTTCGTGGGCGCCAAGAAATGCGGCGAATGCCACCCGGCGCAATACGAGAAATGGGTGCGCTCGCGGCACGCCAAAGTGGTCCGCTTCCCCGGCGAGATGGAAGAGATTCCCAACAGAGACTTGAAAGCCGGCCTATACGGCGGCAAAGCCTCCGTGCTGCCGGAGGGCATCACCGAAGATGCCATCTACGCAGTGATCGGCACGCCGCGCACCAAGTACGGGTTCATCGATGCGTGGCTGGTCCGCGGCACGTATCACGTCGAAGGCGGTCTGCTCAGAGACGGTACTGGAACGCTGGTGGCTGGCGGAAACCAGTTCTCGCGAACCTGGGCCGAGTCGCTCACACCCGACGTCGTGCAAAAGATCGCCAGTTTCGTGCCGACCTTCCCGACCAAGCTCGAGGATTTCGGCGATAACGGCTCCCGCGTCTGGGGCATGACCTCGTACGGCGCGAAAAATCGCAAGACCATGCTGTTCCAGCCCGCGACCACGTATTGCGAGGTCTGCCATTCGTTCAAATTCGACTTCAAGAGCGACGCCGAGCTGATCGCCGCGCTGGGGAATCCCGCGGAGCTGCGCAAGCACACCATCAACAAGGGCATCACCTGCGAGGAGTGCCACGGCGCGGGCGCGCATCTCTACGGCGCTCGCGGCGCCGGCCTGCCATCCAACTGCGAGCGCTGCCACCAGCGCTTCGCCTGGAACGAGGAACAGGCCAAGCAGGATCCCAAGCACCCGTTCACTTCTTTCTTCAAAACGAAATGCCCGGCCTGTGGTACCGAAGGATCGCAAGGCTACAACACGGCGCACTACGCCAAGGGCATCCGCTGCACCACCTGCCACGATCCGCACGAAGTCACCGAGAACGATTGGAAGGACACTTACACCGTTCCCGGTCTGAAGAAACAATGCGCCGACTGCCACGCCGATCAGCAGGCGTTCTTTGCCAACAACGAAGTCCACGGCGGCTTCAAGTGCGAAAGCTGCCACATGCCGAACATGATGAGCTGCGAGAACTTCGGCACCATCCAATATCCCGACCAGGGCGGCTTCGACACCGCGCGCGCCGCGCACATCTGGCGGATTCTCGTGAGCGCGGATGAGAAGACGCTGAATCCTCCGGCCGGCAAGGACCGCGATTACAAAGACGGCTCCTGGCGCCTGGCCAAGAAGGACGGTAAACCTTACATCGATCTGATGTGGTCCTGCGGCCGCACTAGCTACATGGATGGAAACGTCATCGCCGGCGGCGGCTGCCACAGCGGCGTGCAATCGTTCCAGCCTAAGGAGCTGCAGTTCACGAATCAAAAGATGATTTACGACCGTGTGGTCGCCTGGCAGAAGCCCGTGAAGGAGGGCCTGGCCAATGTCAAGGCGGCTCTGGCCCAGGTCGATAAGGGACTGCCGCAGGCGCCGCTCACCACGGCGGAAAAAGCGCAAATCCAGGTGATGGCCAATCAGGCGCAGGAGATCGTCAATGCCATCGAGAAGGACGCGTCCTGGGGCGTGCATGCACCTTCGTTCACACTGAAGAGAGTGAACCAGGCCAAACTCCTGATGGACGGCGCCACCGCCGCGCTCTCCGGAAAAGCCAAGCTGGTCTCGCGGGCCAAATGATGCGGCGGTGCTTCTTCGTGTTGCTGTTCTCTGCTCTGGGCGGGCTGTGCGCCCATAGCCCGGTCCCGCTCACCATGGCCCAGGTAGAAGCCATACTGGGCAAGTCCGGCGTTTACGTTTTCGACGTCAATACCCCCGAGCTTTGGGAGCGCGCCCATCTGCCCGGCGCAATCTTCGTCGATCAACCCGACCTCCGCAAGTTCCTGCCGCGAGATAAGAAAGCGACGCTGGTGTTCTATTGCGCCAACCGGATCTGCACTGGCGGCAGCGCTGCCGCGCAAGAGGCCCTCCGTCTGGGCTATCGCAACGCCTTCGTCATGCCCGAGGGAATCTTCGGCTGGGTGGGAAGCGGCAGGCCCACCGAGCGCGGGCGCGCGTCGCCATCCAGGTAGCCTGGCAGCCGCATTCCGGCTATAATGTGTGTCACTGGGATGCGGTTTTTCCATCTCCTCACGTCGGGCCTCCTGGCTGCCGGTCTGTCGCTTGCCCAGGCTCCGCCTGCCAACGACGCGCCACCCGCCAAAGAGGCCGCGCCAGCCGCCGAATCTCCCGCGGCCGAATTCAAAGGCACTCCTCCGCGCACCGGCCCGGGCGACTACCAGGCGCAGGCTAAAGTGGGCCTGTTCAGCATCGGCGCCGACTTCGACGGCCACGGCGTCCCCACGCCCGAACAAACACTCACGGACGAAGACTACGTCGTGGTCGAGGTGGGGTTCTTCGGCGCTCCAAACTCCAAGCTCACCCTGGCGCGCGAAGACTTCTCACTGCTCGTCAAGGGGAAAGGCAAGAAGGCCAAGTCCGTCTCCTTGCAGGCCGAACCTTACGAGCGCTCCTTTCAGTCGCTGAAAGATCCCGAATGGGTGCCGCCCGAGCCGCCCTCCGACTCCAAATCCAAAAGCAGCCTCTCAACCGGAGGCGGAGGCGGCAGCGATCAACCGCCGCCATTGCCTCCCAAGATGCCCTTCAACTTAGTTCGCGCCATGCAACTGCACGTGCAAAGCGCCGTGCTGCCGACCGGCGAACGTCAACTTCCCCAGGCCGGATTGCTCTTCTTCCGTTATCACAACAAAACTGAAAAAATCGACTCGCTGGAACTCGTCTATGAAGGTCCGGCGGGCAAGGCCACGCTGCCTCTTCAGCCTTAACTGCCCCGCTCGCAGCTAGAATAGTTCGAATAAGGAGGACTCGTGCCGCTCACTCGCTCCCTTCGTCATTCTTTTCCGGCCGCTGCTCTGGCGGTCCTCGCGGTAACCTTCGCGAGCGCCCAGCAGCCACCCGCCAAAACCACCCCCGCGAATCCGCCTAACGCAGAAACTCCGGTCAAATCGATCCCGCCTGAAAAGAGTTCCATCACCTCGCATGACCTCGCGCTCGACGGCAAAACGCTCCATTACACCGCCACCGCCGGCAATCTGCTGATCCCTGGCGAAGACGAGCAGCCCTACGCCAGCGTCTTCTTCGTCGCCTACACGCTCGACGGCGCCGCGGAGGCTCGCACGCGCCCGCTTACCTTCCTCTATAACGGAGGCCCCGGCTCCGCCAGTATGTGGCTCCATATGGGTTCCGTCGGACCCATGCGCGTGGTCACTTCCAGCCCCGAAGCCAGCGGCCCCGGCCCTTACCAGATCGTTCCCAATCAGTACAGTCTCTTGGACAAGTCCGACCTCGTCTTCGTCGACGCCGTCGGCACCGGCTATTCGCGGCCGGTCGGCAAAGGCACCATCAAGGACTTCGCCGGAACCGATCAGGACGTGCGCGCCTTCCAGAAATTCATCTACCGCTACGTCAGCGTCAACCACCGCTGGAATTCGCCCAAGTTCCTGTTCGGCGAATCCTACGGCACCACTCGCTCGGCGGCGCTCGCGGACGCGCTCGAAAACAGCGGCATGTCCTTCAACGGCGTCATCCTGATGTCTTCCATCCTCAATTACTTCGTGCTGGCGCCCGCTTCCGACCGCATGTTCGTCGGCTACCTGCCTTCCTATGCGGCCATCGCGTGGCATTACGAAAAAGTGCCGCACAAGGGAAAGGATGAGAAGGCGTTTCTCGACGACGTCCGCGCCTTCGCCCGCGGCCCGTACGCCGAGGCGCTCGCCCAGGGCGACAAGCTACCGCAAGGGCAGGTGGACGCCGTCGCCGCCAAACTCGCCGGTTACATCGGATTAAGCCCGCAATACATCAAGGAAGCCAATCTGCGCGTCAGCCCCGCGCGTTTCCGTAAGCAGCTGCTCCGCGATCAGCGCGAGATCGTCGGCCGTTACGACGCCCGCTTCGAAGGCACGGACATCGACGCCGCCGGCGAGACGCCGGGCTACGATCCCTCCAACACCGGCATCGAAGGAGCCTTCATTACCGCGCTGCACGATTATCTGGATCGCGACCTCCAGTACACCTCCGACGAAACCTACTTCCCCAGTGGTCCGGGCATCAATCAGCAATGGGATCACAGCCATCGCCTCGGCTCCGCGCTGCCCACCGGCGGACAAGCCGGCCCTCCCATGCGAGACGCCTACGTCGCGGGCGACCTGGCCGATGCCATGCGCAAGAACCCGCACCTTCGCGTTCTGTCCGTCAACGGACTGTTCGACCTCGCCACGCCCTTCTTCAACACCGAATACGATCTGGCGCACATGAACCTGGAACCCAAGCTGCGCTCCAACGTCGAATTCGCCTACTACCCGTCCGGCCACATGATTTATCTGAATGTGGATGCCTTGAAGCAGCTCAAGAGCGACCTCGCCGATTTCTACTCACGCGCCGTCTCGTACGTCGACGCGAAGGGCACAAAGTAAGCAGCCGTACGCGGCGAGACCCGCACTACGGTATGAGTCGCTCTCGCTTCTCTTTGAACCACCCTAACCGTCGTCTATAATAGCGGGCTATGAAGCGCGCTTGGCTCCTGTTGCTCTTCGTGTCCCCGCTTGCGGCACAAACCGCAATCGACTGGCCCGGCCAGAAAACCGAAATCTTTCAGCATTACCGCGACCTCATTCAAATCGATACCCGCGCCGGCAACGAGACCAAGGCCGTCGAATATCTGCGCCGCGTACTCGAAGCCGAAGGCATCCCCACGCAAACCTTCGCGCAGAACCCGGCTCGCGCGAACCTGGTCGCCCGCATCCAGGGCAACGGCTCCAAGCGTCCACTGCTGATTCTGGCTCACACGGACGTGGTCGGCGTGCAGCCCGAAAAGTGGCCCGTCGACCCCTTCAGCGCGGCTCTCAAAGACGGCTACGTCTGGGGCCGCGGATCCTCCGACGATAAGCCCGTCCTCACCGCCAACCTGATGGTGATGCTTCTGCTGAAGCGCAACCACGTCGCGCTCGATCGCGACGTCATCTTTCTGGCCGAATCCGGCGAAGAGGCCGACCTCACCGGCGTCGGCATCAACTT
Organism: Bryobacteraceae bacterium; assembly: GCA_035508055.1. Classification (GTDB taxonomy): domain Bacteria; phylum Acidobacteriota; class Terriglobia; order Bryobacterales; family Bryobacteraceae; genus Palsa-89. The sequence goes on along the minus strand of DATJNO010000003.1, from coordinate 23,348 downwards.
CATGGTGAACCACCACTATGACGCCATCGACGCCGAGTATTCGCTTACCGAAGGCGGTAACGCCACCATCGAAGACGGCAAAGTGGTCCGCATGAACATCGGCACGGCCGAAAAAGTTCCCGCCCGCGTCCGCCTGGTCGCCACCGGAACCTCGGGCCACGGCTCGATGCCGCGCCTGGACAACGCGCTCATCCATCTCAGTGAGGCGGTGGCAAAAGTCGGCAACTGGGAAACGCCCATGCGCCTGAACGACACCACGCGCACCTATTTCGAAAAGCTCGCTCAGATCAGCCCGCCGGACCAGGCCGCCCGCTACAACGCCCTGCTGAACCCGTCCGCCGCCGAGGCCGCCGAGCAATATCTGCGCGCGAACGAGCAGCAGTCTTACTCCATGCTGCGAACTTCCGTGGTGCCCACCATGCTCAAGGCCGGCGTCGGCGCCAACGTCATCCCCTCCGAGGCTGAAGCCACGTTGGACATCCGCGCGCTTCCCGACGAAAACATCGACGCCTTCTACGCCCAGATGGCCAAGCTCATCGACGACCCGCAGGTGAAGATCGTGCCGCTGCCCATGACCCGTCCTTTTTCGCCTGCTTCGCGCCTCGACACCGAAATGTATCGCGTGCTGGAGCGCGTCACCCGCCACATGTACCCCGGAGCCACCGTCATCCCCAGCATGTCCACCGGCGCCAGCGACAAAGCCCAGCTCCGGGCCAAAGGTCAGCAATCTTACGGCATTGGCCCGGCCGCAACCTTAGAAGAAACCCTGACTCACGGCGCGCACAGCGACGTCGAGCGGATGGCCGAATCCTCCATCGACCCGTTCGTCGAGTTCGTCTGGGAATCGGTTACGGGTGTCGCGGCATCCGCCACCTCGGCCACCGCCCCCTAAATTGCCAAGCGACATTTTCTGCCCGATGCGGCGTTCAATCCGCGATGCAGACGCGAATCCGGTGTCCATCCGGATCGAGTCCGACGAAGGTCCTTCCGAACACCGCGGTCACCGGCTCTTGCGCGATCTCGACGCCGCGCTGCCGCCAGTCGGAACACATCGCTTCGACGGTCGCCTCCTTGTCAACTTGAAAGGCCAATTCGAACCGGTTGCCGCTTTCCGCGGGTGGCAGAGTCGCCGTCTTGGTGGACTGCAGCCCAAGAGTGAAGCCGCCGTCCAGCCCGAATGCCACGAAAGTCGGGAAGGCCGCCGTCGGCTCCCGCTGCAGCAGGTCGCGATAAAAGGCCGTGCTCTTCTCGACGTCCTTCACGTACAGGACAATCAAATCAGGTGTTTTCATCCGCTCTTTCCCCCTGGCTCCAGTGTAGAGAGGGATGCTGTCAGTTCCTGGCAGTAGGCTCGTCGGTCGCACCCACCGCGAGCCGCCACTCTTTCAATAGCGCAAGCCGGCGGCGCGGGATTCCCTCGCCCAGCTCCACGAGTTGCGAGATGCGGTCTGTCCGGAAATGACGAAACTCCTGGCGGGTTTCGCACCAGGCCACCAGCACGCGTGCCTCCTCGAAATAGCCCATCGCGAACGGCCAGATTACCCGGCGGCTGTTGGAGCCCTTGGCATCCGTGTAGGTGATCCGCAGTTTCCGCTCGGATCGGATCGCCCTCCGCAGGACGGCGGGATCGATCGCCTCTTGGGGCGACGGTTTCCGCGGCCCCACCAGCGAGGTGGAAGCTTCCAGCCCTTGGCGCAAGTCTCGTGGCAGAACGGCAGCCACCTTGGTGAGAACATCCGTCGCGGCGGAGGCCAGGCGGGGGTCCGCGCGTTTCTCCACCCACCGCGATCCCAGGACCAGCGCCTCGATCTCCTCCTCGGTGAACATCAACGGCGGCAGCAGTAGCCCGCCCCGAAGAACGTAGCCCACACCTGGCTCGCCATCAACCGCCGCGCCCAGCGATTGCAGACTCGCGATGTCGCGATATAACGTGCGGATGCTGACTCCGAGCTCTTGAGCGAGCACGGCGCCCGGCACTGCCGTTCGAGCCCGGCGCAATGTTTGGAGCAGATTGAGCAGTCGTTCGGAACGAGCCACGGCGGAATCCTCAGTCCTATGCTGCCACAGAATGGCAGGGAAAGGGCTGGGCCGTGCTCGACATCAGCTCCCTATCGCAGGCTAACCCTCGCATTTTCAACGTCGGGGGCCGTCCCGTTCGATGAGAGATATCCCCTCCGGGCCATGAAAAGGGCCTGTTCGACGCAATCGTGTAGCCTCCTTAATGCAGTCTGGCCTATACTCGCCAAAGGATCATTCGCCTATGCACAAGCCCATCAAGTACGTGGAAAAGGCCCTGACCGCGGCCGCCGGCGCAGCTTGGGTTGTATACGATAAACTCAATCAAATCAACCAGAACCCGTCCTTCACGCCCGCCTGGTCCGACAAACCGCTGCTCAAGAGTTACCAGAAGCAGAAACCTCCCTTGGGCTGGCCCCGCGAGACCGATTCGCTGTGCCCACGCTGCGTACCCGAAATCCGGCAGCAGATCATCGACGGCAAGCTGCCGCACGAAGTTTTGCTCAACGAAAAGATCGGCGAGATCAAGGCGAAGATCGTCGAACGCGACGGCAAGATCATCATGGTGAAGGATTGCCCCAAGCACGGGCACTTCGAAGACGTCATGTCCATCGACCCGGCGTTCTTCAAGCACCTGGAGGAGGTTTTCCCCGGCCGCGACATCCGCGCACACAATGACGAGACCCTGCACAACCACGGCTCCAGCACCATTCTGCACGGCCGCGGATCTGTGCTGACCATCGACTTGACCAACCGCTGCAACATGATGTGCGATCCATGCTTCATGGATGCCAACCAAGTCGGCTTCGTGCATGAGCTGACCTGGGAAGACATCCAAACACTGCTGGACAACGCCATTTCCATCAAGCCGCGCCGCCAGATGTCCGTTCAATTCTCCGGCGGCGAACCCACGCTTTCGCCCTACTTCCTGGACGCCGTGCGCTACTCGCGCAAGGTGGGCTACAACAGCGTGCAAGCGGCGACCAACGGCATCGAGTTCGCCAAGAGCCCTGAGTTCTGCAAGCAGGCCGCCGAAGCGGGTCTGCGCTATGCCTATCTCCAGTTCGACGGCATTGGAAACGAAGCCAACTCGCACCGCGCCGTCGGCAATTTGTTCGACGTGAAGCTGCGCGCCATCGAAAACCTGTGGAAAGCGGGCGTGGACATCGTGCCCGTCATCACCATCGTCAACGGCATCAACAACGAGCAGGTTGGTTCGGTGGTGCGTTTCGCGCTCGACAACCCGAAGAAGATTCCGTTCCTCAGCTTCCAGCCGGTTTCGTTCACCGGCCGCGATGAAGAAGTCACCGACGAACGCCGCCAGGCCCAGCGCTACACGCTGTCGCATCTCGCCCACGACGTCAAAAGCCAGACCGGACTCGGTGAACCCGTTCGCGACTGGTTCCCCATTTCCTTCATGAGCACCTTCTCCGACTTCGCCGACCTGGTGCACGGTCCGGAAGCCAACTGGGGCCAGTTGAGCTGCGGCTGCCATCCCAACTGCGGAATCGGCATGGCCGTGATGTGCGACAAGGAGACCAAGGAGGCCGTCCCGGTCACCGCGTTCCTGAACGCCGAGCGGCTGGCCAAGGACATCGCGCGCATCAACGATGCCGCGCGCGGCAAGAAGCTTTCGGTGCTGGGGGTGACGTTGTCGCTGCTGCGCAATTACAACCCGTTCAATGCGCCCACGCACTTCAAGCTGAGCGACATGATCGCGAAATTCGACAAATGCTTCGGCATGTCCAAGAAGGCGCAGACCGGCGCTTACGGCAAGGTCACCGGCGACCGCACCATGGCCGATATCACGCAGCGCCGCCAGGACCGTTGGAACTTCCTGTTCGTCGCCGGTATGTGGTTCCAGGATCTGTTCAATTACGATTTCCGCCGCACCGAACAGTGCATCATCCCTTATGCGACGCAAGAGGGCGAGATCTCCTTCTGCGCCTACAACACCGGCGTCGGCTGGCGCAACATCATCGAGAAGATGCACATGACCGCAACGCTCACCAAGTGGTACGACGAGCACGGCCGGCACGAGATCATCGCCGGCGGCAAGAAGGTCAACCTGGTGAGCAAAGACCATTCGCTCATCCTGCGCGCCGACGATGTGAATCACGCCAAGCAGCACGATCTCGACGATCTGGGCATCGCCAAGACCGCGCGCGAGGAGAAGAAGCGCGCCCGTGACGAAAAGCTCAAGCAGGAAGAGAACGAGCGCATGGCGAAGCTCTACCGCCAGCATGTTTTGAAAGAGCAGCCGGGCGCCGAACTGGTGCAACTCGCGCCGCTCGCGCCCAAAGTAAAGGCTGCCACCGCATCCGAAGATTCTCGCGAAGAGGTGGGATCGTTCGGGGATTAATTAGGTAACGCACAACCAGAGGAGGAAAGCCGCCCGGTGGGTCGGGGCGGCTTTTCTGTTTGGAGGGGGGCGCATGTTGGGGGATTAGATTCGTGGCGAGGTGTCCTTTTCCAGGGAGACGCGAGGAGAATGTTACAATCGAGGGGCTGGCGTCATCGTGCGCACAGCGATCGTAATGAAGCCGCATCGTCGGCATTTAAGGAGAACTGAAAATGGGCAAATCTGTCCACCGCATCCGTGCGCATGAAATGCGCCGGACCACTCACCCCGTTTTTTCGTCGATTGAGAAGTACTGGCTTACCGTAGCCGCTAAGGAGTTCCCCTCCGGCATCAGTACTTCAGCCAACGCTAGGGATCCGATCGGGCTCAATCGCCGAGTCTATAAGGACGTTCGTAGCAGCCTTGACGGCGAAACCGCCACTCCTGGGACATTTGACCTGATGAACAAGGGCATAACAATCCTTGCGCGTTCGGTGAAGCTGGTTGACAAGCAAAAAGGCCTTTTGGAAATCGTCATCGATGAAGCGGAAGGCGGAATCGTGGATGGAGCTCATACGGCCAAAATCATCGAAGAAGCCAATGAGGATGGGACCACCCCGGAAGAGCAGCACGTTGAGGTTTACATCCGCACCGGCGTCACCAGCGAGTTTGTCAGCGATATCGCCCGCGGTTTGAACACGGGCATTCAAGTAGCACCACAATCCATATACAATATCGCCGGCGTCTTTGACTGGCTTAAAGAAGAGATCGCCCAAGAAGACTATGCCAACCGGATCTCGTGGAAGGAAAGCGACGACGAAGAATACGACGTCCGTGACCTAATCGCGATCCTCGAAGCCTTCAACATCTTCGACTTCCCGAACGAGGTCAATGCGGGCAAGCATCCAATCGCAGCTTACGAAAAGTGGAGCACGCCCTTGACCAAATTCGCGAATGACTACGAGGAGAACAAGGATGAGATCGCTGCCAGCAAGTACCATCGCCTCCGCCCGCTCCTCAAGGACGGGCTGGCTCTCTACGATCGGATCAGGCACGACTTTCGTGAAATGCACAATGACGATGGGGGCAGAGCGGGAAAGATGAATATCGTGGAAGAAGCGTCAGAACGGCGCGGCGCCTTTGATTTTCCGTTCGCGAACCTGCCATCAAGCGAGTACCGACTGACGAAGGGAGCTACGTTTCCGATCCTCGCGGCTTTCCGAACTTACGTTGAGAAAAGCCCTAAGACCGGCGAGGCGCGCTGGCGGGGCGGGTTTGAACGCGTTCTTGACGTCTGGAAAGAGGTTGGGCCCGTACTCGTTGACGAGACGTTTCAGCTGACAAAGGAAGGGATTCGCAACCCGGACCAAATCGGCAAAAATCGAAAGCATTGGGCGAACCTGTACATGCGTTTGCAAGTCCGATTGCTGCAAGAGCGATTACAAGAAGAGCAGGAAAAAACGCCGGCGCGCCGGCGTAGGTAAACGTCGAGTATCCTTCTACGGTCATAGGCCGGGCGGTTCAGAGTAGCAAGAGCCCGGCCCGTATTCGATAGTGTCAAAACAGCGCGTGCGCGACCAGAGCCCGCGTATGACGCTCGCCCTTTGTTAGCTTCTGACTAGGCACATACATGAGCGTGGAGATCAAACCTCAAGTGTTGCGTGGCCCCTGGAACTCGGGCTTTGCGCTCCATGTTCATTCTCTATCGAGCACGTATCTCGGGGACGATGAGTACGGACACCCGAGATTTTCGACGACGCGCTCTCCAGTGGGCGAGCTGCTCTATCAATTGAAATACCGTAACAATAGGAGCGCGATCGGCGAACTCGCCGAAGCCGCCGCCTATTTCTGTAAAAACAAGTGGCATGTGAAAATCGACGCGATAATCCCGGTCCCGCCGACGCAGGCGCGACGACTTCAGCCGGTTCGGGCCATCGCCGAAGTCATGGCCGCGTTGCTCAACGTGCGGCTATGCGCGGGGCTGAAGAAGGTCAAGAAGACTCCGCAGCTCAAGGACCTGACCGATTACCATGAAAGAAAGGAGGCGTTGCAAGACGCCTTCCGGATCGACGCGAGCGAGACGAAGGGCAGGCATCTTTTGCTGTTCGATGATCTTTATGGTTCGGGCGCGACGGTGCGAACGATCGCGGAGGCTCTATTGAAACAGGGAGGCGCGAAATCGGTTCATCTTCTCACTCTTACGAAGAAGGCGTCAGGATGAAAATTTTTATCGGCGGATCGAGAGCGGTCTCCAAGCTTAATCGGGTGATCCGCGCCCGGCTGGATGATTTTATAGGCCGCGGGGACTCCATCCTGATCGGCGATGCGAACGGCGCGGACAAAGCGATTCAGCAGTACTTCGCGGAGCGCCAGTATCCCAACGTCGAAGTGTTCTGCATGGAAGAGTGCCGGAACAATATAGGTTCCTGGCCTATCCGAAACATCGCTTCTCCGAACAGCCGGAAGGATTTCAGCTACTACGCCGCCAAGGATATTGCGATGTCGCAAGAGGCCGGATGCGGTGTGATGTTCTGGGACGGGAAGAGCAAGGGCACGCTTCAGAACATCCTGAACCTGTTGGCTGCAGGGAAACGGACGCTCGTTTATTTCGCGCCGTCGAAGGATTTTCATACCCTATCGACGAACCAGGATCTGCAAAGCTTGCTGGCTCGATGTGACAGAAGAAGCATCGAGGCCGCAAGCCGCGCTCTGGGCGTGAAGCTCAACCAGTCCCCCCTGCCGCTCGTTCATTCATAAATCACGGCAATCAGCGAAATCTGGGGAAGAAGCGCCGCTCGCGCCCAAAGTAAAGGCTGCCACCGCATCCGAAGATTCTCGCGAAGAGGTGGGATCGTTCGGGGATTAATTAGGTAACGCACAACCAGAGGAGGAAAGCCGCCCGGTGGGTCGGGGCGGCTTTTCTGTTTTAGGTAGCGGACGGCTTAGGCTTCAGTCCCAATCGTTCATCAGAACTCGCCGAATTTCAGCTCGGAGACAACGGGATCCGACTTTATCAGTCATCGTGGCATTACGCCGCTCCTGACTCCGTTGTGCCATGCCTTGGATTTGCGCAAGGGTGATGGAGCCCAGCACCTTCTGTATGGAATCCGATATACCTTCCTCGTGGGTGCCGTTTGCATAGCGGTCCTGCGACCAAAGTCCAACCACCGAGGTCGAATGATGGCAGATTCCCCTCCACGGAAAATCCTTTGTTCTAGCGCGTATGCGTCGGCGGAGCGAAAAACCGCAGATCCTTCATGGGAAAATGTCTTCGATTCCGAGTCCAGAGTTCCAGGTTATGAACCGATGCAGCCGCGGCGATCAATGCGTCGCCCAAGGCTACCGAGTGGCTGGCGTGAAACGAGCGGAGGTAATCGCCGGCGCGGCCGCCGATCTCGCCATCGATCGGAACGCATGTCATACCCGAAAATAACCCTTCAATCGCGTCGCGTTCGCGATCCCGCATACCGTGGCGAATTTCGGCCAAAGTAACCGGCGAAAAGAAAATCGGTGTATCCGCATCGACAACGCGAATCCAATCGCGGATCAGTTCCGGGCGTCGTTGGCGGAGGACTTCGATCAGGACGTCGGAGTCCACCAACACGCCGCTCACTTCCAGACCCGTTTCAGGCGGTCATCCTTCCGCAAACGGCGAATGTACTCGGTGGTGGCAGGAAGATCGGTTCGGTCTTTCCAGATGCCGACAGCGGCGAGCAACGATTCCTTTCGTTTCGACAGACTCGCCAGATATTTCTCGCGAACCGCGCTTCGAACAAGTTCGGAGATCGTGCAATGCGACTGCCGCGCCAGAATCTGCAGGGTCTTCCAGAGGTCGTCTTCCAAGTAAAGCTGAGTGCGCCTCACGATGTATATTATACATCGTCTTGTCTGCCTACCCGGCGCTGGCCGATTGCCCGGCGATCTTTTCAATTTGCTGGATGTGATTCAGGTCGTGGCCGGCCATGGTCTCGATGACCGTTTGGAAGGTCATCTCACCACGCTCGGGGTGCGTCAGGCGTTTCGAGAGCGTCGCCGAATCCACCGAACGAATCAGCGCGAGGTTCCACGCGCGAACCGCCGCGAAAGCCGCCAGCGCGGTCTGGGCGTCGTAGACCCGGTACTGTTTCGCCCATTGGTCCTGATCGAAAGGCTGAATCACGTGATGATCCTCGGCCAGCGCCTGCCGCAGCCGGAACGCGAAGACCACCTCGCCGTCGGCCAGATGGCTGAGGATTTCCCGGACGCTCCATTTTCCGGGCGCGGGGGATGCGCTCACGCGCTCTGGGCCGAGCGTCTCGACAAACTGGGCCAGACGGCCGGCAGTCTGCGAGATGGTATCCAGCGGATTACGATCCGCTAAGTGGACCGCATATGGATTCATGCACCGACGATAGCACGTCAGGGCTCTTCTTCGTCGTCAGGAAAGAACACGGCCTTCTTGCCGTGCAGCATCAGCCGCTGATCGATCGCGACCTGAACGAGTTCTTCTTCGTCCTCGCGAAACCCGCCGGCGGCCGTGGCTACCTTCTTCAACAGCACGCGGGCGCGGCCGGGCGACGTCTCGCCGGGCACCGAGAGCGCGTAGGCGAACATCGCATCGGTTCGAAATTCCTCGTCGTTAAAGAAAGCCTCCAGGCGCGGCGCTTGCGACGACAAGTTCAGATATCCGACGCCCCATATCGCCTGGCGCCTGGTCTCCGGATCCGGATCTTCGAGATGCCGCGGCGGATAATCGCCAAAGCGCGGGTTAAACGAGCGCGCCATCGCCTTCAGAGCCTTGGACCGGCTGCGCGGATCGCCATACAGCGCCTCGATCGCCGCTGGAACCTCCGGGTTGTCCGTCTGCTGCGCCAGAGCGATGCCCGCACCGGCCTTCTCTTCCCACGATGCCGACGCATTCTTCAGCACGGCGAGCATGGCGCGGCGAACGTCCGGCTCTTCGACGAGGTCCTCCAGCGCTTCCCAGCACGCGCCGCGCACGGACGGTTCTGGATCGTTCCCGGCCATGTCCAACAGCATGACGCGCACCGCTTCCGCCAACTCGGAGCCGCAGTAGCTTTCGGCAACCTCCAGCCGCAACTGAGCCGAGCCGCTCCCGAGTATCGCGAGCCGCTCTTCGTCGCTGAGCGCGGTCCAGTCCGGCGAATCCTCTTCAGAGTACAGTTCCCAGATGTTGAACGGTTCCGACGGCTCTTTCACGCCCGGGTCGTTGTAGACTTCCAGGCACATCGCGGCGTCGTCGGGATCGGCGGCCGCGTGGCGCTGGAGCGCTTCGAAAATGCGCGGGTCCTGGACATGCAGCGCGGCGAGCAGGAACGGCACGTCGCCGGGATTGTCAGCCGGGAACGCGGCCAGCAGCGCCAGCAGCGGGTCCACCGCAGCGCCGCTCAACTCCACCAGGCTTTCCAGGACTTCGTCGGGGACGTCAGACGGATCGCCGCGCACCACCTTAATCAGGAACGGAAGCGACTCCGGCGTGCGCAAATGCCGGAACAGATCGATCAGCTGCGGCTCCAGATCCACCAGGTCGTCGGCGCGGTCCTCGGCCGCAAAGCGGACCAGATCGGGAACCGCGCGCGCGGGATCGTCCACAATAGCATGCAGGAAACGGTGATCGACTGCGATATATCCGTGGCCGGCCGCTTCCAGCAGCCGGTAGACCGGGACGCCTTCGTAGCGGCCCGGCTCCAGGATCAGGTCGGTGCGCAGAGGAACTACTCTTCCTCTTTAACGACGTGAACCGCAATCTCGGTGGTGACTTCGCGGTGCAAGCGTACCGGCACCTTGAAATCGCCCAGGGTCTTGATGGGTTCTTCGAGCACGATCTTGCGACGGTCGATGGTGTAGCCCTGCTTTTCGAGCGTTTCGGCGATGTCCTTGGAGGTCACCGAACCGAAGAGCTGATCGTTTTCGCCGGCCTTCTGCGCGATCGTGATGCTGACGTTCTCCAGCATTTTGCCGAGGTCGCTTGCATCGGTCACCAGCTTGGCCTCGCGGCGCAGATGCGCCTGGCGCTCCTGCTCGACAATCTTCTTGTTCGCTTCGGTGGCGGGCACGGCCAGGCGCTTGGGCAGCAGGAAATTGCGCGCATAGCCGGCCGCGACTTTCACCAACTGGCCGCGCGCGCCCAGCTTATCGACGTCTTCCCTCAGAATCACTTCCATGATGACCTCTCTATATCGCCGACGCGAATGGAATCAGCGCGATGTTGCGCGCCTGCTTAATGGCTTCCGCCAGGCGCCGCTGGTGCGGCGTGCAGACACCGGAAATGCGCCGCGGTACGATCTTGCCCCGCTCGGAAATGAACGAGGAGAGCATGCGTACCTCCTTATAATTGATGTCGTCGATCTTCTCGACGCAGAACCGGCACACTTTCTTGCGCCGGAAATATTGCTTTTTGGTGGCCAGCGCCTTGTCGCCGCCCGTAGGCCTCTGCGAAGCGCTGATGGGCCGTCCGCCACGTTGTTCCGCCATGATGTTCTCCTATTCCTTCTCCGCCGCCGGAGCTCCGGGCATGGGAGCGCCTGGCCGAGGACCGGCCGCTTCCGCTCCGGCCATGATGTGTTCCACGCTCGGCAGGCTGGGGGCCTGGGCCGGCAGCGCGGGCTTGCGAGCAGCGCGCTTCTCGCGTTCCTTTTTGCGCTTGGCGATCTTCTTCATCTTCTCGTCGATGCGCACCGTCAGGAACTTCAGAACCAGATCCGTCACGCGCAGCCGGCGCTCCAGCTCCCGCACCGTTTCGGGCTTGGCCGTGAACTGCAGCAGCACGTAATAGCCCTCGTTGCGCTTGGCGACGCGATAGGCCAGCTTGCGGACGCCCCACTTCTCGGACTTATCCACATTGCCGCCTTGACTCGCGATCTGCGTAGTCAACTGCTCGATCAGCTGATCGATCTCTTCTTCCGGCGCATCCGGCCGGACAATAAACAACTCCTCGTAGATCCTCATTCTTCCTCTTGTAAGCCTGGGGCGCGACGATTAAATTTCGCCATGGACTTTTCGACGCCTTCGGCGATGATGGACTCCACTGCCTGCGACGCGTAGTCCAGCAGCTCGTCCAACTCTTGTTTGTGCGCTCGATTCAACTGCCCGAGCACAATTTGAGCGCCGTCCTTTTCGCGACGGCCCCCATGAATCCCCAGGCGAACCCGGGGAAAATCGCTGCTCCCAACGCAGTGCATGACCGACTTCACACCGCGATGGCCGGCGGCCGACCCACCGGGCCGGATCCGCACGGACTGCCAGGGCAGATCCAGCTCGTCATAAATCAGAACCAGATCCCCGGGCGACATCTCATTCTTCACCAACAAACCTTGCACCGACTCGCCGCTCGCGTTCATGTAGGTTTGCGGCTTGGCGAGCAGCACTTTCTTCCCTGCTACCGCTCCCTGCCCCACCAGCGCCCTGGAATCCTTGCGTCCGACTTTGATCCCATTGCGCTCCGCCAACCGGTCGATCACCAAAAAGCCCAGGTTATGCGGCGTGTGCTCGTATTCTTTGCCGGGATTCCCCAGGCCGACCACCAGCTTCTCGAATTCGGCCATGCGCGAAGCCCGCGCTTACTTCTTCTTCCCCTTCTCCTCGGCGGCGGCCTCCGGTTCTTCTTCCTTCTTGCCCTTCTTGATCACTTCGGGTTCGGCCGGAGCAGCCGGAGCAACTCCCGCTTCGGCAGCCGGAGCTTCCACCTCCGCCTTCAGGGCCACCACGTGCGCGATCACCTGCTCGGGAGCGCTTACCAGTTTCATGGAGCCGGTCACGGGAATGTCGCCGGCGCGCAGATTCTGGCCAATCATGAGCTCGCCGACGTCCATGGTGAACAGCTCGGGAATCTCATCCGGGAGGCATTCGATTTCGACTTCGCGCGTGACGACTTCGAGCAGGCCGCCCTGGATCTTGACGCCCTTGGGATCGCCCGTCGTGTTCACGCGGACTTTCACCTGGATGCGCTTGCTGAGATCGATGCGTTTCAAATCCACGTGCAGAATCTGGTCGCGCACCGGATCGCTCTGCCAATCCACGATCATGGCGGGCGTATCCTCCCCGCCCTGCACGGCCAGGTTGAAAATGGTGTTGTGGCCGGTGCTGCTGTGCAGAATCTTCTGCACTTCCTTGGGACTGACCGAAACCGGCACGGCGGGCTTCTCGGCGCCATACAACACCGCGGGGGCCAGGCCCCGGACGCGGAGACGGCGGGCTTCGTTCTTGCCGCGCGAGCTGCGCGGTTCAGCGCTCACAGTGATTTCTTTTCTCATCTTCTACTCCGGCAGACGCCTCGCCTGCGCTCACTCCCACAGGCCGCTGCCTGCTGTTGGTCTTAAATGAATAGGGTGCTTACCGAACCGTCCTCGTGGATGGATTGAATGGCGCGCGCCAACAGCGGCGCAACCGAAAGAGTTTTGACGCGGTTGCAGCGCATGGCGTCTTCGCGCAAAGGAATCGAGTTGGTGACCACCACTTCCAGCAATTGGGATTTCTCGATCCGCTCCACGGCCGGGCCGGACAGGACCGCGTGCGTGGCGCAAGCGGTGACGGTGACCGCGCCCTGCTTGAGCAGCGCTTCGGCGGCCTTCACCAAAGTCCCTCCCGTGTCAATCAAGTCGTCCACAATCAAACAATGCTGGCCGTCGACATCGCCGATGATGTGCATCACTTCCGCGACATTCACATCCGTACGGCGCTTATCGATGATGGCCAGCGGGGCATTCAAATATTTGGCGAAAGCGCGCGCGCGCTCCACGCCGCCGGCGTCCGGCGATACCACGGTCAAGTCCCTGCGCCCGATGGAGTCGAAATATTCGAGCATCACCGGCGCGGCGAACAAGTGATCCACGGGAACGTCGAAGAATCCCTGAATCTGCGCCGCGTGCAGGTCCAAAGTCAGCACACGATCCGCGCCGGCCCGTTGAATCAGATTGGCGATCAGACGCGCGGAGATTGGCATACGCGGTTTGTCCTTGCGGTCCTGCCGCGCATACCCATAATAGGGTAACACCGCCGTGATGCGCTCCGCAGAAGCGCGCTTGAGGGCGTCGATCATGAGCAGCAGTTCCATCAAGTGGCGGTCCACCGGCGTGCAGGTGGGCTGGACGGCGAACACGTCGGCGCCGCGCACGTTTTCCAGGATCTGCAGGCGGATCTCGCCGTCGGAGAATGGCTCCACCGAAGCCGCGCCCAAGGTGCATCCCAGCGCTCCGCAGATCTTGGCGGCCAACGCGGGGTTCGCGTTGCCCGTGAAGATTTTCATTTGCTCGAATCTCATCGTGCGTACCGGTCTTGGGGCGGCCATATATTACTTTCCAATGACACCATCAACTGCCGCCGCCAAAGTGCGCGGTAGCGGGCACGGCTCACCAAGGTCACGGGATAAACCTGTTTGCTGGCGAACTCTCTACGGAACGAGCGGGCGGCGCGATCACGCAACTCGCGATTCGGGAACAGTCCGAATAAAGCGGACCCGCTCCCGGTCATCATCGCACGCCAAGCCCTTAATTTTAGCAGCTTTCCCTTGATTAATTCTAGTTGAGGATGCGCGCGGAAGACAACCTCCTCGAAATCGTTAGTCCAATGGTCCGTGCCGGATTGCCAGACGACGGACTGAAAATCGTGAATGGCGCGGGCGGAGGCTTCGGCAGCCGGCTGCCGGCCAAGGGCGTGGTAGGCGTCCGGGGTGGACGAATGGATGCCAGGGGCGATCACCAGGGCGGGCCAGCTGGGAAAATCCGGGAGCGGATAGAGTTCGGTGCCCCGGCCCAACCCGACCGCCGCGCCGCCTAAAAGAAAGAAGGGCACGTCGCTGCCCAGGCGGGCGGCCAGTTCCACGAGAACTTCGAGAGGAACCGGCTTTCCGAGCAGCACCGGAAGGGCGAGCAATACCGAGGCAGCGTTGCTGGAGCCGCCACCCAGCCCGGCGCCCAAGGGGATCCGCTTGGTGAAAGAAAAACGAAGCCGGCCGGTTTTGCCGGTGGCTTCCAAGAACATATCTGCCGCCCTGACAATCAGATTGTCGGCAATATTCAAGTTCGACTTGAGCTCGATCCGGGTGTGCCCGCGTTGGTACTCGACCTCGATGGTGTCGGCCAGCGAGATGGTCTGAAAGACAGTGCGCAGCTCGTGGAAGCCGTCCGGACGCTTATGCAGGACGCGAAGATCCAGGTTGAGCTTGGCCAGCGAACGGAGCCGGACGCGCTTGGGCATTCGGGGTATCAGTAGTGCAGCAACGAAAAGACGTCGTAGCCGTTGAGCTTATGGCGGCCGGCGAGGAAATCCAGTTCGAGGATGAAGCCCAGCCCCGCCACTTTGCCGTGCAGCGTTTCGACCAGGCGCGCCACAGCGGAGGCGGTCCCGCCGGTGGCCAGAACGTCGTCGATGATCAGAACGTTTTGCCCGGGAGAAATGGCATCGCGGTGGATTTCGAGGACGTCGGTGCCGTACTCCAGCGCGTATTCAATGCGTTCGCGCTCGGCGGGCAGCTTTTTTTCCTTGCGGACCGGGACAAACCCGTAGCCCAGCGCGTAGGCGACAGCGGGCGCGATGATGAAGCCGCGGGCTTCGATCCCGAGGACCACATCGATCGGCTTGGAGGTATAGTGCTCGCCGAGCGCGTCGATGACCTTCTTGAAGCCGGCGCGGTCCTTCAACAGCGTGGTGATGTCGTAGAAGTTGATGCCGGGCCGGGGAAAGTCCGGCACCTCGCGGATAAGCGATTTCAAAGGATCCATTTGAAGAATTCGTATTGTAACATCGGCCCGCGCGCACCTGGCGCTCAATCGGGCGTCAATCGATCAGACCGTGGCGGACGGCGAAGCGGACCATCTCGCCGGTGGAGTGCAGGTTCAGCTTCTCCATGATCTTGCCGCGGTGGGCGTCCACGGTGTAGACGCTAAGGTTGAGCGTGGTGGCGATTTCCTTGTTGGTCTTGCCCTCGGCGATCATCTGCAGCACTTCGCGTTCGCGGCTGGTGAGCAGGTCCAGGGGATCGGTGACATGGCGGCGGTAATCGGTCAGCACCGCCTCGGAGACTCCGGGGCTGAGGTAGCCATCGCCCTTGGCCACCGCACGGACGGCGTTCACCAGGTCGGTGTCGGCGGAGTCCTTAAGCAGGTAACCACGGGCGCCGGCACGGAGGATCTCGCGGACGTAGACCGAGTCCTTGTGCATGCTGAGTGCGAGCACGCGAGTTCGCGGGGCAGAAGCGGCGAGCCGGCGCGTGGCTTCGATGCCGTTCAGCTCGGGCATGGCGACGTCCATCACGACCACGTCGGGGTGCAGCCTTTCGGCCCGTTCCACGGCTTCCCGTCCGTTGCCGGCTTCGCCGACGATCTGCATATCGGATTGCGCTTCGAGGATGAGCCGGAAGCCTTTGCGGACCATGGCGTGGTCGTCTGCCAGGAGAATCTTGATCACTGTTTCGTTTCCAGCACCAGCGGCGCCCACAAGTGGATGGTGACGCCGTCTTTGGATGTCGTAGTCAGTTCGCCGCCGACGCTGCGCGCGCGGGCGCGCATGCCGACCAGGCCCAGCCCGCCGCCATTTTGCGACTGAAAGCCCCGCCCGTTGTCGCGGACGGTGAGATGGATGCGGTCGCCGACGCGGTCGAACGCGATCCACACGCGCGTCGCGCCGGAATGCCGGGCAACGTTGGTGAGCGCTTCCTGGACAATGCGGAAGAGATGCGTCTCGGTTTCGTCGGCGAGGCGTTCATGGAAGGTGGACTGGTAGTCGGCTTCGATTCCGGAGCGCTGGGTGAAGCGCTCGGCGAGCCAGCGGATGCCGGCGTCGAGCCCGAAATCGTCGAGGATGGTCGGGCGGAGCAGGTGCGACAGCTCGCGGACGTTCTGAATGGCTTCGTCCACCAGGTGGCGGCAATCCTCCAGGCGCGCGGGATCGGGCGGATGCGTGGAATCGAGTGCGGCGAAATTGGCCTTGATGGCGGTGAGCGATTGGCCGAGCTCGTCGTGCAGTTCGTGCGAGAAGCGGCGGGCCGCGGTCTCCTGATTCTCCAGCAGGCGCCACGTGACGCGCGCCAAGTCGCCGGCTTGCGATTCCATCTTACGGATCAGTTGCGTGGTGATGCGGACCGTGGCGACGGCGCACATCACCGCCAGCAGCAGGCAGGCGCTCAGCAAGGCGAGCGACTCTCTGAGCAATTGGCCGGACCGCTGATCGATGCGCGACTGCGCGGCCACGGAGCGGGTGTAATTGCTGGCCACCAGCTTTGCGACCATCGATGTCACTTCTTCGTGGCGGCGCAGCAGATCCCGCAGCGAGTAAATGGGAAGGTCCTTCAATGCAAGCAGCCGGCGGGCTTCGGTGGAGAAGGCTTGGACGGCGGCCTGGAGCTTGTGCCACAGTTCGGCCTGCGGCGTGCCGGCGGCTTCCTGCACGATGCGCTCCACGTTTTGATCGGCGTCGGCGAGCTGGGCCAGCAGGTGCTCGCGCTCGGTGATCTCCGGACCGCGCGCCAGCCGGTAGAAGGAGGCGTTCAAGGTGTCCTGCTCGCGCTGCAGTTCGTCGATCAGGCGCGTGGTCACCAGGCCGTTGCGGGCGATTTCGGCGGAGCTTTCCTGAATGAGCTGAGCGCTCTTCAGGCCGATGAAGCCGGCGGCGATCAGCAGCACCAGCACCGCTGAGAAGCCGAGCACCAGCACGCGCAGGATTTTTCGATAGATGGCGGGGTCCGGTTGCACGCCATCTCTAGCTTCGCGCAGCGGAGGCGTGGCTGGCATCCCCTCCCCAGGCTATAATCGCCTCCCCAATGCAAAGTGGTGAACGTTTGTTCATTAACAGTAATACCGGGCGATGCCCTGAATTTCGCCGCTCAAAATCCGGTGCGCGGGCTATCGTTGTTTCGCCTCGCCCGCCGCATGCTGGAAGTGCGAGACGAAGAATAGGCTCTCGTAAAGGAGAAATGAACGTGAAGAAACTGATCCTGGCTTCCCTGATTGGCGCGGTTGGCACGGTGGGTATGTTCGCGGCGCAAGCGCCGAAGACGTCGACGCCGGCCACCAAGACCACAGCCAAGAAGCACACCAAGAAGCATCACAGCAAGAAGACGACGGCAGCCAATACCAACGCCAAGCCTGCCGCGAAGTAGTCGAACGGGTGGGAGCACCCCCCTGGCGCCCGGATCCGGCTGGTGGACTCCGGGCGTTCATTTTTTGGCGGTATGATCGGGCTGGATGGTTCGAGTTCTGCTGATCCTCGCGCTCCTGCCGGCTGCGCCAGCCTTCGGCCAGACACCCCTGCCGGCGCAGGCGACGGCTACTGCGGCCGCGCAGCAGAAAGCGCCGCCCACGCAGTATTCCCTGCCTCCGCAGAAGCTCCAGCGCGCGATCGAATACGCGCAGGACCGCTACTGGCTGCATTTCGCGGGCGAGCTTTGGGGCATCGCCGTGCTGATCGCGATTCTGGCTTTTGGCATCTCGGCGAAGTTTCGTGATTGGGCGGAGGCGGCGTCATCGCGGCGCTTCGTTCAGGCAGCGATTTTCGTGCCGCTCTTGCTGCTCGCCAACGATGTTCTCAGCTTGCCGCTGGGTGTCTACGGGCAGCACCTGGAGCTGACGTTCGATCAGTCCATTCAGAGCTGGCCGTCGTGGTTCTGGGATTGGACGAAAGAAGAGCTGCTGAGCTTCGTGCTTGCGATCGTGCTGGTGTATCTGCTGTACGCGGTGATCCGCCGCAGCCCGCGCCGCTGGTGGTTGTACTTCTGGCTGGTATCGCTGCCCATCATCGCGGGGCTCATGTATCTGGAGCCGATGGTCATCGAGCCGATGTTCTATCACTTCGATCCGCTGGCGGCGAAACAACCGGCGCTGGTCGCGCAACTGGAGAAGGTCGTCGCGCGCGGAGACCTGTCCATCCCGCAGGACCGCATGTTCGAGATGAGGGCCAGCGAGAAGCTGAATTCGCTGAACGCTTATGTAAGCGGGTTCGGCGGCTCCAAGCGTGTGGTGGTGTGGGACACAACGATCGCGAAGATGACCACGCCGGAGATTCTGTTCGTGTTCGGGCACGAGATGGGGCACTATGTGCTGCACCACGTTCGCGACTCGCTGATTCTGGCCTCGCTGCTGCTGCTGGTTCTGCTGTTCATCGGCTACCACGGATTGCACTGGCTGGTGCGCACGCGCGGCGCGAAGTGGCGCCTCCGCGATGTGGCCGATTGGGCGTCTCTGCCGGTGCTGCTGCTGATCGTCGCGGTGCTGTCGCTCGCCACGGAACCGCTGGTGAACGGCTATAGCCGCTGGCAGGAGCATCAAGCCGACATCTACGGGCTGGAAGTGACGCATGGGATCGTGCCGAATTCGGCGGCCGTGGCCGCGCATGCGTTCCAAGTGCTGGGCGAAGTGGGTTTGGACGAGCCGAATCCGAACCGGTTCATCGAATTCTGGCTGTATTCGCACCCGTCGATCTCCGAGCGCGTGGCGTTTGCCGAAAGCTACGATCCGTGGGCGCACGGCAAGCCGAAATACGTGAAGTAGGCTAACCGGCCATCCACTTGGGTTGGATCCAGCCGAGCGACACGCCGGTCATCAGAAGGCCGAGCACCAGCACCACAGCCGCCGAGGCGACCGGCACCCAGCGGAAGAGCGGGTTCGCGGTCCGCGCTCTTTCGGGAAGCAGATTCTTGGCGTAGATCACGATCATTCCGATCCCCATCAGCACCAGCGCAAGACCCAGGCTGAACGAAACCAAGAGAAGCAGGCCCAGGCCGACGCGACGCAGCGCGATCGCGGTGAGCAGCAGGACGAGCGCGGTTTCGCAGGGAATCAAGCCGCCGCTCGCGCCTAGCGCGACGAGGCCGGACCAGGAGATTTCATCCGGCATGTGCGTGTGGCCGTGAGGATGATCGTGGCTGTGCGCGTCGTCGTGATCGTGATCATGATGGTGATGGTGATGATCTTCGTGGTCATGATCGTGATGGTGGTCATGCTGATGGTGCACGTGCGCGTGGGGTGTGCCCCGCAGCCGCTTGTAGAGCATCCATCCGCCGATGGCGACGATGGAAAGGCCGGAGATCGCGCCCAGCACCTGGGTCACTTTCTCCGGGACGACATATTGAAAGAGGAACAGGGTGGCGAGGCCCAACAGGAACACGACCGCGGTGTGCGTGAAGGTGACCATTGCACCCAGAAACGCGGCGTGCTTCAGCGTTCCGCGCGAACCAACCAGATACGCCGCAACGATGGTCTTGCCGTGTCCCGGGGTCAGGGCGTGCGCGGCGCCTAAACCGAACGCGATGCCGATGGCGGCAACGATCATCCACGGCGTGAATTCCTGCTGATGGAGCAGACGGGTAAGCGAGTTCGTCTGCGCCACACTGACGGCTTGCAGCCACGCTACCAAGGGAAACATCAACACTTGCATTCTACTCTCTGGCTCACCAGACTTTGCACGGCTTGGGCCGGACCATCGGTTGTCCCACGCGGCAGGCGAAGGCGTTCGCGAACTGGGGCATGTTGGATACCACGCCGTTGATGCGGTATTCATCCGGCGAATGCTCGTTGGTAATCGCGCTGGCGCGCAGACTCTCGGGCCGCTCGTCGCCGCAGGCCCATTGGGCCATGCCGATAAAGAAGCGCTGGTCCGGCGTGAAGCCATCGATGGGCTGCAGGCTCTCGTCTTTGTCGGCGGCCTTCCAGGCGAGGTAAGCCAGGAAGGTTCCACCCAGATCGGCGGCATCTTCGCCCACGGTGAGCTTGCCGTTGATTTTGATGTCGTCGATGATGGTGTACCCGGAATACTGATCGGAGATGCAATTGGTCCGTTCCTCGAATTTCTCGGCGTCGTCCTTGGTCCACCAGTCTTTCAGATCGCCCCGGGCGTCGAACTGGCGGCCTTCGTCATCGAAGCCGTGCGTCAGCTCGTGCCCGATGGTGGCGCCGGTGTTGCCGTAATTGGGCGCGTCGTCCATCTTCGGATCGAACAGCGGCGGCTGCAGCACGCCGGCCGGAAAGTTGATGTCGTTCATCTGCGGGTCGTAGTAGGCATTGACGGTGGGCGGGGTCATGGCCCACTCGGTGCGGTCCACGGGCTTACCGATTTTGTTGAGCTCGCGGCGTGACTCGAAGATGGTGGCGCGCTCGGCGTTGCCGTAGTAATCCTCACGCGCGATGCGGATGGAGCTGTAGTCGCGCCACCTGTCCGGATAGCCGATTTTATTGACGATGGCGTGCAGTTTTTCCAGCGCGCGCTGCTTGGTTTCATCGCCCATCCAAGGCAGCTGGCGGATCTCGCTCTCCATGGAGGCTTCGATTTCCTTGGTCATCTTCAGCGCACTGGCTTTGGTGGACGGCGCGAAGGTGCGTTGCACGAACACCTGGCCGAGCGCCTCACCCAGATCGAAGTCCACGCGGCGTACGCAGCGCTTCCAACGCGGCGCCATCTCTTTCAGCCCGCGCAGATATCTGGAATAAAAATCGAAGTTGGCCTGCTCGAAGGGCGCGGAAAGATAGTTCGCCTTGGAGTGCACCAGGTGCCAACGCAGGTAGGTCCTCCAGTCGTCCAGGCTGCGGGTTTTCAGCAGCGTTTGCATTTCCTTGAAGAAGTCCGGCTCGGTGACGTTGATGACCGAAGCATCCGGCACCTGCGCGGCTTGGATGTAGGCGGCCCAGGAAAACGACGGCGTGAGTTTCTGGAACTGCGCTTCGGTCAGCTTGTGATATTGCTTGTAGGGGTCGCGCTTCTCGACGCGCGTCAGGGACGCCTTAGCCAGCG
This sequence comes from Bryobacteraceae bacterium, assembly GCA_035508055.1. Classification (GTDB taxonomy): domain Bacteria; phylum Acidobacteriota; class Terriglobia; order Bryobacterales; family Bryobacteraceae; genus Palsa-89. The sequence goes on along the minus strand of DATJNO010000003.1, from coordinate 2,275 downwards.
CGGTTTCGATGTCCATCACCGTGTGGGCGTGCGTTGCGGCCAGTTGCGGCGCTTCGCCCAGCAGCTCGAACATTTTCTGCATGTGGTCGACGTATTTCTGGCGGATCTCCACGGACTTCGCGTCGGTCTTGGTGTAGTAATCGCGATCCGGCAGGCCGAGGCCACCCGAACTGGCAAACGCGATGACGCGGCTGGAATCGGCGTAGTCCTGGTTGGAGCCGAAGCCGAACAGGAAGCCATCGCCGAGCTCGGCCAGTTGCTCGCGTCCCAGGTAGGCCGGCAGATCGCGAACGGAGTGCAGCGCGGCAATCGCCTCCAACTCCGGCTCCAGCGGCGCGGCGCCCGCCTTCTCAACCGCTGGTTCGTCCATGCAGGCGTGGAAATAGTCGCCGATTTCGGTTTCCACTTTGCTGCGCGCCGGGTCCGGCTTGGAGACTTGCTCCAAAATGCCCCACAAGTAGCGCTCGTTCTCATCGGAGAGCTTGCCGTAGACATCCCAGCGGGCCTGATCGGGCGGAATCGGATTCTTCTTGATCCAGCCGCCGCAAGCATAATGGTAAAAGTCGTCGCAGGGGTTGACGGAGCGGTCCATAGAGGACTCGTCCAGGCTGGGACTATAGGGCAGGGCGAACAGTGGTGTATCGTTGGTTTGCGCGGAAAGCGTTTGGGCGGAAAGCACACCAAGGATGGAAACGGCGAGGAAAGACAAAAGCGCGGGTCTCACAGTGTTTATCGTAGAACAAGGCGAAGACCGGCGGGCTTACTTTTGAACGGTCAGCAGAACCCCGGGCGGCGACTGCGCGCCCGCGACGGTCGCCAGCACGGGATAATTGCCGTCCGTCATGGAATCGGGAATCTGGATGGCCACTTGGTACAGCCCTGCGGATCCGGACGCCAGTGCCGCGCCGTACACGGTTACGGGCGTACTTCCGAGCGTGACGGTGACATCGTTCGCCGTGTAGTATGTGGCGCCGGAAGGCGTGACGACGCCGGGAGGAGCGGCGGGATTGGTCGGACCGAAACCCGTCCCCCATAGAATAATGACGTCGCCGGGCGCGGCCGGCACGGTGGCTCCCGGCAGAAGGCCGTTGTTTACCGCAGCGCTGAAGTCCTGATGCGTGGCCACCGCGTAGGCGCCCCACTGGAAGAAAGCCGGCTGGATGGTCTCGACCAGCGCCATCGTCTGCGCTCTGGCACCATCGGGTCTGGTGACGACCACCGGCACCGTGCCGGCGCCCATATCCGGAGCCAACACGTTAATTTGCGTGGGGCTGATGTAGGCAGGATAAGCGGCCTGGCCCTCAATGGTGACCGTTACTCCGTCCAGCGACAGCGGCAACCGGCCGCCCACTAGGGCGTTGGTCCAGGTATCCGTCACCGGTGACAGGTCGGTGCCAAAGATGGTCATCCAGGCGGTGGAAGCCAGGCCCGGCTGCAGGCTGGCGGCGTTCACCACGGACGTGATCTTCGGCGCGCTTCCCGCCCAGGGCGTGCCGCCGTTGAAATCGGAAGTCAGCGTCATATCGATGGACTGCATGATGGCCGGATCAGAAAGGGTCAGGCCGAGTTCGCGGTTCTTCGTCAGAGAAGCGCTGGAGAAATTCTCCGAACCAACGAACACCTCCGCGTTTGCCGCGGCGTAATCGGCAAGAATCACCTTGGCGTGAATGTAAAGTGGAGCGTCCGCGGCGTAGCTGGATACCTGGACACCGCCAGCCACCAGTTGGTCGAATTCGCTGGCATAGTCGTTGCCGGTGTTGGTCATCACGACCCGCACCGCTACGCCGCGCGCGGCGGCGCCGATCAGGGCATTCACGACATTGGCGTCGCCCATCTCTTCGTTCTCGACCCACAGGCTGTGCTGCGCCGCATTGATGACACTCAGAATGACGGATTGCGAGTTGGTGGGACTCCACACCAGGTCGTCTCCGTCCGGCGGCGTGATCGCGCTGCTGGTGAAGTCGGCGTTGAAGGTGGCTTCGATCGCGGCGACGTCGTTGGGATCGTCCTCGATCACGGCGAAGTCCCGGCTGGTGGAGTAATATTGCGACGTCAGGTTGAGTGTCATGACCGCGCTGGTGGCGCCGTCCACCGTGATCGTCTTCTGATGGGTCGCCGAATATTCCGGATTAGCCCAATGAACCTGGACGCCGTGCGAGGCCAGGTAATTGTACGCGGCGGTGTTGTTGCTCCTCTCCAGGTTCTGGTCCAGAATCACGCGCACCGCGACGCCGGAGGCCGCGGCCTGGCCCAGGAGTTGTTCGGCCTGCGTGTC
>DATJNO010000002.1:0-2197 GCA_035508055.1 Bryobacteraceae bacterium | reverse complement strand
CGTGTTGCGGAGGAAGATGTCGGCGTAACCGGCGAGCGATGCAACGCCTTCCTGGATGCGGGCGCCGCCCGAGTCATTCAAGCCGATGACGGGCGCGCCGGTTTTGAGGGCGAGATCCATGATCTTGCAGATTTTGAGCGCATTCGCTTCCGACAGCGACCCACCGAAAACGGTGAAATCCTGCGCGAAGACGAATACCAGGCGGCCGTGGATGCGGCCGTGGCCGGTAACGAAGCCGTCGCCGTCGACGACCTGCTGGTCCATGCCGAAGTCGGTTGCGCGATGCCGGACCAGCTTGTCCGCTTCCTCGAAGGTGCCTTCGTCCAGCAGCAGATCGATGCGCTCGCGCGCGGACAGCTTGCCTTCGGCGTGTTGGCGCTGCATGCGCTCCGGGCCTCCGCCGGCTTCGGCATTGGCGTGGCGGCGGCGCACTTCGGCGAATCGGTCGGTGGACATGAAATAACAGTATACGGGTGTGAGAGCATGGAAGCCGCGGAGGACTCCGTTGAACGCAGTCGAGCAGAAGCGCCAAACTGAGAGCCGTTCCCAGACCGGCACGTGGGTCGTGCTAGCCATCGCGGCCGCGATCGCGCTCCTGCATCTGGCCACCAACCAGCGCTATGGGTTCCATCGCGATGAACTGCAGACGCTGAGCGACGCGCTGCACATGGACTGGGGATTCGTCGCCTATCCGCCATTCACGCCGCTCGTGGAGCGCATCAGCCTTGCCCTCTTCGGTCTATCGTTGGTTGGGTTGCGCCTGTTTTCGGTGATCGCTCAGGCGGCCGCCATTGTGGTTACCGGTCTAATGGCCCGCGAGCTCGGCGGCGGACGGCTGGCCGAGATTGCGGCCGCGCTTGCGGTCGCGCTCTCGCCGCTGCCTTTGTTCGAAGGCACGGAGTTTCAGTACACCACCTTCGATTATTTGTGGTGGGTGCTGATCGCCTGGTTCACGATCCGTCTGCTGAAGACGGAAAACCCGCGTTGGTGGCTCGCGATCGGCGCGGTCGTCGGCCTGGGCTTGATGACCAAGTACACCCTTGCCTTCCTGGTTGCCGGCATCCTGGCGGGGCTTGTGCTGACGCCGGCGCGGCGCTTCTTCGCGAACGGATGGTTCTGGGGCGGCGCGGCGCTGGCGCTCGCCATTTTCCTGCCGAACCTCATCTGGCAGCTGCGCCACGATCTGATCTCGCTGCACTTCCTGCAGCACATTCACACACGCGACGTCGGCGAAGGGCGGGCGGACGGATTCGTGCGCGATCAATTTCTGCTTTGCACGAACCTGTTTGCGGCGCTGCTCTCGATCGCTGGCCTGATCGGCTTCCTGCGCGACCGGCGCTTCCGTATGCTGGCGTGGATGTATCTCATCCCGCTCGCGCTCTTCGTGATCGGCAAAGGGCGCGGCTATTATCTGGCGGCCGCGTATCCCATGCTAATCGCAAACGGTGCGGCGCTGGGCGAGCGCTGGCTCGGTTCGATTTCGCGGCTGTGGCGGCGCACGGTGGAAGCCGTGTTCTACACCGGCGTCGTGGTGACTGGGCTGTTGATCTGCGTCGCACTTCTGCCGTTGGCCTCCAACGGAAAGCTCCGCGACTTCGCGCTCAGCCACAACGGTGAACTGCGCGAAGAGATCGGCTGGACCGATCTGGTCAAATCGGTCGCCGCCATCCGCGATACCCTGCCGCCGGAGCAGCAGGCGAGCGTCGGCGTCCTGGTGGGCAACTACGGCGAGCAAGGCGCCATCGAAATCTACGGCCCAGCGTATCACCTGCCGCCGCCCATCAGCTTGACCAACTCCGCCTGGCTGCGCGGCTATCCGATGCCGCCGCCGGCCACGCTGATCGTGATTGGCGTTTCGCGCGAAGATGCGGAGCGAGCGTTCACTTCCTGCCGCCTGGCCGGACACAACGGCAACCCGGAAGGCATCCGGAACGAGGAGAGCCGGGATCATCCGGACATCTTTGTTTGTGGCCCCCCGCGCCTGCCGTGGCCCGAATTCTGGAAGAAGTATCAGAATTTCGGCTAGCCGATGACCATTCAGTACTCACTGACCCGGGCTGATATCTTGCGCTCGTTTTTCCGGAGCTTAAAATCTTCTCCCCGATTTCTAGTGACCGTTCTCGGCTATTCCGTGGCGTTTGGACTTTTCACGATGCTCGCGAGAGGCGACTTCTCCAGATCCATCGCCCCCGATGAC
>DATJNO010000001.1:0-46243 GCA_035508055.1 Bryobacteraceae bacterium | reverse complement strand
TCGACTTAATCGCCCTCGACGAAGCGCTGGAAGCGCTAGAGCGTGTGGATCCTCAGGCCGCCCAGGTGGTGGAGTCGCGGTTTTTCGGGGGCTATACGGACAGGGAAATTGCGGAGGCGCTCGGCTTGTCGGTACCGACGGTCCGCCGCGATTGGGAGTTCGCACGATCGTGGTTGTTCGACAGATTACACAGCCAGCCGAAGACGGCGCGAGCCAGCACATAGCGGCAAGGACCGTATCAGCATGGAAGCGGAATTCCATCGGCGTGTGCGTCAGATGTTCGATGAGGCGCTGGAGCGTCCGGGACCCGAAAGGCGCGAGTTTATCGAGGCGGCGAGCCAGGGGGACCGAGCTGTGGTGGAGGCCGTTGAGCGCCTACTGGACGCCCGCGGTGTATCGGAATCCTTCCTGGAGACGCCGGTAAGCCGCGGTACACAAATCGGACGGTATTTGATTTTAGGGGAGTTGGGGCGCGGCGCCATGGGGGTTGTGTACGACGCGGTCGACCCGATGATCGGCCGACCGGTCGCTTTGAAAGTAATTAGCCTGTCGCCCGGCATAAACCCGGACGAAGCCGGGTTTCTGAAAGAGCGGCTATTTAAAGAAGCCCGCTCGGCCGGCCGGCTGTTTCATCCAGGAATCGTAGTCATCCTGGACGTTGGCGAACAGGGAGACTTGGCTTTCATCACGATGGAGCGGGTGGAAGGTCCGTCGCTCCAACAGTTGCTGGCTTCCGGCCAACGGCTGGATTCCGCAAAGGCAATCGATATTGTGCGGCAAACAGCGGCAGCGCTCGATTACGCCCACGCCCACGCCGTCGTTCATCGGGACATTAAGCCAGCCAACATTATGCTGCAAGGCGGCGTTACGGTAAAGGTGGCCGACTTCGGCATTGCCAAGCTCATGTCCACGCAGAACCTGACGCTAACCGGGATGCTCATGGGCACGCCGAGCTACATGTCTCCGGAACAGATTGAAGCACGCGCCGTGGATGGACGATCGGATCAGTTTTCGCTCGGCGTGCTGGCTTACCAATTGGTGACGGGCGCCCTCCCGTTTCAGGCCGATTCGATGCCGAGCTTGGCGCACTTGATCGTTTACGGACCACGGCCTTCGGCGCACGCAGCCAATCCTTCGCTGCCGATCGCCATCGACGAGGTGTTTGAACGGGCGTTAAGTAAGTCGGCCGAGCGACGATTCGCCAAGTGCGTTGAGTTTTCCGGGGCGCTCGAAGAGCTACTGCAGCCAACTCGCGCCCGGAAGGTAGCAACAAAGCGTTCGATCCTGAATCGGCGATACCTTGGAGCCGGTGTTCTTGTGGGAGTTGGGATCGGAGCAGTGTACTACGCAGGTTATCCGCAACCACCTGTGAAGCCGATCGCCAATACAGTCTCGCGAACCAGCCCGGCGCCGGCGGTCCCTACCGCGAAGCCAAGCGCTCTGGGGACCATCAAGGCGGCGCCGGTTCCCCTTCCTGTCGCGCCGCCAAAGGCCGCAACGGCTTCGCAGCGCGCTGGGGAGTATTACAAAACAGCAATCGCGAAACGGAACCAGGGAGAGGCCGAACAAGCTGCACGGCTGTTTCGCCAGGCAGCAGATCTGGGCAATGCCGATGCAATGGAGGAACTGGGAGAAATCTACCGCACCGGAGATGGCCTGCCCAAGGATGGTCTAGAAGCTTTGCGTTGGTTTTTGCGGGCCGCGGCTGCCGGCAAGTCGTCGGCGATGGTCTCGGTAGGCGCGTTGTACTTGCTCGGCGACAGCGTTGCTCAGAGCGACGAAGAAGCCGTGCGATGGTTTCAAAAAGCCGCCGATCTCAAGAATCCCGACGGCATGTACGATCTGGGGACGATGTATGAAAGCGGCCAGGGCGTCTCCATGAATGTGGACAAAGCCAAGCAACTCTACGAGGCGGCTGCCGCGCTAGGAAATCCCGAGGCGCAACACAAGCTTGTTGCGCTTCATGCTGCGGAATAGCCGGCGGGGAAAACTTCCGCTTTTATTTCTTCGGCGGATATTTTTCGATCGACTTGCGAACCATGTCGTCCAGTTTGCCCGCGATCTTGGCGGGATCGTTCTTTTCCTCAGTGGCGATCGACCGCCAGACCAACGAGCGCGTCATCGGATCGCGCAGGTTGATGACCAGCGTACCCGCGGTATAAGGCACACGCACGTAGCGGGTGCCCAGGCCGCGCCAGCCGGCCGGGTAGGCTTCCACCTCGCGCCTGCGCGCCGCGCCGAGCGAATAACGGACATTCAGGTCCGCCGGGCCGCTGGCGACCATCGTCAGCCCCCGCGCTCCGAGGTCTTTCGCAATGTCGGCTTCGATTTGCTTCTTGACTAATTCGCTGTCGAGCGCGGGATTCTTGCTGTTCAACTGCCCGCCGCGTATGGAGAAGGTATGGTATCTGGTGAAATCGGCCGCTGTGTCGAACTCCACGGTCACCTTCTGCGCCAGTGCCGCACATGTCGCCAGCAACGCCAACAGGAGTGCTTTCATTGAATGCGACTATACCACGGTGATTTTGGAGAGGTGCAAAGCCCTAAACACACAAAAGCCCTAAACACACAATCACTGCAGATTACAGTGGGAGCAACTGTGAAACCTGATCTGTACTGGATACCGGGTCCCTGGCCTGGACGCCTCGCCATCGCCACGCGCCCGCGAGGTGGAGACTGGCTGGAGAACGAGATCGGCGCCTTGCGCCAAGCACGAGTCGATTTCATCGTCTCCCTTCTGGAAGCCTCCGAGGTAGATCAATTCGAACTCGAGCAAGAACGCGAACTCGCGGTCTCAGAAAGCGTCGGGTTCATCTCGTTCCCGATTCCAGACCGGGGAGTTCCTGTGTCGCTGCCGGACGCGCTGTCTTTGTTCAACCGCCTCGCAACCGCTTTGAACCAAGGGAAGAACGTAGCAGTGCATTGCCATCAAGGCGTTGGGCGCTCGGGACTCGTAACTGCGAGTTTACTGGTTGCGTCTGGTATCGCAGTAGAGAAAGCGATCGAAATAGTGAGCGCTGCCCGCGGACAATCCGTTCCAGAAACTCCAGTTCAGCTTGAATGGCTCAAACACCTGCCGTCTGAACTTTTGGTTATGGCTTCTTGAGTGAGTCTGGCCGTACTAACCGGTTATCCTGGTTGCATGAAACAGCTCGCGCTGGAAGCGTTGGATTCGGCCCTGCGGCCCGGCGTCACTTACGCGGATGTGCGCGCCATCGAAGCCCAAGAACGCGAACTGGCCACCAAGAACGGCAAGCCCGGGCAGGTTTCGGCAGCTGAATCCGCAGGCATCGGCATCCGGGTTCTCGCCGACGGCTGTTGGGGCTTCGCCGCCACCGACGACCTCACCGCAGACGGCGTGCAGGCCGCCGCGGCGCTGGCGGTCGAAATCGCGAGATCCAGCGCGCTCGCCAAGAAGCACGAGGTGGTCCTCGCGCCCGAAGACAAGCACGAAGCCAGCTGGGTCTCGCCCTGCCAGATCGATCCCTTCTCGGTGAGCGTCGAAGAACAGCTCGGCCTGCTCATGGCAGTAGACAACGAAATCCGGCGCACGTCCGGTATCACGCTGGCGCAAACCTCGATGGGTTTCCACCGCGGGCGCCAGATTTTTGTTTCCTCGATGGGCAGCGTCATTGACCAGACGCGCACCTTCAGCGGCGCCGGCTTCGAAGCCTACAGCTTCAAGGACGATCAGATCCAAAAGCGCTCCTATCCGAATTCGTTCGGCGGCCAGCATCAGCTCAAGGGCTACGAGCTGATTCAGGAGCTCGCGATGCTCCAGCACGCGCCGCGCGCGGCGGAAGAAGCGGTCGCGCTGCACTCGGCCGACCAGTGCCCCGAGGGCCGCTTCGACTTGATCCTGGATGGCAGCCAACTGGGGCTGCAAGTGCACGAATCCATCGGCCATCCCATTGAACTCGATCGCGTGCTCGGCTCGGAAGCCAACTACGCCGGCATGAGTTTTTTGACGCTGGATCAGCTGAACCATCTGCGCTACGGCTCCGAGCTGGTGAACGCGGTGTGCGATGCGCGGCTGGCGCACGGTCCCGGCATGGGCACCTTCGCTTTTGACGACGAAGGCGTGCCGGCGCAAGCCACCGATATCATCCGCAACGGCCAGTTCGTCGGTTACATGACTTCGCGCGAAACCGCCGCGGCCATCGGCCAGAAGCGCTCCAACGGAACAATGCGCGCCACGGGCTGGTCCCGCCTGCCGCTGATTCGGATGACCAACGTCAGCCTGCAGCCCGGCGAGCAGACCCTGGACGAGGTTTTTGGCGGCGTCGATCACGCCATCTACATGGAGACCAACCGCAGCTGGTCCATCGACGACAAGCGCTACAATTTCCAGTTCGGCTGCGAAATCGGCTGGGAGATTCGCCAGGGCAAACGCGTCCGCATGCTGCGGAATCCGACTTACAGCGGGATCACCACCGAGTTCTGGAACGCCTGCGCGGCAGTGGCCAACCGCGACCACTGGGTGCTGTGGGGCGTTCCCAATTGCGGCAAGGGGCAGCCGGAACAGGTGATCGGAACGGGCCACGGCGCGAGTCCGGCGCGGTTTCACGACATCAAAATAGGGGCTGCGTATGCCGGCTGACGCGCCCGACGGGGCCATGCTGACCGAACAACGGGGCCGCGAATTGTTCGCCGCCGTGGAGCGCGCGGCAGAATCGCGGGGAGTGCCGCAGGTGGAGGCGCTCGTGGGCGCGCATCGCTCGGCGCTGACGCGATTCGCCAACAATACGATTCATCAGAACGTTTCCGAGCAGGCGCAGTGGCTTTCCGTTCGCGCCATCGTGGATCATAAGACCGCGCGCGCTACCACCAATCGCTTCGACGCCGATTCCGTTGCGGGCGCCGTCGACCAAGCCATCGCGCTGGCTCGCTCCGCGGCAGCGGATGACGAACTGCTGCCCCTGGCGGAGCCCGCCCCGCCAGAGAAGTGCGACCGTTTCGACGCCGCCACCGCCGCCACCACGCCGGAACAGCGCGCACAGGCCGTCGCGGAGGCCATTCGACTGGTGGAGAGCGCCGGGCAAACCGCAGCCGGAATTTATTCTACGGGCCAAAGCGTCGAGGCGATCTTCAATTCGCGTGGCGTCGCGGTCTGGTACGCCGAGAGCACGGCGCAGTTTTCCATCACCACCATGGCGGCCGACAGCTCGGGCTGGGCTAAAGCCTCGGCCGTTGCCCGCGCTGAGATCGATCCGGTGGCGCTGGCGCGCCGGGCCAGTGATAAGGCGCGGCTTTCCGCCAGTCCGCGCGAAATCGATCCCGGACGGTACGTGGTGGTCCTGGAACCGGCCGCCGTCCTGGACCTCGTCGGCCAGATGTTCAGTGACTTCAGCGCCACGGCCATGCAGGATCAGCGCAGCTTCCTCACCGACCGCCTGGGCACACAGCTATTCGGCAGCAACATCCATATCTCGGACGATGTGCGCCACCCGCTGCAGGCCGGCGTGCCGTTCGATGGCGAAGGTGTGCCGCGGCGCAAGCTGGATTTAGTGAGCGCAGGCGTTCCCCGCGAGCTGGCCTTCTCCCGCGCCAGCGCGAAGCGCGCGGGGGTACAGCCGACTGGCCACGGCTTTCCGCTGCCGAACGAAGTGGGCGAAGCGCCGCTCAACATTGTGATCGCCGGAGGCGACACGCCGCTGGAGGGGCTGATCGCGTCCACCGATCACGGCATTCTGGTGACCCGGCTGTGGTACATCCGCGAGGTGGATCCGTTCGAGAAGATTATGACCGGGATGACGCGCGACGGCACGTTCCTAATCGAAAACGGCCGCGTCACCAGCGGCCTGAAGAACTTCCGCTTCAATCAAGGCATCATTGAGCTGCTGAACAATGTGGAAGCGCTGTCGCCGGCCGTGCGCGCTTCCGGCGAAGAGGCGTTCGACATGGTGGCGCCCGCCATGAAAGTGCGGGATTTTCACTTTACCGAAGTGACGCGATTCTAGCGGACTGGTTGTAAGATAGAGGCAGACGGAGGACGTTTGCACCACCACCACGGCCACCAGGCAGCCACCGGAAAGGTCCTGCGGTGGTCTTTCCTGGCGACGCTGGTCTTCGTAGTGGTCGAGGCGGTGGCCGGGTTCCGCTCCGGCAGCCTGGCGCTGGTTTCCGACGCGGGGCACAATCTCACCGACGCGCTTTCGCTGGTGCTGGCCGCCATCGGCTTCTATCTGCAATCCAAGCCCGCCGACAGCGTCAAGACATTCGGCTATCAGCGGGCCGGCGTTCTCACCGCTTTCGCGAACGCCGTCACGCTGTTGGGAATCGCGGTTTTCATTTTTTACGAAGCCTGGCAGCGCTTCTTACATCCGCAGCACGTCGAAGAATGGATCATGCTGTGGGTCGCGGTGGCGGGACTCGGATTGAACGCTGCGATCCTGTGGGGATTGCATCGAGAGAAAGACCGCGACATCAATGTCCGCGCCGCGTTCATGCACATGCTGGGCGACGCCATCAGCTCGGTGGGCATCATCGCTGGCGCCGTGGCGATTCACTTCACCGGGCTGGACGTGATCGACCCCGTTCTGTCGGTCCTGATCGGCATTCTGATCGTTTGGACCGCGTGGGACATCATTCGGGAATCGCTGAACGTGCTGCTGGAGGGCTTGCCCCGGGGGATGGAGCTGAGCGAGGTAACCGCCGCACTGCGGCGGCTGGACGGGGTGGTCGACGTGCATGACCTGCACATCTGGAGCCTGGGATCCAGCGCTCACGCACTGAGCTGCCATGTGCTGATTGAAGACATGCCGCCGTCGGAAAGCAACGCCATCCTGCAGCGCATTAACGATCTGCTGTGCAAGTTCGACATCCGCCACACCACCGTTCAGTTTGAGCACACCAAGTGCGCGCTGTCCGACGCGCCCTGCTCGATTTTGGTAAGCTCACAGCAACACGAACACGAGCACTAATTCAAGGAGCAACCATGGCCGCACCTCCTCCGTTGCCGCCCGGCGGGGCCGCACCCGCTAAGAAGAGCAACGTTCTTCTGTGGGTTCTGATCACGATCGGCGGGTTGTTCGTGCTGTTCATCGTCGGTTTGATGGCCGCCGGACTGTTTGTCGCGCACAAAGTCAAAGAAGCGAGTGTTGACGGCAAAGGAATCGTGCTGAGTTCGCCGAACGGCTCGTTCCAGATCGGGGGCCGCGCGAAGGTGCCGGCCTGGGTGCCGGATTATCCCGGGTCCAATCCGCAAAGCGCATTTTCGGCCCGCAGCGATCAAGGCGAAGGCGGGACGTTTACCTTCAAGACGAAGGATTCGCCGGAACAAGTCGGGAAGTATTATCAGGACCAGTTTGAAGCTTCGGGTATGAAGCTCAGCACCAACAACTCGTTTCAGGGCGGCTCAGGGAATACCCGCATGCTGATCGCGCAGGACGAATCCAACCGGCACAGCGTCACGGTGATGATCACCGGCAGAGGCAACGAGACGCCGGTCACGGTTACTTACGCGACGAACAAATAGCCAGCCATTCCTCGGCATGAGCGCGGTCGGGATAAAGATCGCCGATCACGGCCACAGAGTCGGCGCCAGCGTGGAAAACCGCGGGCGCAGTTTCGCGGGTGATTCCGCCGATGGCTACCAGCGGTTTGTTCGTCAGCGGCCGCAAAGCGCGCAGGCCATCCAAGCCGACCACAGGGTCGGGGTTCTGTTTCGATTGCGTCGGAAAAATCGGGCCGATGGCGAGATAATCCACAGGCTCACGATCGCCCGCGCGGAGCTGCTGTTCGTTGTGCGTGGAAAACCCGATGATGCTGCCAGGTGGCATGATGCGCCGGGCGTCGGCGGGCGCCAGGTCGTCCTGGCCCAAGTGGAGCGCGGCGTTCAGCAGCATGGCGATATCCGCGCGGTCGTTCATGACGAACAGCGCGGTCGCGGTGCGGCATAAGTCCGCCACGCGGGATGCCTCGTCAAAGACGGTGCGGGAGAAGAAACCTTTGTGCCGGAACTGGAGAATGCGGCAGCCGGCGTTGAGCAATGTTTGGGCGGCGACTGTTATGGCGATGCCACGGCGGGCCAGCAGCCCGGTGTCCAGCACCGGATAGAACGCAGGCAACTTCATTGGGCCAGCGCCATCGCGCCGTACAGCACGCTCTCATCGCCCAGCGCGGCGGGGACCACGTCGATGCGGGCACGCGACCAATCCGTGATCTGGCGCGACAGTTCGGCTCGCAGCGGAACGAACAGCGCGTCGCCGGCCTTGCTGATGCCGCCACCGATCACAATGCGCGCCGGGTTCAGCAACATGATGGCGGCTTTCAGGCCCATCGCCAGGTCGACGACGTAATGCTCCACGAAAGCCGGATCGCGCATCAGTTCGCTGGCCGTGCGGCCGTGATCGCGTTCCAGCCACAATCCGCAGCACATCCGTTCCAGGCAGCCGCGCGATCCGCACAGACACTCGGGGCCGCCGGGCCGGACGGTGAGATGTCCGATTTCGCCCGCATACGAATCCGCTCCGCGATAGATCTCATCGCCGCCCGCGATGATGCCGCCGCCAATGCCGGTGGAGAGCGTCACGTAGAACAGGGGGCGATGGCCGCGGCCGGCGCCATACAGGGCTTCGCCGAGTGCGCCCACGTTGGCGTCGTTATCCAGCACCGGCAGCACGCCGAGCAGCTTCTCCACGGAATGCGGTAGATCGAAATTCGCCCAGCCGGGGACGTGAGTCGATAGCGTGATGCGCTGGCGGGCGAAGTTCACCGGGCCGCCGAAGCCGATCCCGCAGCGCTCGAAACGATAGCGCGGCTTCCAGCCCTCGACGATCGACGCAATATTCCGCAGCATCCATTCGCGGCCCCCCGCGCGGTCCGTCGCGCGCGATTCCCGCTCGACGATGCGCTCGCCTTGGAACACGGCCATGCCGAACTGCGTGCCGCCGATATCGATGGCTAGCGTGCTCAAGCGGGGAAGAGCGAAGAGAACAGCTCTTCGCGGCAGAGGTAGTTCGGAACGATGTAATCGGCGCCGACGCCGATCAGACGCCGGCGTTTCCATTCGTCGATGCGCGTGCAGGCGGGTTCTTCGCTGGCAACGCCGACGGCCACGCCGCCGACGCTCTTGACTTCCTCAATTTCCACGTAGCCGTCGCCGAAGCCGAGAAACTGGTGGCCGTGAAATTCCGCCGAAGAGAGAATGCGCTGGATCAGAATGGCCTTAGAAAAGCTCTTGTAGTCGTCGAGCGCGCCGTAGACGCCGCCGTCGAAGTACTGCGTAACGCCCAGCAGCCGCGCTTCTTCCTTCATGTAAATCTCGTCGGTGCCGCTGGCCAGGTACATTTTAAGCCCGCGATCTTTCAGGCGCTCGAGCAGTTCGCGCGAGCCGGGCACCAGGAAATCTTCCGGATCGGCCTGCCCCTTTTGCAGCGACTGCACGCGGCTCTCGATCTTCTGCCACAAGCGGTCCAGGTACATCTTCTTATATTCGAGCGGCTGGAGCGGCTGACCTCCGCGCGCGGCCACGGCATCGGCGAAGGCCATCATCTGATAAATGGTCTCTTTGCCGGTGAGCTTCCAGACGAATTCTTCCACGACAGCGCGCAGTTCGTCTTCGCTTTCACCGGTCTTCAAGTCGAGCAGGATCTCGACCATCATCGGCACCATCACGTTCATCCAGCCCGAGCGGATCAAAGAAAGGGTGCCGTCGAAGTCAAACAGCACAACCCGGGCGTCGCGGGCCGAAGCGCCCGGCGTTATGTTTTCAAGCATTCAATTCCATCCTAGCTTCTCGATCAATCCAGGGAAGCCATACACACCCGCGGCGACAATGGCCCCCAGTGTTCCGCTGGCGATGGACGCGAACCACAGGAAGGCCCTTTTGCTCAGGATCGCCAGGGACGCCAGAACGATGGAGAACTCCAGGAACACCTCACCGAAATGAAAGCCCAGCGCCTTGCGGCCCGCGAGGTGGCTCTCCTGTTCCAAGCCTTGAGCCTCCTTCTGGATTTCGGCGGTGTCGCCGCGGTATTGGTCGGCATTCTGCTGATATTGCCGGCTCTGAGCGTCCATCTTCATCGACGCGAACAGGTCGCGCGCCACTTCGGATTGATAGCGGCGGATGGATTTGGCCTGATAAAAGGCCCACTGATCGGAAGCTCTCTGCTGGTTGAGCAGTTCCTCGGTAGTCGCGATGTGCCCGAGCACGGAAACGACGGCGAGAGCGGCCGCGAGAATAGCCATGGTGGCGGCTACGCGGCGGTCGAAGGGCTCGCGCGCCTCCTTGCTATGCTCCTGCAGTTCTTCTTCGGCGGACATATCACTTTATGATACGGGAGAATTCTAGCGGCGCACAGCAGCCAGCGCGGTACCGAACCAGACGCCCAGGTAGCCGAGTGCAACGCTGCCGGTCACATAGAACAAGCCGAGCCAGCGCGCGCCTTCGCGGAAGGCCTGAAAGGTTTCGTATTCGAAGCTGGAAAAGGTCGTATAGCCGCCCAGCACGCCGACCACGAGGAACAGGCGCCAGTTGGGATGCGGCTGCCAGCGCTCGGTCAGCAGGGTCATCAGGAGGCCGATGAGAAATGAACCAGTGACGTTAATCAGGAACGTTCCGAGCGGGAATCGGCCGCCATATTTGGCCATGATCCAGCCGCCGGCGACATAGCGGACTAATCCGCCCAGGCCGGCGCCCGCCAAGACCACGAGATATTTGTCCAAGCGCGCTCTTCTCCTTCAATCGACTTGGTGGCTCTCGAAGGGGAAGCGCCAACACACCCACAGCGACGCCACTGTAGGAGTCAATGGCCGCCGTGCGAGACGGCATTGAGCGGACTCCACCGCTTAGTGCTATCTCCACTATACGACGCGGCTGCGGGGGCATTCAAATCGAGCGGGAACGGCCGCTACTCCACCGCCGCGGACGCCGGAGCCGGCACGCGATAGCCATGGCGGGCGCGCACGCGAGCTTTCGGAAAGCGCTTCCGTGCGTCTGCCGTCAATTCCACACGGACGGAGCGGGTAGCCCCCGGCTTTCCGGGAGGCATCGCGTAGTACAGGCTGAAGCGGCTGCGGATGCGGTGCAGCATCTCCTGAAAGCCGGCGCCGGGATCGTCCGAGTTGATGGAGTCGCCGCCGGTCTTCTCAGCGATGCCCTTCATCCCGGCGTGCATCCACATCGTTTCGGGGCTCATGGCGGTTTGAATATCCAGTACCGTCTGGTAGGCGCGGTTGCGAACGATGAGTCCGCTGAGCAGGGCGTCGGCCTCCCAATAGTCCCGGACTACGGTTGCCTCACGACGAGTGCGCATGCCGTTATTGTCGGTAATGATCAGGACCGCGCGGCGGCGTTCGGTCCTGTTTTCGTGAGTAAATTGCAAGGCGGCTTCGTCCACGCCTTTCTGAATGAAAGTGCCGCCGCCGAAATTCAGGTGTAATACGTCTTCCTGAATGGTGCGCGCCACCGCGTCGAGATCGCCGGTAAACCCGGAGACGACGCGCACGCGCGTGTTGAAGACCATTACCGAGACGCGGTCGCCTGGCCGGAGCTCATGCAGACCTTGGCTCGCCGCCGATGCAACCTTGTCCACCACGGCCTGCATGCTGCCGCTGATATCGAAGAGCAAAATCAGATCGAGCGGCTGCTCTCCAGCGGAGAAGCCCACGATGGCTTGCTCGGCGCCTTGGTCAAAGACGCGGAAGTCACTTTTGGAGAATCCAGTGAGGATGCGGCCGTCGGGTCCGACGACCTCCGCGTCCACGTGAACCTGGGACACGTCCGCATGAAAGACCGGGCCTTCCTGCGCGAGTGACGGGGCGGTCAGAGCCAGCGCGAGTACCAGAAGAGCTTGTGGACTCATACAGGCATCTGCGGGCGGGCTGTTTCCAGGATCTTCGCGATCCAGTCGGCATGCGGGATGCGGGCGGCGGCCAGGGCTTTCACTTCGCGGTCCACGTTATACTCGACGCGGCGGATGGTTGGCGTGGAATCGTCGAGCAGCAGGTAAGCGGCGCGCGGGTCGCCGTCGTAAGAGAGGCTGACGCTGCCGCTGTTGATGACGGTCACGCCCGGCGTGTTGCGAACGAAGGGGTGGTGGATGTGGCCGTAGACAGCGATGGGTTGTCCGAGCGGCGAGTAGACAGGCTCAAGCTCAGCAGCGTCGGCGTCGGCCGCGGGCGAGCGCCAGACGCTTTCCGGACTGGCGTGCACCAGCGCCACTGGACCGTGAATTTGCCGCAG
Source organism: Bryobacteraceae bacterium (assembly GCA_035508055.1). GTDB lineage: Bacteria > Acidobacteriota > Terriglobia > Bryobacterales > Bryobacteraceae > Palsa-89. Next base: position 34,056 of record DATJNO010000001.1, on the reverse strand, counting down.
GGGCAGGCCGGCCAGCCAGGCAAGCCGATCCAAGCCCAGCGCAACGCGAGTGGCGTCGGCCATTTCGGCGATCGCGTCCCACATGGATTGCAGCTGGGGCATGTGGCTGGCGAACTCGGTCAGAGATTGCGGCATGGGGAGCATTTCATCGGTGTTGCCGAGCACGCCGGGCCAGCCGAGATCGCGGATGTGATCGATGATGTGGGCGGGACTGGAGCCGCCGTGAGCGAGGTCGCCGCCATGGAGGATCAGGTCGGGAGAGGTCTCGGCGAGGTCAGCCACGACGGCCTCGAAAGCGGTGCGGTTGCCGTGGATGTCGGAGACGATGGCGATGCGCATCAAGCTTTTCCTGCCGGCCGGTGCAATCGTTGGAGGGCCCAGCGGGCGTGCTCGGCAACTATTTCGTTGGACGAACGCACGAGGGTTTCGAGCGGCTCGCGGAATTCTTCGTTCCTGCTGTTGCCCATCGCGATGGCGACGTTGCGAAGGAAACCGGCGTGTTTGGCGCGGCGGATGGGGCTGGCCCGAAAGGTTTCGGTGAAATCGTCAGCGGTGATGGACGCGAGTTGGTCCAGCGACGGGGCCGCGCGGCGCGGCTCAAATGCGGGTTCGCCCGTGATTGGCGCGTCCCGATTCCAAGGGCAGACATCCTGGCAAATGTCGCATCCGAAAATGTTCTGGCCGATGCCACTGCGCATGTCGTCCGGCACCGGGCCGTGTAGTTCGATGGTGAAGTAGGAGATGCAGCGGCGGGCGTCCAGTTCGTAGCCTTCGGGCGCGATGGCCTGAGTGGGGCAGGCATCGATGCAGCGCGTGCAGGTCCCGCAACGGTCGGGCGGCGGTGAATCCGGCGCGATATCGAGCGTGGTCAGGATCTCGCCGAGAAAGAACCAGGAGCCTTGATCCTGATTGATGAGGCAGGTATTCTTGCCGATCCAGCCCAGGCCGGCCTGGCGCGCGTAGGAGCGTTCCAGCAGCGGCGCGGTGTCGACGCAAATTTTGTAGTCGTGGCCGGCGGGGAGCTTCGCTACCAGGTTTTCAAGGCCGCGGCGGACGACATCGTGGTAGTCCGAGCCCCAGGCATAGCGCGAGATGCAACCGCCGTTTGATTGCCCGGGCTGTGACGTGTTGTACAGCTTGCCGACGCAGATGATGGACCGGGCGGCCGGCAGCAACTGCTTGGGATCCGTGCGAATCGTAGCGCGGCGATCCGTCAGGTAGCCCATCGCGCCGGCCATTCCGCGCGCGACCCAGTCGAGGTATCGGCGCCCGTCCTCAGCCAGCGGCTCGGCGCGGGCGATTCCGGCGAGCTCGAAGCCGCACTCACGGGCCAGGCTCCTGATTTCATCCGCCGTCACGATCCCATCATATACACTGGTTGTTTACCCATGAAACTGAATAGCTACACCATCACACAGGGCAAGGACCGCGCGCCCGCCCGCGCGTTTCTGAAGGCCATCGGTCTCACCGATGAAGACATGAAGAAGCCGATCATCGGCATCGCCAACACCTGGATCGGAACCATGCCGTGCAACTTCAAGCTGCGCGAGCTGGCGCAGGACGTCGCGCAGGGTATCCGCGAAGCCGGCGGGACGCCGATGGAGTACAACACGATCGCGATTAGTGACGGGATCACGATGGGCACCGAAGGGATGAAAGCGTCGCTTGTAAGCCGCGATCTGATCGCCGATTCCATGGAATTGGTGGCGCGCGGGCACATGTTCGATGGCATCGTCGCGCTGGTGGCCTGCGATAAGACGATTCCCGGAGCGGCCATGGCGCTGCTGCGGCTGAATACGCCCGGCCTCATTCTATACGGAGGGTCGATTTTACCCGGCCACTACAAGGGCCGCGATCTCACAATTCAGGACGTCTATGAAGCGCTGGGCGCCAACGCCACGGGCAAAATCTCCGATGAAGAACTGCTGGCAATCGAGAATTCCGCATGTCCCGGCGCGGGCGCGTGCGGCGGGCAGTTCACCGCCAACACCATGGCGACGGTGATGGAACTGATCGGTCTTTCGCCGCTGGGCACGGCGGCTGTGCCTCAGGTTGATGCGCGCAAGCACGGTGTAGCGGCGCGTTGCGGCCGGCTGGTGCTGGACCTGGTGAAGAACAACCTCAAGCCGCGCGACATCGTTACGCGGAAAGCTATCGACAACGCCATCGCATCGGTGGCGACCACGGGCGGCTCGACCAACGCCGTCTTGCATCTGCTGGCGATTGCTCGCGAAGCGGGCGTGCCGCTTGGCATCGACGATTTTCAGACTATCAGCGAGCGGACGCCACTGCTGGTGGATTTGAAGCCGGCCGGCAAGTTTGTCGCCGTGGATGTGGACAAGGCCGGCGGCATTCCCGTGATCGCGCAGCGGCTGGTTCAGGGCGGTTATGCGGACGGCTCGGCCATGACGGTGACGGGCCGCACTCTGGCCCAGGAGGCTGCGGAAGCGAAGGAAACACCGGGCCAGGAGGTGATCCATCCGCTCGCGAAGCCGATCAAGAAGTCGGGCGGGCTGGTGATCCTGCGTGGTTCGCTTGCGCCGGATGGATGCGTGATCAAAGTGACCGGCATCGAGCGTAGCGAGCAGCGCGGGCCTGCGCGCGTCTTCAATTCTGAAGAGGAGACCAACCAGGCAGTGCTGGATGGCAAGATCAAGCCCGGCGACATCGTGGTGATTCGCTACGAAGGGCCGCGCGGCGGGCCGGGCATGCGCGAAATGCTGAACGTGACCAGCAAGATCGTCGGGGCAGGCCTTTCCGAGAGCGTCGCCTTATTGACCGATGGCCGGTTCAGCGGGGCCACGCACGGGTTCTGTGTCGGGCACGTCACCCCGGAGGCGGCCGTGGGCGGGCCGATCGCGGCGGTCGAGGAAGGCGACACCATCTTCATCGACATCGCGAACCGGAAAATCAACCTGGAAGTGCCGCCGGAAGTGGTGGCGGCGCGGCTCAAAAAATGGAAAGCGCCCGAGCCGCGTTACCGCTCGGGCGTCTTCGCCAAGTACGTTGCGTTGGTAGGATCGGCGTCCGAAGGCGCGCTAACTACGCCAGCTTAGACGCCGGCGTGGCCACGTAGGTGTCCAGCATCTTCTGCAGGTCGGTCTTCCCGCAAGCGCCGACCTTCTGCTCCACCACCTGGCCGCCCTTGAACAGAAGCATGGTGGGGATGCCGCGGATGTTGTAGCGCATGCTCGTGGCGCCGTTTTCGTCGACGTTCAACTTGCCCACCTTAACACGGCCGTTGTACGCCTCGGCAATGGCGTCCACGGTGGGGGTCATCATGCGGCAGGGACCGCACCATTCCGCCCAGAAGTCCACCAGGACGGGAGTGTCGGAATTCAGGACGTCCGACTCCCAATTCGCGTCAGTAAATGTCAGTGTGTTCGCACCAGCCATATTCTTTGTAACCTTCTCCCCACAGTAGATGTTTTACCGGCAAAAAAGATTCAACGCCCGAGCAGCCGCCGGTAGAGGGCTACATACTCTCCGGCCGAGGCGCTCCAGGAGAAATCCTTCTCCATGCCCCGGCGCATCCTGCGGACCCACGAATCCAGGTCTCGAAACGCATCCAGCGACCAGCGTAACGCCTCCAGCAACGCGCTGCCGGAATAGTCCCGGAACTTAAACCCGGTTTCCTCATCAATGGTATCATCCAAACCGCCGGTGGCGCGAACCACGGGAACCGTGCCGTAGCGCAGGCTGTAGATCTGGTTCAGGCCGCAAGGCTCGTAGCGGCTGGGCATCAGGAACATATCTATGCCGGCCTCGATGCGGTGGGCAAGAGCCGTGTTGTAGCCGATCTGGACGCCAACCTTGCCGGGATAGGCCTGCGCCAGACGGCGGAACATCGATTCGTAGCCTGGGTCTCCCGAGCCGAGCACCACCAGGCTCAGATCCTGCTGAAGGAGGCGCGCGGCGACGTCTGCGAACAGATCGAAGCCCTTTTGTGCGGCAAAGCGGGAGATGATGCCGAGCAGCGGGCGGTCGAGATTATCCTGGCGCAAGCCGTATTCGGCCAGTAGCGCGCGCTTGCACTCGCGTTTGCCGGCGAGATCGGCGGCCGAATAGTTGCGGGCGATGTGCGGATCGTGCTCCGGGCTCCATTCGTCGTAATCGACGCCATTCAGAATTCCGGCGATCGGCGCGTATCGGCGCAGGAAACCGTCCAGGCCGAAGCCGTATTCCGGCGTTTGGATCTCGCGCGCATAGCCGCGGCTGACCGTGCTAACGGCGTCGGCAAAGGCGATGCCGGCCTTCATGAAGTTGACGTGGCCGTAGAACTCGAGCTGCTCGGGATTCAGCAGACGCGCGTCCAGGCCGATCTGGGGAAGCACTTCACGACCGAACACGCCCTGGTAGCCCAGGTTGTGGATGGTGAATAGAGTCTTGACGCCGTCGAATGTAGGGTCGTGATGGAAATGCTCGCGCAGGTAAACGGGCGCGAGCGCCGCCTGCCAATCGTGCGCGTGCAGGATGTCGGGGCGGAACAAATGGCGCGCCACGCCGAGCGCCGCCATGGAAAGGACGGCATAGCGCAGATGGTTGTCGGAGAAGCCGGCGCCGGGGCCGTAAATGCCGTCGCGGTCATACAGCTCCGGACAGCGCACAAAGTAGTACGTGACGCCGCGCCCGGTAGTCTGGTAGAGATCCACGGTGTAGCCGGAGCCGACGGGAATCCACAGGTACCGGTAGGCTTCCCGCGTGGCGTGCGGATAGTAACTGCCGCGGTAGTCGGGAATGACCACGGCCACGCGTTCGCCACGATCCTGCAAGGCCACCGGAAGCGAGCCCAAAACATCAGCTAAACCACCTGTTTTCGCAAAGGGCGTGGCTTCCGAAGCCACCATCAGGATGTTCATGGCCGCAGCGTCCTGATGTTAGTTGGGAATTTCCTTGTGGACCGCATCCAGCACGCCGTTGATGAATGAAACCGACTCTTCTCCGGAAAACTGGCGCGCCAGCTCCAGCGCCTCGTCGATGATGACGGCCGGGGGCGTGTCTTTGCGGCTCATTTCGTAGATGGCCAGACGCAGGATGTTGCGATCCACAATAGGCATGCGCTCCAGCTTCCAGTGCTCGGATTTTTGCGCGATGCGATGGTCGATGGTAGCGGCCATTTCCGAAGCGCCCCGCGCGAGCTCTTCCATGAACTTGTCACGTCCCGGAGGGCCGTCTTCATCGTCGGCGCCCAGCGTGTCGTAGAACCCGGAGATCGCCTCGTCGACAGGCCGCTTGGTCATGTCCCACTGGTAGAGCACCTGCAGTGCTCGCTGGCGGGATCTGTGGCGGGCGGCCATGGTAAACCTATTGTCGCAGCCGCCGCACGAGCTGCGCCATTTCGATTGCGGTGAGCGCGGCGTCACAGCCCTTGTTGCCGTCTTTCCCTCCGGCTCGATCGGTCGCCTGCCCTTCGTTGTCAGTGGTCAGAACTCCGAAGGCCACCGGAATACCGGTCTCAAGTTGGACGGCCATGAGGCCGCTGGCCGCCTGTCCAGCGACGTAATCGAAGTGCGGGGTGTCGCCGCGAATCACGGCGCCGAGCGCGATGATCGCGTCCGGCTTCTTTCTGGCCGCGATCGTCTTGGCCGCTAGCGGCAGTTCCCAAGCGCCTGGAACCTTCACCACCTCGACGTCCGTGTCGGCCGCGCCCGAGCTTTTCAACGCATCCAGCGCTCCGGCCAGCAAGCGATCCGTGATAGCGCTATTGAATCGCGAACACACGACGGCAAATTTCAGGCCGCGCGCATCGAGAGTGTCTTCCGCCGGTTTTCCTTCGGTCACGTTTGCCGGATATGGGATACTTTAAGTTAAGCCCTCATTCTACCTGATGACCCCGGAGTTTATAAGGAATTTCTCTATCATCGCGCACATCGACCACGGCAAGTCGACGCTGGCCGACCGTCTGCTCGAGACCACGGGCGCGCTGTCACAGCGCGAAATGATGGAGCAGGTGCTGGACTCGATGGACTTGGAGCGCGAGCGCGGCATCACCATCAAGGCGCACGCGGTGCGTCTGAACTACCAAGCTGACGACGGGCAGATGTACCAGCTCAATTTGATCGACACGCCCGGCCACGTCGATTTCACCTACGAAGTCTCCCGCAGTTTACAGGCCTGCGAAGGCGCGCTGTTGGTGGTGGACGCTTCGCAGGGCGTGGAGGCGCAGACGCTGGCCAACACGTATCTCGCGCTGCATCACAATCTGGAGATCATCCCGGTGATCAACAAAATCGACCTGCCCTCGGCCGAGCCGGAGAAGATTCGCGAGCAGATCGAGCAAGTGATTGGGCTTCCAGCGCAGGACGCGATTCTGGTCAGCGCGAAGCAAGGCGTGGGGATCAAGGATGTACTGGAAGCCGTGGTGCATCTGGTGCCGCCGCCCGCGGGGTCGCCGGATGCGCCGCTGCGTGCGCTGATTTTCGATTCGTGGTTCGATCCCTACCGGGGCGTGATCATTCTGGCGCGCGTGGTGGAAGGCCGGCTGCGGATGGGGCAGAAGATCAAGCTGTGGTCGAACGGTGCGACGTTTGAAGTCGACGGCCTGGGATACCAGTCGCCCAAGCCGATCGCGTGCGAGGAGCTCTCGGCCGGCGAGGTTGGCTTCCTGTTCGCCAACATCAAGACGGTTTCCGACGCCAAGATCGGCGACACCATCACCGGCGTGGAGAATCCGGCGACGGAGCCGCTGCCGGGCTTTGAAGAAATCAAGCCAATGGTGTTCGCGGGGCTGTATCCGGTGGAATCGCACGAACATGGCCGGCTGCGGGAGGCGCTGGAGAAGCTGCGGCTGAATGACAGCGCGTTCAATTTCGAGCCGGAGAATTCGGTGGCGCTGGGCTTCGGCTTCCGCTGCGGTTTTCTGGGCCTGCTGCACCTGGAGATCGTGCAGGAGCGGCTGGAACGCGAATTCGAGATCGACCTGATCACCACCGCGCCGGGCGTGCGCTACAAGGTGACCAAGCTGGCCGGTGAAGTGATCGAGGTAGATAATCCGACCAAGTTTCCGAATCCGGCCGAGATTCAACAGATCGAAGAACCGATCATCGACGCGACCGTCATCACGCGCGAGGAATATGTCGGCGAGATCCTGAAGCTGCTGGAAGAAAAGCGCGGGACGCAGAAAAAGTTCGAATACATTGGCACGGGCCGCGTGCTGCTGCTGTACGAGCTGCCGCTGAACGAGATCGTGCTCGATTTCTACGACCGGTTGAAGTCGGCATCGCGCGGTTACGCGTCGCTCGATTATCATTTTTCGGGCTATCGCGTGTCGCCGATGGTGCGGCTGGACGTGCTGGTGGCGGGCGACCCGGTGGACGCACTGTCGATCATCGTGCACAAGGACTTCGCTTACGACCGTGGCAAGACGTTAATCGAGCGGTTGCGCAAGCTAATTCCGCGGCAGATGTTCGAGGTGGCGCTGCAGGCGGCGATCGGGAACAAAGTGGTGGCGCGCGAGAACATCCCGGCGATGCGCAAGAACGTTCTGGCCAAGTGCTACGGCGGCGACATCACGCGCAAGCGCAAACTGCTGGAGAAGCAGAAGGAAGGCAAGAAGCGGATGAAGCGCGTGGGCCGCGTGGAGATTCCGCAGGAGGCGTTCCTGGCGGTGCTGAAGGTGGGCGGGGAGAACGAGTGACCGCAATCGCCAGCTCCCGGCTAAGGTAACATACTCATTATACGAGTCTTAGCTAAGGGATTCGCCCATGTATGGTAGTATGGCTGTATGGCGAGCCAGAAAATGACTTTCAGCCTGCCTCAGGAGTTGGCTTCCAGGTTTGCGAAAAGAGTTCCTGCGCGGGAGCGCTCGCGTTACGTCGCCGAAGCAATCGCCGCCAAGCTCAGTGAGCGGGAAAAGCGGTTGATTCGCGCTTGCGAAATCGCGAATGCGGATCCAGGAGTCAGAGAAATCGAAGAGGAGTTCGATGCGCTGACCGATGAAATCACCGAGCCCTGGGAAGACGCCGAAACGCGGTGAGGTGTGGTGGGTGAATCTGGATCCGACCGTTGGTTCAGAGATCAGGAAAACGCGGCCTTGCGTGATACTGACGAGCGATGTGCTAAACGCCCGGCGACAGACAGTCGTCGTAGTGCCTTTGTCGACTTCGGCTAGGATTGCTCCACCGGTTACGGTTCATGTGAAGTTTGGCAACCGCGCCGCGGTCGCCGTGATTGACCAGGTACGCGCGGTATCTCGCCTGCGAATGCTACGCCACATCGACTCCCTGAGTGCGGCACATCTGGAAGGGATTGAGAACGCCCTCCAAGAGATTCTCGAACTGGCCTAAAGGCACTACACTCCAAGCCATGAAACGCTTGGGTCGCGTGGAGATTCTCCTACCATGGCCGGCGGATAAGAATAAGCCGGTGGTCCGCCGTGACAGATCCGGCCAGCAAGCCCAAAGGGAAATTCCGGTTAAAATAGTTCGATCGGAGGAGAGAGTCGAATGAACCAGACGATTTCCTGGGCCTTGGCCGGCCTTCTTGCGCTGGCGGGGTCACAAACGATGGATGCGCAGCTCGCGCCGTCACCGCAACTCGCCAATGTGGCGCCCGCGGATACGAAAGGGCCGGGCATCATCGCGCTCGGTTCGCCCATCGTCTGGCACCCGACCAACGCGCCCGATACGTTTTCGGCGAGTGTGACCTTCAGTTCGACGCCGGCGACAGTAGACAGCGGTAAGGTGTCCATCTGGCAACAGCAGGTCCCGACCGGTGCGAACGGCGAATGGGATGTCTTCTACATGAAAACGACCAACGGCGGGCCGCTGGCGGGGAACACCTCGGCGGATTGGAACATTACTCTCGACTACACTCTCACCGCGCCGGTGTTCTTCGACCAGGTCGTGCAGCAATGGCTGGTAAATGGCACGGTGGTAGGTCCGCTTACCAACGGGATCGGCACCATCTGTTGCGCTGCGAGCTCGAACCCAATTCTCCCGGGATGGTCCTATTACAACTCAGGCTTCAGCGGCGCCCTTCCTGCCGGCGTTCAAACCAACTGGCAGCAGATCTACGTGGATCCTTACAGCTACGTCCAGTCCGGCGGCATCAATCCGAACACCGCGAACGAGTTCTTTTTTGCGCTGCACTTCACGCTTCAAGGCGCGGCTCCAGCCATCACCAACGTCATCAGCGCCAGTCAGTTCGGTGCATTTCCCACCATCGCGCCCGGATCCTGGATCGAAATCTACGGATCGAACCTGTCTGAAATTACACAAACCTGGGCCAGCAGCAATTTCAGTGGCGTCAACAACGCATTCGCGCCGACCGGATTAGGGGGCACGACCGCGACTGTGGGCGGCCAGGCGGCGTTTACCTATTATGTAAGCCCTACCCAGATCGACGTTCAGGCGCCGGGGGGCGTCCCGACCGGCTCGCAACCAGTGGTCGTGACGACCGAAGCCGGCTCCAGCGCGCCCTACAATGTCACCGTGAATGCTACCCAACCCGGGCTGCTCGCTCCTTCCAGTTTTGACATTAGCGGGACCCAGTATGTGGTCGCGCTCGCATCCGACGGCACCACATACATCCTGCCGCCGGGCTCCATTTCCGGCGTCACCTCGAAACGCGCGAGCCCGGGTGACACGATCACCCTGTATGGCATCGGCTTCGGGCAGGTGAATGAAGGCATTCCACCGGGCGAAATTGCCTCCGGGCTCACCACCCTGGCCGCACCCCTGACTGTATCCATCGGCGGAACGTCCGTGACGCCCTCTTATGCGGGACTGGCTCCGGACTATGTCGGACTCTACCAGATCAATGTCGTGGTGCCGAGTATCGCCGCCAGCGATCAGGTGCCCGTGACCTTCACGCTGGGCAGCGCCAACAGCACGCAAAAGCTCTATATCGCGGTCGGAAACTAGCGCTGCCGGCATTCATTGGCAGTACACTCCAAGTAGGAGCGCCTATGCCCTACCAACACATCCTCCGGTCCACGGAAGGCTCGCTCGGCATCATCACGCTGAACCGGCCGGAACGCCGTAACCCGCTGTCGCTCGAAACGATGCAGGAGCTGATTGGCTGCCTGGATGAGTTCGCCGGCGATTCCAGCGTCCGCGCCGTGATCCTGGCCGCCAACGGCAAGGCTTTTTGCGCCGGTCACGATATGAGCGAGATGATCGGCCGGACGGTGGCCGACTACCGGCGCCTGTTCGACGTGTGCACGGTGCTGATGACGAAGATCCAGTCCATTCCGCAGCCGGTGATCGCGCAAGTGCAAGGTATCGCGACCGCCGCCGGGTGCCAGCTCGTCGCGACCTGTGATCTGGCCATCGCGAGCGAACACGCAGCCTTCGCCACGCCGGGGGTCAAGATCGGCCTGTTCTGCACGACGCCGATGGTTGCCTTAAGCCGAGCCGTGGGACGCAAACGCGCGATGGAGATGCTGCTCACCGGGAAGCTGGTGGATGCCGTCACCGCGGCCGAATGGGGTTTGGTCAATCGCGTGGTCGCCGCCGAGCAGCTGGAGCCGGAAGCGCGCAAGCTCGCGTGCCAGATCGCCGAGGCCAGCAGCTTCACGGTCGCGCTCGGCAAGCAGGCCTACTACGCGCAGATCGATTTGGACCAGCCCAAGGCCTACGCCTACGCCAAGGAGGTCATGACCATGAACTCGCTCGCCGCCGACGCGCAGGAGGGTATGTCGGCGTTCCTGGAAAAACGCGTAGCCTGTTGGAGCGGCAAGTGAACCGAGCGCGCCGTCGCGAAATCGTCGGTCCGGCAAGCTTTTGACGCTCCTTAGCCGTTGACGCTATAGCGTTTTCAATCGTTTAACAAAGGTGCTCCGAATGCCTTGTTGCACGGCATGAGCATTAATTCACTTTCCCCCCTCTCGAACGGCTACCTTCAATCTCTGCTTGCCTCGCAGTTGACCAACACGAATTCGACGAGCAGCGCCAACACCGTGAATACGAACTCCACAGCGCTACTCGCCCAACAGGACAACAATACTCTGTCGCCGTTTGCACAGATATTGAGCACGCTGCAGCAGCTACAGCAATCCAACCCGGCCGAATATCAGCAGATCACCGGCGAGATTGCCACCAACCTGCAAGGCGCCGCTCAGACCGCCACCTCCGACGGCAACACGCAAGCCGCAGCCAACCTGACGCAGCTCTCCACGGACTTCCAGAATGCGTCTCAAAATGGCCAGCTTCCAAGCGTCCAGGACCTGGCCAAGGCTATCGGCGGCGGCCATCATCATTTTGGCGGCCATCACCACCATGTCTCGTCCTCGTCGTCCTCTACCGACCCGGATAACGACACCGGCACAACCACGAACGGGACGCCCGGCATCGCCACACCGTCGAGCGGCAGCTCCTCCGGGATCAGTCAGCTTCTGGATAGCCTTACCGCAACTTCGAACACGAACGATTCGGTGAATGCGCAGCAGATCATTATCAACGCGCTGACAAACGCCGGAATTACCTTGAGTTGAAACGCTACCTCAGCCGGTAGAGGATGCTGAAGCGAGTACGCGCCACCTCGTGATAGTTGGACAACCAGCCCCGCAGGTCGGGGTAGTTGGTAATAGCCAGCGCCGGATTGAGCGGCCCGAGGCCGTCCACGATCCATGTAGGGTGCGTGGCGATGAGTGCGTGCCGGTTGCGCGCGGCCCAGTCGGGCGCGGATGCATTGGAGCTGGTCAGATGCCGGTCCGCCAGCACGCCGGTAAGCGGCTGTGAGTCCAGAAACCCGCTGCCGGCTTGCATTCGCGTATAAGCGAAAATGTCGGGCCGGTAGCCCCACACCAGCAGCGTGCCGTCGCTGGTAATCCGGCTCGCGGCCTCCTTGCTGTCCTGATTGAGGGCCAGATCGCTCCATTGCGTTTGGCGGCCACGCAACAGGTCGTTGGCGAGTGTGAAGTAACGCGGCCCAAAGCGGGCGAACGGGATGAGTAAGAGCAGCCAGACGGCGGCGCGCCAGCGGCCCAGCAACGTGTAGCCGCGCGCAGCCAGCAGGGCCATTACCGGCAGCAGTTGAAAATAGTAGCGGGGAAAGAAACGCCATCCTGCCGCGGCGGCGGCGAACGACAACAGCAGCCAACCGGCCATGCGCCAGGGCTTCTCCTTCCAGAAGGCCCAGGCAGCGGCAAGGACCAGGGCGCTTTGGAAGCCCGCCCAGTCCAGCGTGCGGACCAAGCCGGTGGAGAGCGCAAAGGTCTGTTCGGAATAGATCGCGCCCCAGCGCCAGACCTCATCGACGTAGGGCCGCCCAAACCAGGCCAACAGCGCCAGATTCGGAATGGCGAAGCCCAGCAATAACCACCCCGCGCCCCTTCCAGCCCATAGCGCGCACGCCGCCAGCACGAAGAACGCCTTCGAGTTGACCAACAGCGCGATGCCCGCCGCCAGCCCGCTCCAGAACGGACGCCCGCGCCAGGCGAGGAACACCGCGACGAGGTGCGGCAGCACCATCAAAAGGTCCGGCGCCATGGCCATCACCGCGGATGGAATGCCGAAGGTTAGGAAAAAGCCAAGGAACAGCGCGGCGGCCACGCCCTCGCGCGGCCCCCACAGGTCGCTTCCGAATCGCCAGATCGCCAGGCAGCAAAGAAAGACGAAAATCGCGCCCGCAATGCGCAGAGCTACGCCGATGCGCGCATCCCAGAGAAGATAGACGAACGCCTCGAGCGGCGGCTTGTCGAACCAGAAGCCGCGATAGAGAGGCAATCCGTGCAAAAGCTGGATGGCGGCCGCCGTCGGATACGCCTCTTCCACCCAGACGATGGCGGAGTGGGTGAGGCGCGTGGCCAGCAGCCCGAGAGCCAGCATCGCGAGCACGAGCTTGTCGCGGCGGATTGCGCTGGGAATCACCTATTGAATATAACTAGTGGCTGGTGATTGGTGGCTAGTGATTTGTGGTTGGAAGCGTCGCCGGTAGACTCGGGAAAGCGGCTGGACGCCTTTCTGCACGAACGGATGGGTCAGTTCAGCCGCTCCCGGTTGCAGAGTTGGATCGAACAAGGGCGTGTCCTGGTCAACGGCTCGCCGGAAAAGCGCTCCTACCAGATCAAAGGCGCCGAGCGCATCCACGTCGAGCCGGGCGAACTCGCGCCGTTGCGCGCCACACCCGAGGAGCTGCCGCTCGAGGTCCTTTATGAGGACGCCGGCGTCATCGCCATCAATAAGCCGGCGGGCATGGTGGTGCATGCCGGAGCGGGGCGTCATGCGGGAACCCTGGTTAATGCCCTGCTTCACCGGTTCGGCAAACTCTCGACCGTCGGCGGTGACTTGCGGCCCGGAATCGTGCACCGTCTGGATCGCTTCACCAGCGGTGTGATCCTGGTGGCGCGGACCGACGCCGCCCACCGCAATCTGGCCGATCAGTTTTCCAGCCGGCGGGTGGAAAAGGTCTACCTGGCCCTGGTGCACGGCCGGGTCAAACTGGATCAAGCGACGGTCACTAAGCCCATCACGCGCGATCCCCACCGCCGCACCCGCATGACCGCGCGCCTGGAACACGGCCGGCAAGCCATCACCACGTACCGGGTGCTCGAGCGCTTTGACAAGTTCACCTTCCTGGAGGTGAAAATCGGCACGGGCCGCACGCACCAGATCCGCGTGCATCTGGCCAGCGTCGGCCATCCCGTGGTGGGCGATCCGCTGTACGGCGCGCCCGCCAGCGCTTTGGCCCGCTACTTCCTGCACGCCCACCGGATTACATTTACCAGCCCGGCCTCCGGCGAACCTATTACGGTCACCTCCCCGCTGCCGCTGGATCTCCAGCGGTGCCTCGACCACCTCACCGGCCACCAGCCACCGGCCACCATCCCCTCGCTATAATGAAGTCACCCTCCATGAATACGCTGTGCCGGGCGGTCCTTGTCGTCGCCCTTTCGTTCGCGCTTCTGGGCCAAAACCAGAACGCCAAAGTTGCGCCCGCTGATACGCAGGACAAGACGCGCATCACCCTGGACGTCTCGCGCGTCAACATGCTGTATACGGTTTCCGACAAGAAGGGCCGTTTTGTCACCGACCTCACCAAGAACGATTTTGAGGTCTTCGAAGGCAAGAAGCCGCAGTCCATCCTGGAATTCACGGCGGAATCGGACTTGCCGCTGCGCCTGGCCATCCTGATCGACACCAGCAACAGCATTCGGGAGCGGTTCCACTTCCAGCAGGAAGCTGCCACGGCTTTCGTGGACGACACCGTGCGCCCGCGCCAGGACAAGGCCCTGATCGTCAGCTTCGACACCTCGGCCGAACTGGTGGCCGACCTCACCGACGACGTCGACGAGTTGGAAAAGGCCATCGAGAGCCTGCGGCCCGGCGGCGGCACGTCGCTGTACGATGCCATCTTCTTCGCCTGCCGCGACAAGCTGATGCAGGATCAGCCGCTCTATAAATTCCGGCGTGCGATGGTGATTCTGAGCGATGGCGAAGACAACCAGAGCCGCTACACGCGCGATCAGGCGCTGGAGATGGCGCAAAAGGCCGACGTCACCATCTACACCATCTCGACGAATATCACCCGCATCGAGACCGAGGGCGACAAGGTGCTGCGCTACTTTGCCGAGGAAACGGGCGGCCAGTCGTTCTTCCCCTTCAAGGCCAGCGACCTGAACCAGTCCTTCGAAAACATCGCCAACGAGTTGCGGCACCAGTACAACATCTTCTATCGGCCCGATCCGTTGAGGACCGACGGCTTGTACCATACGGTGAACATCCGCGTGAAGGGCCACAAAGACCTGATCGTGCGCGCGCGCAAGGGCTACTACGCACCGAAACTCTAGTACAATAGAGATTCCTCCCCCAAGACATTTTCGAAGGATCACGTTTTATGGATGAAAAGGAACGCACCCGCACTTTAGGACTTACGCTCGGCCAGATCGAGAAGCAATTCGGAAAAGGCTCCATCGTGCGGTTGGGGTCGAAAGAAGCGATCGTGCCGGTGTCGGCGATTTCCTCCGGCTCGATTTCGTTGGACTACGCTCTCGGGGTCGGCGGTTTCCCGCGCGGGCGCATCGTGGAGATTTTCGGGCCGGAATCGTCGGGCAAGACCACGGTCGCGCTGCAGGTGGTGGCCGAAGCGCAGAAGGCCGGCGGCATGGCCGCGTTCATCGACGTCGAGCACGCGCTCGACCCGATCTACGCGCGCAAGCTGGGCGTGGACGTGGACAACTTGCTGGTCTCGCAGCCGGACTACGCCGAGCAGGCGCTGGAGATCACCAATGCGCTGATCGCTTCCGGCTCCATCGATGTGCTGGTAGTCGACTCGGTGGCGGCGCTGGTTCCCAAGGCCGAACTGGACGGCGAAATGGGCGACAGCCACATGGGCGTGCAGGCGCGGCTGATGTCGCAGGCCATGCGCAAGCTCACCGGCAACGTCTCGAAGTCGAATACCTGCCTGATCTTCATCAACCAGATCCGCGAGAAGATCGGCGTGATGTTCGGCAATCCCGAAACCACCACAGGAGGCCGCGCCCTGAAATTCTATTCCTCGGTGCGCGCCGATATCCGCCGCATCGCCGCCATTAAGGAAGGCGAAGTGGTAACAGGCAACCGAACCAAGGTTAAGATCGTGAAGAACAAGGTGGCGCCGCCGTTCCGCGAGGCCGAGTTCGACATCATCTATGGCGAAGGCATCTCGCGCGAAGGCGATTTGATCGACCTGGGCGTGGCGCAGAACATCATCGAGAAAAGCGGCTCGTGGTACAGCTACAATGGCGAGCGCATCGGGCAAGGGCGGGAGAACGCGCGGTCATTCCTGAAGGATAATCCCGACATCCGGCAGAAGGTGGACGTTGAGCTGCGCAAGGCGCTGGGGCTGGTCCGCAAGGAAGCCGAGCCTGCCGCCGCGCCGGTGGAAGCCGCAAAGCCGGTGGGCGCTAGCGCCGCGCGGTCACGCTAGCGCGGCCTTCATGTAATCGAAGCATCGGCGCACTTCCACGACGGTATCCAGCCCGGGCTGGTTGTATTCGTACTCGATCATCGCCGGGATCGGGTATTGCTTCGTCTTCAGCACCTGCAGCACGCCCTTGATGTTCGTGTCGCCCTCGCCAAACGGCGTGTTGGCGCCGTGGTTCTTCTTGCGATCTTTGATGTGCAGCGTCACGATCCGCTCGTGATGCTCCTCCAGGAAGCTGACCGGATCGAAGCCGGCGGCCGTAAAATGCCCGATGTCCAGATTGATGCCGGCGTACTTCGATCGCCCTTCGAGCGCTTTCTTCCAATCGTCGGGCGTCGAAAACTCGTTGGGCTTCATGCTGTCGTGATTGTGATAGCCCACGTACGTTTCATACTTTTGTGCGTACTTATCCACGCGCCCCGCGATGTCCACATTGGCTGACGACGTAATGCGGTTGGTGCCGAGCGCCCGCGCCATCACGAAGCCCTGCTCGATCTGCTCGTCGGTGAACTCGTCGCGGAAGCCGTAGGTGAAGGCGTAAATCACGATGCCCGCGTCATCGAATTTCTTGCGCACGGCCCGGAGATCATCCAGCGGCGGGTGCGTCCGCCAGGCCTCCAGCTTTTGACCATCCCGCGGTTCGATCTGCACTTCCCACAGCTCGGCGTATCCGAGGCCGATCTCCTGCATGGCGTGAATGCAGTCGTCCAAGGTCGGCAGTTCGCGAAAGCTGTAGGTCTGGGCGCCGATCATGACGCCGTCGATCCTCGAATTGATCCTGGCGAAGGCGGGCACGGCGGCTGCCACGAACGGAGCGCCGATAGCGGCCTTGGCGAAATCCCTGCGGGAGATCTTCATGTGCTCGATGATATCAAGGGCCGAGAACCACGGTGCGATGACGCCAGGGACTCCGCGATGGCTTCGGCAATCTTCTTGCCGTGGAAGCGCCCGTTTTCGATGAAAATTTCGTTGGTGTGCATGCCGGCGACGATCACTCCGGCCAGAAAAATCCCCGGCCGGTCGCTTTCCAGCGTGTCGGGATTGGTGCGCGGCTTCTGCGTCTCGCCTTCCAGGCGGATGCCGATCGACTCCAGAAACTCCAGGTCCGGCCGGTAGCCGGTCATGGCGAAAACAAAATCATTCTTCAACGTGAGTCGGCCCTCCGGCGTCTCCACCTCCACCGACTGCGGTTTGATCTCGACGATCCGCGACTTGAAATATGCCTGAATCTCGGCATTCTTGATGCGATTCTCGATGTTCGGCTTGATCCAATACTTCACGCGGTCGGAAATCCGGTCGCCGCGGTGAATCAACGTGACGCGCGCGCCGGTCCAATACAGCTCCAGCGCCGCGATGGCCGCCGAATTCTTCGCACCCACCACGATCACATCATGGTTGTAATAGGGATGCGGCTCCTTGTAGTAATGAATCACCTTGTCCAGGTTCTCGCCAGGCACGCCCAACAGATTCGGGACATCGTAATAACCGGTGGCCAGCACGATCTTGCGTGCGCCGTATTCCGACTTGCTGGTTTTTACGCGGAAGTCGCCATCATCGCCTTCGATCGTGAGCACGCGCTCGTACTGATGGATGCCGAGCTGATAATATTCGGCGACGCGGCGATAATACTTCAGCGCCTCCGTCCGGCCCGGCTTCTCGTTGAGCGACGTCATGGGCAGGCCGCCGATTTCCAGCAGCTCCGGTGTGGTGAAGAACACCATGTGCGTGGGATAGTTGTACAGCGAATTCACCACGCAGCCTTTGTCGATCAGCACCGAATTGACGCCGCGCGATTTCAGCTCGATTCCGCACGCGAGTCCCGTCGGCCCCGCGCCCACCACCACCGCGTCGTAACGCTGCACGGTCAGAGCATCCCCTCAACCGTTGTGTAGACGGAGGCAAGCGCATCCGGGAGCGCGGCAGCATTCTTACCGCCCGCTTCGGCCATGTCGGGCCGCCCGCCGCCTTTTCCGCCGACAGCCTGCGCCACCGAACCGACCAATTTGCCCGCGTGCACCTTCGACGTCAAGTCCTTCGTGACGCCGGATACAATCGACACGTTCGAGTCCTCCGCCGAAGCCAGCAGCACCACCGCGGTTTTCCATTTTACGCGCAGAGAATCCACCATGGTGCGCAGCTGCTCGCGGTCCATGCCCGAAACCTGCGCCGCCAGAACCTTCACGCCCTTGATTTCGCGCACGCCGCCCTCGATGCCGGAGACTTCAGAGCGCGCCAGCCTCTCCTTCATTTGTTCGATCTGACGTTCCAGAGCACGCTTGTCCTCGGCCAGCTTCTCTTGAACCTGTTTCGCCGCGACAGTTTCAGCCTGCAGCTTTTGAAGAATCGCCTCTCCGGTGATGGCCTCAATCCGCCGATGCCCCGCCGAGATCGCGCCTTCGTAAGTAAGGATGCACAGACCGATATCGCCCGTGCGATGAACGTGCGTGCCCCCGCACAGCTCCTTGCTGAAGCCGGGAATGGAGACAACGCGCACGCGATCGCCGTATTTCTCGCCGAACAGCGCCATCGCGCCGGTGCCGATCGCCTGGTCAAGATCCATGACGTCGGTGTGGACCTCGACATTCTTCAGGATCTCTTCGTTGATCAGCTTTTGGATCTCAGACAGCTCTTCGGGGCCGGTGGCGGCGTAATGCGTGAAATCGAAACGCAAACGGTTGGGATCCACCACGCTACCGGCCTGCTTGACATGCGTGCCCAAAACCTTGCGCAGCGCCGCATGCAGCAGGTGCGTCGCGGTGTGATTGCGCATGGTGGCGTGACGGAGATCGCCGTTCACCTTCGCGATCAGCACGTCGCCTTCGTGGATCGGCGCATGAACCTCCACGCGATGCACCGTCGCGCCCGGCGCGGGCTTATAGGTATCCAAAACGAGCCCGACCTTTTCACCTGACTGCGCCAGCAGTACCCCGCTGTCGCCCACCTGTCCGCCGGCTTCCGCGTAAAACGGCGTGCGATCGAATGTCAGCTCAGTCTTGCCGTCCTGCTGGAGCACGCGCAGCACTTTCACCGGCGCTTCCAGTGTTTCGCGGCCGATGAACTCCGTCGGCGGGACGTCCCGATAGACTTCCGCGATCTGCGCCTTGTCAGCGCCCTTCCAGCTGGCCCGCGCGCGTGCCCGCTGCCTCTCCATCTCCGCCTGGAAGCCGTCGTGATCGATGCTGAGGCTGCGCTCCCGCGCCATATCCTCCATCTCGTCCAGCGCCAGCCCGAACGTGTCGTACAGCTTGAACGCAGCCGCTCCGGAAATCACGCCGCCCGCAGCCGACTTGGCTTCTTCCAGAAACACTTTCTCCGCCACCTGGAACGTGGTCGCGTAGCGATGCTCTTCATCCTTCACCACGCGCGCCACGCGCTGGATGTTCTCCATCATCTCCGGATATCCGGGCTTCATTAGCTCGGCGACAAACCCGGTGAGCTCGTAGAGATATGGTTCCTCGCGTCCGATCATGCGCGCATTGCGAATGGCCCGCCGCATGATCTTGCGTAGCACATAGCCGCGGCCTTCATTCGATGGAAGCACGCCGTCATGAATCAGAAACGCGGTCGACCGGCTGTGGTCGGCGTTGATCCGCAGCGCGACATCGGTCCGTTCGTCATCCCCGTAAGAAACGCCCAGCAGCTCGGCCGCGCGATGGATGACCGGCCGGATCAGGTCCGTGTCGTAATTCGAAATCTTGTCTTGCAACACGCAGGCGATGCGCTCCAAGCCCATCCCCGTGTCGATGGACGGCCGCGGCAGCGGCGTCATCACACCGTCGGAGGAGCGGTCAAACTGCATAAAGACCAGGTTCCAGACCTCGACGAACCGCTCGCCCGGATCGTCCGGAAACTCGCCCGGCCCCGCATCAGGCCCGAAGTCGTAATGAATCTCCGAACACGGGCCGCACGGTCCGGTCTCGCCCATCTGCCAGAAGTTGTCCTTCTCATCCATCCGGAAAATGCGGCTCTTCGGAACGCCCGCCACTTCCTGCCATAGCCGTTCGGCGTCGTCATCCTCGCGAAAAACCGTGACGTACAGCCTGTCCTTCGGAAGAGCGAAATCGCGCGTCAGCAGCTCCCAGGCAAACGCGATCGCTTCTTTCTTGAAGTAATCGCCGAACGAAAAATTGCCCAGCATTTCGAAGAATGTGTGATGCCGCCGCGTGTAGCCGACGTTGTCCAGATCGTTGTGCTTGCCGCCCGCGCGCACGCACTTCTGCGACGACGTCGCGCGCAAGTAGTCGCGCTTTTCCAGTCCGGTGAAGACGTCCTTGAACTGGTTCATGCCCGCATTGGCGAACAGCAGCGTCGGGTCGTTGGCCGGCACCAGCGACGAGCTGCGGACAATCTTGTGACCCCGCGCCGCGAAGTAGTCCAGAAACTTCTGGCGGATCTCGTTCCCTGTCATGTACCCTCTATTGTGACAGGAAGGGCGCGCGAGACGCATCGGCGCGCGGCTACGATGCGATCCGCAGCAGCTTGGCCGCGGTACCGCCCAGCATGGCTTCCCGCTCGGCCGCGCTCAGGCCCGGCGTCTTCAAGATGTGATCCACCCCCGTGCTGGTCCACGGGAACGGCCAATCGGTGCCCAGCACGATCTGGCTTGCCCCGCAAACGGCCACCAGGTGCCGCAGCGCTTCGGGCGTGAATACCAGCGAATCGAAGTACATCTGGCGCAGATATTCCGTCGGGCGCTTCTTCAGCGGCGTCGGGCTGCAATTCGCGGGAAAAACCACACAGCCATGATCGGACCGGTCCGCGTACGACGGCAGATAACCGCCGCCATGCGCCGAGCAGACCTTCAGGTTGGGGAAACGATCCAGCGTGCCGTCGAAAATCAGATGCGACAGCGCCAGCGTGGTCTCCAAAGGATTGCCGATCACGTTTGTGAGATAGCCGTTGCCTTCGAAACGCTTCTGCAGCTCGGGGATGCCCTGCGGATGAATGAACACCAGCGCGTCCAGCTCCTCTGCCTTGGCCCAAAACGGATCCAGACGCCGCGCGGAAATTTCTTCGCCGTTGACGTGCCCGCCAATCGCCGCGCCGCGCAACCCCAGCTTCTTGATCCCTTCCTCCAACTGCTCCGCCGCCAGGTCGGGGTGCTGCAATGCGACCGTTGCATACGCCACGAACCGGTCCGGATGCGCCGCGCACATCGCGGCCAGCTTCTCGTTCTGCAGTTGGCAGACCTGGCGCGCCAGGCCGCGATCCGCCGCGTACCAATACGGATTGATGCTCAGCGCTTCGACGTCGATTCCCTGCTCGTCCATTACGCGCAGGCGCTCCTCGCCGATCATGAGATGGGGATCATCCCAACGAGCCGAGCTGCCAGGCGTACCCACAGCCGGCATGCCCATCAGAGCCAGCGCCTCAGGCACCGCGCAGTGCGCGTGAACGTCGATAGTTTTGACGCGGCGGCCGCTGATGCTAACCTGCCTCCGCTTCGGCGCGCTCGTGGTTTGAGCTAAAAGCCGGCAACTGGTGAAAACGAGTCCGGCGGACAGGAACTCTCTGCGACTGGGCATGGTGTCGAGTGTATCAGCGGATCCATCCAGGCGGGCCGCGACAGCTACCGCGCCGGCTTTACATCCAACCGCACGACCACGCCTTCCAGATCCGGCCGCGGCGCCGGGTAATATTTCATCACCAGCGGGTCGTGCCCGGGCACAATGTAGTTTGGCGAATCGGCCAGCCGGTACATCGTCTGGTAACCCTCCAGCATTTCGGCGACGCTGTAGACCACCGGAAATGCTCGCCCACCTTCGAAATTCGCGTACGAGTGCGAGGCGTCCGCCGCGAGCACCATCCAGCCGAGCTTGGTCCATACGCGCACGATCTGCAAGCCCGCTGAATGCCCGCCCACGCGATGCAACGTCAGCCCGGGCGCCAACTCCGCGTCGCCATCGTGAAACACCGCGCGGCCCGCGTAAACGCAGCGCACCATCTCCAGTGCATTCTCCAGATCGAACGGACCGCGTAGCAGCTTGTGGCACATATAGCGGCCCGTGGCATAGGCGACTTCCCGATCCTGCACGTGGTAGCGTGCGATCGGAAAGCGGTCCAGGTTACCGGCATGATCGTAATGCATGTGTGTAACGATCACATCCGTCACCTTCGCTGGATCGATTTCGAGCAGCCGCAGGGACTCTACCGGGTTGCGCAGGTTTTCCCGCTTCCGCCGCATCGCGGCCTCCTCGCTAAAGCCCGTGTCGATCACGAACAGGCAATCGCTGCGCCGCGCCACCCAGACGAAGTAGTCCAGATCCGGCCCATATTCGTGCGGATCGGCCAAAATAAAACTTTCACCGGGATGCCGGTTCCCCAAATGCCCGTAACGAATGGCGAAGACTTCAAAGGGTTCGATAGACACTCACACCTCGCGTTCCAGATGGAACGCTCATTATAATGGCAGAAACACGCGTGCTTCAAAACAAGTGTGCACTCATCACCGGCTCCACGCAGGGCCTGGGCCTGGCCGCGGCCAACCGCCTCGCTGCCGCCGGATGCAATGTCGTACTGAACGGCTTTGGCGACGCGCGCGAAATCGCCGCCCAGCGCGAGCAAATAGAACGCGAGCATAGCGTACGCACGCTCTACTGCGGCGCCGACCTGAGCGATCCTGCCGAAATCGCACACATGCTCTCCGCGAGCTTCGACGCCTTCGGCGCGGTGGATATTCTCGTGAACAACGCCGTGGTCCGCCACGCCGCGCCGGTCGAAGATTTCCCTCCCGAAGCCTGGGACTCCGCGCTGGCGGTGAACCTCTCCGCGGCGTTCCACACCATTCGCCTGGCCTTGCCCGGCATGCGCAAGCAGGGATGGGGCCGCATCGTCAACGTCTCGTCCATCTATGGCCTGATCGGCGCAGTCAACCGCATTGGCTACGTCACCACGAAAACCGCACTTATCGGAATGACGCGCGCCGTGGCGCTCGAAACGCGGGGGCAGGACATCACGTGTAACGCCGTTTGTCCGGGCTCCGTGGAGACGCCGGTTCATGAGAAAAGGATTCAAGAAATGATGGCCAGTCAAGGCCTCTCCCACGCGGAAGCCGAAAGCCAGTTCCTAGCGAACAAACAACCGGGCGGACGATTCATCACCGCCGAAGACGTTGCGGCATTGATTCTGTTCCTTTGCGGGCCGGAGAGTCGCGACATCACCGGCGCCGCGCTGCCGATCGACGGCGGGTGGTCCATCCATTGACCGCGCCGCTTTCCGCGCGACTAGCGGCTTGGGCAGCCGCGGTCCGCTACGAAGACCTGCCCGAAGACGTCGTGGCCGCCACGAAGCTGCGCGTGATGGACGTCATCGGCCTGTCGCTCGCGGGCGCCGAGACGCCATTCGGCCGTTCGGTCCGCGACGCCGCGCTCGCGATCTCGCCGCCAGGCCCCTGCAGCATTCTCGGATTCGGCGATCGCGTCGGAGTAACCGCAGCCGCGTTCGCCAACGGCGCTTTTTCGCAGGCGCTCGAATACGACGACACGCACAACGAATCCATCGTTCACATGAGCAGCCCGGCTGTTGCGGCAGCGCTCGCGCTCTCGGAATTTACTCCCGTTTCAGGACGCGACTTGCTCACCGCCATCGCCGTCGGCAACGAGATCTCCTGCCGCGCCGGCAGCGTGTCCTCCGGCGAACTGCACAAGCGCGGCTTTCATCCGACGGGCCTCTTTGCCACCTTCGGCGCGTCCTATCTCGCCTGCCGTTTGCTCGGGCTCGACGCGGGCGCCATGGCGCGCGCCGCCGGAATCGCGGGCAGCTTCGCCTCAGGACTGCTCGAGTGCTGGGTCGACGGCACGCAAACCAAGTTCCTGCATCCCGGCTGGTCGGCGCAGAGCGGTATCGCCGCTGCCCTGCTCGCGCGCTCCGGCGTCACCGGCCCGGCCCAAGTTTTCGAAGGCCGCTTCGGCCTGTTCGCCTCCCACGTCCAGGACGCCAACGCGCACCGCGATTTCGGCCGCATCGACGACCGCCTGGGCGTTCACTGGGACAGCCGCAATTCATCCTTCAAGCCGTTCCCGGCCGCCCACGTGATCCATCCCTACCTCGACGCGATTCTGCGCTTGCGCCGTAAACACACCATTCAGCCCGCCGATGTCGAGCGCATCGAATGCCCCGTCACCGCCTTTATCGTGGGCATCGTTTGTGAGCCGACCGCCGAAAAATTCGCGCCCGCTTCCGACTCGCACGGCCGCGTCAGCCTGCAATACAGCCTCGCAGAAGCGCTGTACTTCGGCGCGCTCGGCAAGAACGCCTATGCGCCCGGTAGTCTCACCAACCCCGAGATTCTCGCCCTGGCCCGAAAAGTTCACTATCACGTCGACCCTGGCTATCCCGGCCCCGGCCGCTTCAAGGGCGCGGTGCGGATTGTCCTCAAGGACGGCCGAGGCTTCGAAGAGGTCGAAGAGTACAATCGCGGCTCGGCCGAGAATCCGATGACCTACGCCGAGCTCCGCGCCAAATTCGACGAGAATGCCGGCAGCCGGCTCCCGGAAGCCGCGCGAAACCAGCTGGCCCATGACATCCAGCGCCTGGAAGCGCTTCCCGACGCCAGTCACCTGGTTCGTCTCGCCGTGAATCGGTCCTGAGCTGGCTGGCATCCAATCTTCTGTACAATTGAGAAATAATCGAAATGCCACAAGCCACCAGCGTCATCACGTCCACACGCTTCGAACAAGGTCTCACCTACGCCGGATTTCTCGCCCAAGCCACGGTCAATCGCGATAAGTTCGAACAGTATTACAACGATTCCGCCCTCACCGGGGACGATCTGGCCTTCTTCAAGAAAGCCGCGGCCCTGCCGAACGGCCCCAAGAAAGCAATGGCCATCGCCGAAGCCTGGTGTGGCGACGTCTACCGTGAGTTGCCCACCCTGGCCCGCATCGCGGAAGCCTCCGGCATCGAGCTGCGCATCTTCCTGCGCGACGAGAACCCGGACATCATGGACGAATTCCTGAGCAACAACGGCAAGTCGCGCGCCATCCCCGTGTTCGTCTTTTACAACACCGATCTCCAGTACATCACTCATTTCACCGAGCGTTCCGCCAACGCGCACGCCGAGCTGGCCGCCATCTCCGATCAGATCAAGGTCGAACAGAACCTCCCGCCTGGCGCCACGTTCGCGACGCTTCCCGAAGCCCAGCGCCAGGTTTTCCTGCGGTCTCTGATCGCGCAGATTGTGCCGCGCTTCCCGAGGTGGCGCAAAGAATCCATCCAGGAAATGCGCCAGCTTCTCGCGAAGGCGCTGAACCTGCCAAACGCTGGTTGAGCGAGGCGTGCATGAAGCCTGTGGTTTACACCATCCGCGGCTGCGAAGCTTGCGTGAAGCTGCTCAGGAAGTGGGACGCCGAAGGCGTGGTTTACGACGAACGCCGTGTCGAACTGGATCAGGCCACGATGGAAGAAGCCCGCAAATTCGGCGACATGGTTCCCATCGTCGTCTGGCCTGACGGCCGAGTGGAACAGGGCTTCGAGGGCAGCCTCGGCTGCTTCATTGTCTGACCGCCGTTCCGTCCGCGAGATACAACTCCAACTTCGCCTTCACCGTGCGGCGATCCAATCCCATCCGCCGCGCGGCTTCCTCGTAACTGCCGGTCAAGCGATAGACCAGCGCGGCGTAGCGCGCCAGTAACTCATCCGCCGTCAGCGCGCCTGCACGGAATCGATCGAAAAACTCGTCATCCGGCCCCGCGCCAGCGGGCTGCGCCAAAGGCTGATACGATCGGCGAATAATTACGTTGCGCACGCACTGTTCCAGCTCGCGATAATTCCCTGGCCAGGTGTAATCGGCCGGCAAATGCGCCTCGATCCATTCCTCCACTTCCGGCAACACTTGCGTGGCGTCCTCCCCCACAGTGCGCAGCGTCATGTAGTGCAGCAGCTCGCGCAGCACACCCGGCGACTCCTTGATTTGTTCGGCCAGCGGCGGCGTCTGCATCAGGTCCGCGCAGAGGCGGTAGTAAAGATCCTCCCGAAATCGCCCGGCGCGAATCTGGGCGGGCAAGTCGCGGTTCGTCGCCGCGATCAGCTTTCCACGGAACTGCCGCGGCGTCCTGTCGCCGACCGGCGAAAACCGCCGTGTCTCGATCACCCGCAGCAGCTTCACCTGAATCGCGAGATCCAGTTCGCCCAATTCGTCCAGAAACACGGAGCCTGAGTCCGGACATGCCTCCAGCCATCCCTTGCGATCGCCAATCGCGCCGGTGAACGACCCACGCCGGTGCCCAAACAGTTCCGACTCGATCAACGTCGGCGAAAGCGCGGCAATATTGATGGGCAGGAAACTCTCGCCCGGCTCATCCAGAAACTCCATCCGCTCCGGATCGAATGCCACATACCGCGACCCGGCGATCGCCCGCGCGATCAGCTCCTTGCCTGTTCCCGAAGGCCCTGTAATCAGCGTGGGAAACTCGCCCATCCTGCGGTATAGCGCGTGCCGGTAGCGCCGCATGTCGTGCGTGAAGATGGACTGCCACACGCTGGCCCGCAAGCGCGCCGCCGGCATCGAATTGCCGATAATGTTGTCGTAGATGTGATGAAACGCCCGCTGGATCTGGCGGAAGCACGCGAATACGTGCGCCGGCGCCAGCGTGCTTTCCAGCAGCTTGCCGGGGACGCGGCACAAGCGATTCCAGTCCGCCAGGAATTCGCGGTAGAAACGCCATTTCCCGCGCGCCGCGACAAAGTCCTCATGATAGCGCTGATACAACAGGTAGTGGATGCTCTCTTCATAAATCGCCCAGTCTCCCTCGCTGACATCCGCCGCTTCCACCAGCCGTGTGTGCAGTTCATTGACCCGGGCGTTGAGCTTATCGTAGATCCGCGTTACGTTCGGCGGCGTAGCTTCCGGATCGCTGACCGAGGCGCTCCACACCGGGCCGCCCGGCACGAACTCGCGCCCCAAAACGGCTTCCTCCAGCTCCACCCGTTCGGGAAGAAACGGGTTGCAGTAGGCCAGACTGGCGACCGAAGCGAGGAGATGGCGGTCTCGGCTAGAAAACGAAGCCATATACATAAATTGTACATGCTAGTCCGTTTCATGTATACAGAGAAAGGCCGCAAGATCTGCGAATGTCTGCTAGATGATTGATCCATTGCGCTTTGCCCATCTAATCGATTGGCCTTCGAAATGCCGATATCGGGGCATGGCGAACGAAAACGATCGAGGCCGCTGCCACGGATACGCCGCGCTGCTCACCGACGCACCCTTCCACGCTTTCTTATGGACGCAGTTCCTGGGCGCGTTCAACGACAACGTCTACAAGATGATCGTGTCGGTCGGCGCAGTCGAGCTCGCCGCCAACCAACTGCTCGGAGCGCGGTACCTCGCGCTCGCCGGCGCGGTCTTCGTTCTGCCGTTCCTGCTCTTCGCCGGATACGCCGGCCAGCTCGCCGACTGGTACAGCAAAACGCGCGTGCTGCAAATCACCAAGGCGTTCGAAATCGTCATCATGGGCGTCGGCATGGCCGCGCTCGCGTTCCGCAGCCTGGATCTTCTGCTCGGGGTTCTGTTCCTGCTCGCCGCTCAGGCCAATTTCTTCAGCCCCGCGAAATACGGCATCCTGCCCGAAATGCTGGAAGAAGCCCAGTTGACGCGCGCCAACGGCCTGCTGGAGCTGACCACGTTCGCCGCCATCGTGCTCGGAACCAGTGTCGGATCGTTCCTGTTCGCGCGCTGGAAAGGCGAGCCGCTGATTCTCGGCGGCGTGTTGCTTGTCATCGCCATCGCCGGATCGCTTACCAGCCTCTTCATCCGCCAGGTCCCGGCATCCGGTTCCACCGCGCCGTTTCATTGGAACCCTTTCGGCGAAATCTGGTGCGGCACGAAGGAGCTTTACCGGGACCGCCCGATGTGGCTGACGGTCCTGGGCATCTCCTACTTCTGGTTCGTCGGCGCGCTGTTCCAGCTCACCGTGATCCTGGACGGCAGCGAATCGCTGCATCTGTCAGAAACGCACACCGGCCTGCTGGTCACGGCTCTCGCCGTCGGCATCGGACTCGGCAGCATCGCGGCGGGATGGCTGTCCGGCGATCGCGTGGAGGTCGGATTAGTGCCGGTCGGCGCGGCCGCGCTTGGCCTCTGCTCGGTGATGCTCGGCTCGGCGCAATCCTTCGGCTCCACCGTGCTCTGGCTGGCCGGCGCGGGATTCTCCGGCGGGTTGTTCATCGTCCCGCTCAACGCCTTCCTCCAGGACCGCGCCGCGCCGGAAGAAAAAGGCCGCTTGCTCGCCACCAACAATTTTCTGAATATGTTTGGAGTGATCGCGGCCTCCGGCGCGCTATATTTGCTGCACGACACCTTGCATTGGACACCGGCGCACATCCTGGCGGGCGCGGGCGTGCTGACGCTCGCGGCCACCCTCTATATCGCCTGGATCGTGCCCGCTTCCTTGCTGCGCCTGCTGATCTGGGCGTTCAGCCAGATTTTCTTCCGTATTCGTGTGGTCGGCGCGGAAAATCTGCCGCGGAAAGGCGCCGCGCTTATCATTTCCAACCACGTTTCCTACGCCGACGCGATACTGATCGGCTGTGTCAGCCCGCGCCTGATCCGCTTTCTCATGTGGCAGCCGCTCTATGAGAACAAATGGCTGAACCCCGTGTGCCGCCTGTTCGATACGATCCCGCTGGCACAGGGCTCTCCCAAAGAAGCGCTGCGGGCGCTGCGTCGCGCTCATGCCGAACTCGAAAACGGCCAGCTCGTGTGCATCTTCCCGGAAGGCGAATTGACCCGCACCTCGCACGTGAAGCCGTTCGAACGCGGCGTCGAGTTGATCACGCGAGGACTGGACGCCACACCGGTGGTTCCCATCTACTTGGACGGCCTGTGGGGCCATGCGCTCAGTCTGAAAGGCGGCCGCCCGTTTGCCTCGCCGCTTCGTTTGCGGCAGCAAGTGACCGTTTACATCGGCGCGCCGCTCCCCGCCAGCACCCCGGCAGAAGAATTGCACCGGCGCGTACTCGAACTTGGCTCTCAGGCGGTGGAATGCCGGAAGGACGGGAACACGACGCTCTCGCACAGCTTCATCGCCGCTGCCAAACGCCACTGGAATTCGCCCGCCCTGGTCGACTCGACCGGCCGTGCCTTGAGCTTCGGTGAAACGCTGACCGCCTCCGTGCTTCTAAAGAAGTGGATTGCCGCCAATTGCTCCACGGCGCGTTGCATCGGCCTTCTCTTCCCCGCTTCGGTCGGCGGCGCGCTCGCCAACCTGGGCGTCACGCTCGCGGGCAAAACATCCGTCAATCTCAACTTCACGGCGGGCGAAAGCGCGATGCGCCATGCCATCCAGGCCTGCGGCGTCGAAACAATTCTGACCTCGCGCGCGTTCCTGGAAAAGGCCAAGCTGCCCGTACTGCCCGGCCTGGTTTTCCTCGAGGACCTGCAAGCCGGATTCACGCCCGCCCGGAAGCTTCGGGCCTTGCTGGCTGCTCGCCTTCTTCCAGGTTCCCGCCTGGCGGCTCGTGTGAAACCCGACGACATGGCCGCGGTCATCTTCTCCAGCGGCAGCACCGGAACGCCTAAAGGCGTTATGTTGTCGCACTGGAATCTCATGGCCAACGCCGAAGCCACGGCTCAGGTTTATTCAGTCTCGCCGCGCGATTGCATGCTCGGCGTTCTTCCCTTCTTCCATTCGTTCGGCTACACCTATACGCTGTGGTTCCCCCTGCTCAACGGTTTCAAAGCCGTTTTCCACAGCAATCCGACCGAAGCCAAGATTATCGGCGAGCTCGCCGGCGTGCATCATCCCACTCTGTTCCTTTCCACACCGACCTTCTGCTTGAGCTACCTGCGCAAGTGCACCCGCGAACAATTGGCGAGTATTCGGTATCTACTCGTGGGAGCTGAAAAGCTCCGGCCGGCGCTGGCCGCATCGTTTGAAGAGAAGTTCGGCGTAACGCCGCTCGAGGGCTACGGCTGCACCGAAATGGGCCCGGCGGTCTCGGTCAACGCCGGCGATAAAGATCGCGGCGGCTATCAGGCGGGCACGGTCGGCCGGCCGCTGCCGTACGTCTCGATTCGGATCGTGAACCCTGACACGTTCGAGCCGCTGCCGGGCGGAGAGACGGGTCTCCTGCTGGTGAACGGCCCGAGCCGCATGCTGGGCTACCTGGGCGAGGCCGAACGGACCGCAAACG
This sequence comes from Bryobacteraceae bacterium, assembly GCA_035508055.1. GTDB lineage: Bacteria > Acidobacteriota > Terriglobia > Bryobacterales > Bryobacteraceae > Palsa-89. The sequence continues at coordinate 4,077 of DATJNO010000001.1, read as the reverse complement.
CGCTCCACTCCGGCTACTACATCACCGGCGACCTGGCTTTCGTCGACGCCCAGGGATTCATCCACATCGTCGACCGCCTTTCGCGCTTCAGCAAGATCGCCGGCGAAATGGTGCCGCATCTGAAGATCGAGGAGGCGCTGGCCGAGCTGGCCGGCGCGGGCCATTGCGTAGTGACCGGCGTTCCCGACGAGCGCCGCGGAGAACGGCTCGCGGTCATCTACACAGGCGACCGCTTCGCCCCGTCCGACATGATCGCCCACCTGGAGGCCGCCGGCCTCCCCGCGCTGTGGATCCCCAAACGCGACCAGTTTATCGCGGTGGACGCGATTCCGACGCTCGGTAGCGGTAAGGTCGATTTAGTCACTGCTCGATCCATCGCGGCGAACGCCGCTTCCGCAACCGTATCGAACTAACGGGGGTGTGCCATGACTGTCGTCATCATCGTGGTGGCTTTGCTGGTCGTTCTGGTGCTCTGGCAACGGCTGCGGACATTGGAGGACCGGGTCAACCAGGACAGCGAGACGCTCGGGAAGCTCCGGAATCGCGTCTGGGTACTCGAAAACGCGAAGAACCCGGCTCTGCCAGCGGCCGAGGAACCGGTCGCCGCCAAGCCAGAGCCTCCGCCCATTCCGATGACGCCCCCGGCCGTGACCGAAGAACCCCTGCCCACAACTCCCCCGCCTCTGCCGGTCTTCGCGCAGCAGGCCATGCCGGAGCCCGAGCTGGCGCTGCAACCGGAACCTCAGCCCGTCCCGGAGACCTGGCGCGATCGCGCCCGCCAAAGCATGGGCGGCTCCGAATGGGAGGCCGTGGTCGGCGGAAGCTGGCTGAACAAACTCGGCGTGCTGGTGCTGGTCATCGGCATTGCTTTGCTCCTGGGTTACGAGTTCACGCGCGTCGGCCCCGGCGGCCGTGTCGCCATCGGCTTCGCCACAGGCCTGGCGATGCTGGCGGGCGGCGCTCTGGTGGAGCGCAAGCCGGTGTACGCGATCTTCGCGCGCGGGCTTCTCGGCGGCGGTTGGGCCGCGGTCTATTTCACGACTTACGCGATGCACGCGCTGCCCGCGGCCCGGATCATCAGCGACCCGTATCTCGCCAGTGCGCTGTTGCTCGCCGTTTCGGCGGCGATGATTCTCCACTCGCTGCGCTACAAGTCGCAAACGGTCAGCGGCCTCGCCTACTTCATCGCCTTCGCCACTCTGGCGCTGAGCGAGAACACACCCTTTTCCGTGCTGGCATTGGCGCCGCTGGCCGGCTCGCTTCTTTTCCTGGCCTACCGGTTCCACTGGCAGAAGATGGCGGTCTTCGGACTGTTCGCCACCTACGCGACTTGCGCTTCGCGGCCCGACATCGGCGCTCCTCTGGCTTCGACGCAGGCCCTCTTCGGCGCCTACTGGCTTTTGTTTGAGGCGTTCGATCTGCTCAGCCTGCGGCGGCGGATCGCCGGCTGGCGCGCGGAGTCGTTCATCCTGCCGGGTAACGCTCTCGGCTTTTTGGCGCTGTCGCTGGTGAAATGGCATCGCATGGCTCCGGCGCATCTGTACCTGGCCCTGGCCGGCGGCGCGGCCTTGTATCTTGCCAGTGCGCTTCTACGTGTGCATCTGCGTCCGCCATCGGGTTTCACCGGCGATCTGGGCCCGCTCGCCCGGATGGCCGAAGGCAGCTACGAAGGTCCCATCACGCTGGCAGCGGCATTGGCAACAGCGGCCATCCTACGCGGCGCTTCCGGCGAATGGATTATCTTGGACCTGCTCATCGAAGGCGAGGTGCTCTTCCTGGCCGGCTTCCGCTTCGGACAAAAATACCTGCGCGGACTGGCGGGAGCTGTGTTCACGGGCGCGCTCGTCAATCTGCTGCTGACCGACCGGTGGCGCGGGCACACGATCACGCTCGCGGGCAACCGCTGGGCCGAACCTACGCCCGTCGCGCTTCTGGCCGCCGCCACCTTCTATTGCAACCGCCTGCTGCGCGTCGCCGAGGGCGCACTCTATACCTGGGTGGCGGCCGGGCTGGTGGCGCTCGTGATCGGCGTGGAAGCGCCAGATGCTTATCTCGCGGTCGCCTGGCTGGTCTTCGGAGCAATGCTGCTGGAATTGGGCCTGCGCACGCGCGCCGCCGAGTTCCGCTGGCAATCCTACTTCGTGTCCACCTTGGGATTCCTGAACCTGTTCTGGCTAGACGTCGCCGGTGTTCACAAAGGATCGCCTCCGGCTGCGGCTGTATCGCTGGGCATCGCGACGCTGCTGTGCTGCGGGATGTCCTGGCGCGTGTTCCGCACCTTGTCCGGGCGTGTCGACGACGAAGAGCGCGGTTGGTGCCGCGACTTATATGCCGCGGCCGGAACCTTGTTCGCCCTCACGCTCACATGGCTCGAATTGCAGCCCGCGCTGGTCGCCCTGGCTTGGGCCGTCATCGGTCTCGTGCTGCTGGAGATCGGATTCGGCGCGGCGCTCGGGCGCTTCCGCTTGTGGGGCAATCTGGTGGCCGCCTCCGTCTGCGGCCGGTTGTTCCTCGCTAACTTCACCGAACTGGGCGACACGCTGCACATCTCGCATCGCGTGCTCACCGTCGTGCCGATTCTCGTCTCTCAGTATTACGTCTGGTGGCGCTACCGTCAGTCACAAGTCAGCGGCTGGGAACGCGGCGTAGCGAGACTTTACTCGTACGCTCCCGCTGTGCTTGGCGTCGTGCTCGCGCGGTTTGAGCTCGGCCGGACGCTCGCGGTCACCGGCTGGGCCTTGTTTGGACTCGCACTGTACTACTTCGGCCTGTCACGTGATCTCCAGGACCTGCGCTGGCAGAGTTACGCGGTTGGCGCGTTATCGTTCTGGCGAAGCTGGGACACCAATTTCTATATACCGGAGAGCCTCGGCGGCATGAGCGGGCGCGTCATCACCGGCGCCGTCGTCATCGTTTGCTTCTATGCCGCGCTGCTGCTCTCGCCCCGGCCTGCGGCAGAGCGCGAAAGCGGGCGGGCCCGCGCGTTCTATTGTCTTCTGGCCTCTGTATTGCTCGCGGTTTTGCTCTTCTACGAGGTCTCGGGCGGCTTGCTTACGGTCGCCTGGGGCGCGGAGGCCTTAGCTCTCTTGGCCGCCGGCTTTCCCTTGCGCGATCGCTTCCAACGGCTGAGCGGTCTGGCGCTGTTCCTGGTCTGCGTGCTCAAGTTGTTCTTCTACGATCTGCGCGAGCTCGAAACCGTGAACCGGATTCTCTCCTTCATCGTGTTGGGCGCGATCCTGGTGGGCGTGTCCTGGATCTACACCCGCTTCCGCGACCGCATCCAGCGGTATTTGTGAGACCTGCCATGTCGAAACTGCCATTCCTCGCAGTCTTAGCGTTGATGATCGCTTGCGCCGTCGTAGTCTCGCTCGGCAAACCCGATCCCGAGATCAGCCTGGATTCCGCGCGCCAGCTCTGGTCCGATGTTCTGCGCGACGCCGACGACCTGGGACTCCAGCTGACCCGCGTCTCGGCTGATCAGGAGATGCAGCTCGGCGACCGGCTGGCTGCCGAAGTGGGACGCTGGGGCAAGGAGGATCCGGACGCGACCCGATATGTCGCCGCCGTCGGAGCGGGGCTCGTGCCCGGCGTCAACCGCAAAGCCATCCGCTATCACTTCCACGTCCTGCAGTCACCAGGCCTCAACGCATTCGCGCTTCCAGGCGGACAGATCTACGTGCTGAGCGGGATGCTGGATTTTCTCCGATCCGAATCGGAGCTGGCCGCGGTGCTCGGCCACGAAATGTCGCATGTGGATCTGCGGCATTGCATCGAGCAGTATCAATATCAGCTCGCGCTGAAGAAGGCGGGTGCGGGCGATGCGAGCGCCATCGCAGGACTTGCCCATGCGCTGGTCGCCATCGGTTACCGGCAGGATCAGGAGCTGGAGGCCGACCTTGCCGGCCAGCGCCTGGCGGTGGAAGCGGGGTATGATCCGGACGCGGCTGTTGGGGTGTTCCAACGGATGCAGATGAAGTTCCACGAGAATACCTCGCAGCCCGCGGCCACGCCCGGTGGGGAACTGTCGCAGGCCATTGGCGACGCCCTGGGATCTTACTTCCGCACGCATCCACCCTC